>CANDMD010000039.1 GCA_947385725.1 uncultured Lachnospiraceae bacterium | reverse complement strand
TCCTGAACTGTGACTGGAGTTCAGACGTGTGCTCTTCCGATCTCACAGCATCCTGAAAAACCTTTGGTTATTCGGGTCTCTGCCCGTCACCTGCGGGACATATGATACAATAAACCTATGCCAATTGCAGGCAGGAGGAGTTACTGATAAAAATAATGATGCTGTGGAAACAAAATAAAATTTGGAATAACGCAGAATGGAAGAAGAGGATCGTGAGGGCCGGTATTCTGGGGATTCTTCCATTGGTTTTATGCGTGATATATTGTGCCGTATATGGAAGGACAATTGGGGACGTTTATGTGCCAAACTCCTACTGGAATGACGAATTGCTGTATTATAAGCAGGTAGAAGGCGTTTTAACAAGCGGTGTTCCCGGCGGATACTTCGGATATAATGAAAGCAGGGCACCTGTGCTGTCATTTGCCGTATGGAGTCCGGTATTGATAGCGCCGTGGGTGATCTGGGGAAAGGTGTTTGGATGGAATACCTTCGCCCCGTTTCTGTGTAACCTGGTCTGTCTGATGGGAGGAATGTTTACTTTTGGATATCTGGCAAGACCGACTCGGAAGCAGTTGGTCACAATTGTGGTATTGCTTAGCCTGTTTACTCCATTAACCAGGTTTATCATGTCCTGTATGCCTGAAATCTTTTGCTGCGCCCTGCTGCTATGGTATATGGGATATCTGTTTGCCTATAGGTCAGGGAAAGCGGAGGGATATCTGTGGCAAATGATCGTCATTGCCGGTATCCTGACATTAATGCGTCCTTATTTTATGTTGTTCCTGCTGTATCCCGTTACAGCGGCCGGAAAGCATGGGAAGATACGGTGCATGGCCATGGCGGGAACAGGACTGGTTTTTTTGGCGGGGTATCTGATGATCAGCAGGTTTTTGAGCGCGAATTATCTTATTGATGTTGTGGAGACTTCTATTGTGCGGGCATTTGTGGATCAGGGACTGGGAGCGGGTCTGGAGGCGCTTTGGCAGACATTCATCCATTGTGTGTTGGACTTAAAGGTTTTCCTGCGCGTGGCATTGCAATATGGAAATTTTTCAGGTAGTATGTACGCGGTATACGGAACCACAGGTGTGATGCTCCTTGTGATAGTGGCTGCAGAGTGGAAGAACAGGAAAAAAGAAGGCGGTTTTAAACTGGCATTCCTGACGGCAATGGTTTATGCGGCTATGATGGCGGCAATCTGTTTTCTGTACGTCATGAATGACGGGGGACGTCACCTGCTTACTTTTTTGTTGGTAGGGTTTCTGGTAATAGGAATGTATTCTGCAAAAATCGTGGATAAAATTGTCCAAGTCGTGGTCGGCCTCGTCCTCTGCCTTTTCTTTTTCGTAAAGCCGGGAATTGAGTACGACAGGTTACCGCCCTTTCGGCAGGAAAAGCTTGCAGAGGATATAGAGGGCATGAGGGAACTTCTTCAGGAAAAGATGGAATATACGCCGGGTATTGGCTGGGAAAATACAGTGATCTGGCTTTCCTATGACATAGTGGACGGAGAGGTGGCGGTAGAACCCTGGCAGCAGCTATATGCGCTGCCAGGCGGTTTTGGCATTAATTTTTGTTCGCTGGATTATGTACTGGAACATCTGGATACCTTACAGTCCCACTATATTGTTGCAGTGCCTGGCGGACAGGTAGAGGAGGAACTGTTGAAAAGAGGAGCCGGACTGATTGCGGAAAATGGGCAGATAGTGGTCTATCAGTATGACGCGCAGGCCTCTGCCGCGAATCCAATCATTACAGTATGCCCCAAGGGACGCACTTCTATGCGATTTTGCGGGATTTGATAAGGCTTTTGGACGAAAATAATGGGAAGAGGAGAAAACAATGGATCTCAATGAAGATATAGAGAGGGTGCTATACAGGCATCCATGGGAATTAAGCAGGCACAGTGTGTCATAAAAGCATTTTCTGCTTACATTGACAAGCTGTACAGGAAGAGCAGGCATACTGCTTATATTAATGTTGGCGCAGGAGATTTATATTTTGACAGGGAATTGTTCAAAAGATATAAACGGAATCATGTATATGCAGTTGGTCTGGCCTATAAGGACATGGACTCCGAGGATAAGAGAATCCATAAATATCACTATTTTGGAGGAAATGGAAGCAAAGTCGGTTGACTTTGCAATCATGATGGATTTTCTGGAGTATATAGAGGATGATGTGGGGTATGTTGGCAAGGTGGCAGAACGGATCAGAAACGGCGGTTTACATTGCCTGCACATCAAAGCAAGTTTTCCGAGCATGATAAGAATGTAAGGAATCTGCGCAGATATAACAGAAAGTCTTTTGCTAAGGTGATTGACAAGATACCTGAATTAGAGATAATGGAGGAACGTGAGTTCTTTTTTCGCTTCTTATGGTACACTTTGTAAAAAAATCCTGCGTTTACCTATAGATCCGGAGCACGAAGTTACCGCATACTGGAAATTTTCGCAGTAGCATTTGCTGACGTTGATTCCGGCAGTCTGCCTGAACCTGGATTTCGGATTCAGCAGGATGTTCAGCAGGATAGGCATAAGATTACCAGGCTTATCCATGCTGGTGGTCTGTAAAAGGGTGTAATGGAGCAAGGCGTCGGCTTTGTCGGAAACAAAATAAAAGGAGTAGCTATGTTTGATAAAATCATGCCTAATCGTCTGGACAGGGGATTTGAAAAATATCAGGAGGAAATTGAGAAGGCTGCGCTGAGGGTACTGCGGTCCGGCTGGTATGTGCTGGGACCTGAGGTGTCGGCTTTTGAGGAGGCGTTTGCAGGGTATACAGGTTCTCGGTACTGTGTCGGACTTGCAAGCGGACTGGATGCGCTTTGGCTGGCATTCCGCGTGCTGGGGATCGGCAGCGGGGATGAAGTCATTGTGCAGGGCAACACCTATATCGCCAGTGTGATGGGAATCACGATCAACGGTGCAACGCCGGTTCTTGTGGAACCGGATGAGTTTTACAATATTGATGCGGATAAAATAGAAGAGAAGATTACCGAAAGGACAAAGGCGATTCTTGTGGTTCATCTGTATGGACAGGCTTCCAATATGGATAAGATCGTGGGACTATGCCGAAAGTATGACCTGCGGCTGGTGGAGGACTGTGCGCAGTCTCACGGCGCAGCGGTTGGAGGAAAGGTTACAGGGACTTTTGGGGACATAGGCTGCTTTTCTTTTTATCCTTCAAAGAACCTGGGCGCATTCGGGGATGCGGGGGCTATTGTTACCGACAATGAGGAATACGCAAGGGCCATGAGGATGTATCGCAATTACGGGAGCGAGAAGCGGTATTATAATAAGGTGGTGGGCGCCAATTCCAGACTGGATGAACTGCAGGCGGCCATGCTCAGGGTGCGGCTGACCCATATGGAGGAGATCACGGCGGAGCGCAGGGAAATTGCGGAGCGCTATACAAGGCTGATTCACAATGAGAAGCTGATTCTGCCTGCCGTCCGGAAGGGCGTGACCCATGTGTGGCATCAATATGTGATCCGCACAAACCGTCGGCAGGAACTGATTGATTATCTGGACGGGAAGGGGATTGGGACTATCATACATTATCCCGTGCCGCCGCATCTTTCAGAGGCGTATGGTTATCTGGGATATCGGAAGGGCGATCTGGAGATCACAGAGAGGTACGCGGATACGGTGTTGTCGCTTCCCATGTACAATGGAATGACGCAGGAGGAGCAGATGCGGGTCATTCAATGTCTGAATGAATTCTGAGGAAATGGGCAGGCAGAGGGATGTAAGCCTGGAAATAATTTCCAGGTATTGACTGGTATACGCGCTGAAGCGCGCAAGAGGTGTAAGAATGAAGCTGGAGGAGCAGTATCAATTAATAGAATTTGCGGATTTGGGCGATGAGAGGGGAAATCTTGTGGTCATCGAAGGCGAAGGAAAAGACATTCCTTTTGACATCAAGCGAGTATTCTATATCTATGGCTCTGACAGCGAGGTGGTTCGGGGTCAGCATGCCAATAGGGAGACAGAGTTCCTGCTGGTCAATGTCAGCGGAAAAAGCAAAGTGAAAGTGGATAACGGCAGGGAATCAGCCGTCATCAGTCTGGACAGGCCGCGTATGGGGCTTTACCTTTCTGCCATGCTGTGGAAGGATATGTATGATTTTTCCAGGGATTCCGTGCTTCTGGTACTGGCAAGCAGGCACTATGATGAAAAAGAGTACATTCGTGACTATGACACTTACCGGAAGGTGCTGGAGGAAGCAGAACGGGCAGCAGGCGGCAATGGGACAGGAGTTTTGTAAATGAGCAAGATATCAATAGTAGTTCCGGTGTATTGCAATGAAGATACACTGATGGATCTGTATGAGGATCTGAAAACAAAGATATTGGGAAGCCTGGGGGATTATGAGATCGTATTTGTGGACGATGGATCAGAGGATCGTTCCTGGCAGGTAATGAACGATATCCGAAAACTGGACAGAAATGTGCAGATGGTGAAGCTATCCCGCAATTTCGGCGAACATGCGGCGATTCTCGCAGGGCTTTCGGTCTGCACCGGCGACTGCGCGGTGACGAAGCAGGCGGATTTACAGGAGGATGCCTCGCTGATAACGGAGATGTACGAGCGCTGGAAACAGGGGAATAAGGTGGTCCTGGCAGTGCGCAGGTCAAGGGACGAGTCGAGAGTGAAGGTATTTTTCGCCAACAGGTATTATTTCCTGGTGCGAAAATTTGTCAATAAGAATATGCCGGCAGGCGGTTGTGACTGCTATCTGATCGACCGGAAGGTGATCGAGGTGCTGGAGCGTCTGGATGAGAAAAATTCCAGTCTTACGCTGCAGGTGCTGTGGGCAGGATTCCAGACGGACATGGTATATTTTGACAGGAAGGACAGGGAAAAAGGTGTTTCCCGCTGGACCTTTGCCAAGAAGTTCAAGCTGGTACTGGATTCCATGATGAGCTTTTCCTATATGCCGATCCGACTGATGACTTATGTGGGTATTGGCTTTAATGTGTTGGCAATTATTCTGCTTATTATTGTCCTTGCAGAGTATTTTACAGTGGGGACGCCTATAGTAGGCTGGTCGTCCCTTATGTGCGTGGTATTGTGTTCTTCCGGTCTGATTCTCCTGATGATGGGGATCCTGGGAGAGTATGTCTGGCGTGCCCTGGATGCGGCGAGGAAACGCCCGCCATTTATTATTGATGAGATGCTGGAGCAGGATGAATGAGCGTATGAGGAATTTCTTGCAGTTTATCAAATTTGGGATTGTGGGAATATCTAACACGCTGGTCAGCGAGGGGATTTACTGTGTCCTGGTTTATTTCAGGATGCCCTATCTGTTGGCGTATTTTATCGGTTTTATGTTGAGCGTGCTGAATGCCTATTACTGGAGCAGCAGGTATGTATTTAAGACGGATCCTGAGCAGGGTGAGCGTGTCTGGTGGAAGGTGCTTCTTAAGACCTATGCGGCATATTTATGGGGATTTCTGACCAGTTCAGCGCTGCTGGTGTTCTGGATCGATTGGATACGGCTTTCACAGTATCTGGAGGGATTGGCGGAAACCTTTGCAGGATATGGACTGATACAGTTTGACGCGGAGTTCCTGGGAAATGTATTGGCAGCAGGCCTCAATCTGCTGGTCACTATGCCGATGAATTTTTTTGTGAATAAATACTGGGCATATAGAGTAAAATCTTCCCGAAAAGACTGAAAAGTACAATGTTTTATGGCACTATTGCACCGTAAATTAAATATCTAGTACATCGTTGCATTAATCCTGAAGCAAATCAGTGCTTGATGTTTGCGTCAGCGCAAGGCGGAGGAAGGAGGCGATGCGGTATCAAATTGCTAAAGCAATTGTTGACTGACGACAACGCAGCGATGGCGCGAACAGCGAGTGCTGATTACTCAGGAATGAATGCAATGATGTACTAGTTTGGCATCAATGAAATATCGGCCCATGCAGCGGCATATAGGATTGAAACGATACTGACAATCCCGGCAGTCAATATAGGGGCTTCACTCAGTGTTTTCACAGCACAGAGTGCGGGAGCTAAAAACTTTGACAGATGCCGTAAGGGGTTAAGGGACGGTTTTAAGATTGTAGTGGTATTTGCGGCTGCGGTGGTGGCCGTTATATGAGCCGCCTCGCCGCAGTTCATGTACCTGTTGGTGGGGGACGAAAAGGAGATTGTCCGCATCGGGGTACGCTACCTTCATATCGTTTTCCTGACATTCCCTTTCTGCGTCAGCCTTTATCTGCTCACAAATTTCCTGCGGGTGCTGGAGCCGTCTTTCCTTTACGGCGGCTATCCGTGCAAGGACTTGCGGCATATGTTTCTTCCGATTATCGCATTTTGTGGAAGAACACCGGGATTTTTTATGGGCGGTTCGGTGATTGCCTTTGTATTGGGCTATTGCAGTATGTTTTTTAAAAGTGGTCTGCTTAGAAAGGTTTATCCTTTTTTGGCTTCATTTACAGTGATTGGTTTTGATACCACATCATATATCAGTGCAAAAAGTAAGGCAAGTGTTCCACTGGGGCTTGCGTCGCTTGGTGCAATGCTGCTGATTTCAGCTTTTATCATTGTAATCTCTATAACACCGGGCGAAGCTAAAACAAAGCAGAAGAAAAATAATATTTCCCTGCGTCCTGCGCAGAGAGAACGTATAAAGACAAACAGATATTGATTGAAGAAAGCGAGGAATTTTCAAATGAAAAAAAAGTATTATGTTTGATTGCGCTCATAACAGTTTTCGTGCCATTAACAGCAGTTCTCGTATGGAAACCCACTGCACCGGCAGCAACCGCTATCATTATAGGATATTGTATTTTTGCTGCACTAAGTTTTTTATATGCACTCTTTCTCTTTGTTAAAATGAAGTTCAGAGATATATTTATACCAAAATCGCGCTTGGCTTAAATGCCGTTTATGTTGTAGGGATTTTAGTTGCCGTGGTTAACCCTCATTTGCTTTACGATTCTCATTACCACGGAACAGCTTATACAGGAAACCGCTGTGATAGGGCAACAGATGATTCCTATGATTAATTACGGCAGCGTGAATGTTATGAATGCCGGATGGGGAACTATGCAGGAAAGAGGAAATGTAGCCCTCAATTTAACGGAGTCGCATAAAACGGTAAAAAATATCAGTGAATGTTTAATTGGTAAAATTGATTGAATAATAAAAAGTTTTATGGTAATATGAAAGAAATATTTGGAATCCTTTCCTATTATACTGTATGCAGGAAGGAGAACAAATGGGTAGATCTTAGACAAAAGGCAATGGATCTTTCTTGTCATATGACAGAAGATACTCTGTTTGATGCAATGGGTCTGATGGAAAAGTGTGTATAGACCGGAGCCTGAGACAAAAGTGTGTAGCAGGTGTGTAGTGGAGTGTTTCAAGAGAGAATGACACAGGCGGAAAGCCTTGAAAATCGGAGGTTTTAAGATAGTATGGAGCAATATAAGCAGGAATTTATCGAGTTCATGGTGGACAGCCAGGTGCTGAAATTCGGTGAGTTTACTTTAAAGAGCGGAAGGAAATCTCCCTTTTATATGAATGCGGGATCCTACTTTACCGGTACACAGCTTCGCAGGCTGGGCGGGTATTATGCGAAAGCGATCCATGACACTTTCGGGGAAGATTTTGACGTGCTGTTCGGTCCTGCGTATAAGGGAATCCCTTTGAGCGTGGCCACCACCATGGCTTACAGCGAACTTTACGGCAAGGATATCCGTTATTGTTCCAATAGGAAGGAAATCAAGGATCACGGGGATGTGGGCATTCTTCTGGGCAGCGGCATCAGGGATGGCGACAGGGTGGTGATCATTGAGGATGTGACTACCTCCGGTAAATCCATTGAAGAAACTTTTCCCATTATCCAGGCCCAGGGAAAGGTGGAGATCAAAGGGCTGATGGTTTCCCTGAACCGTATGGAGAAAGGGCTCGGCGGCAAGGTCAGCGCCCTGGATGAGATCAGGGAGAAATACGGATTTGACACCCATGCCATTGTGACCATGCGGGAGGTCATTGAACACTTGTATGACAAGCCTTACAAAGGGCAGATATACATTGATGATAAAATGAAGGCGGCGATGGACGAATATTATGAGAAGTATGGTGCATGATGAGAGAGATATCCTGTTGACAGGAGAAAAACGTGAAGGGAGCAGGACAATGGAAGAAAAGGTTTACAAGATCATGAAGGGGGCGGGGGCAACCAATATTGCCTTGGGAGTCATTTCTTTGATCGTGGGGATTGTATCCGGTATCTTGATGATCATTGCCGGAGCGAAGCTGATCGCCGGAAAGTCCAAGATTCTATTTTAATATGAGGAGTGAAACCGGGCATTTCCTGAGGGAAGTTACAGACTTCCGTGGGGAAGTGCCTTTTAGAATTTATGAGAAAGAACTTTATTTTTACGAACAAGAAACATTCTAACCGTGCCATAATGGCGACGATCCTGGGCGTCATCAGCCTTGCGTCCCTGGGAATCGTGCTGTTTATGACATACAGGAGGGCAGGCGAGGCGGAGACAGGATTTGGCTTTACCGGCCTTCTTGCGGCGGTCTTTTCCATGATCGGTCTGGGGCTGGGGATTGTGACCGTACAGAACAGAAACTATTATCGGTTGTTCCCTGTCCTCGGAACGCTGCTGAATCTGGCGGCGCTGGGTGGGATCAGCTTAATTTTGTATGCGGGAGCGAATATGTAATGTGTATGACAGATATATATGATGAAAGATACCAACTGGCATTGGACAGGATCCGGGAGATTCCGAAAGAACACTTCGGTGTTCCGGTTCTTGAGACCTATTTTACCGCCATGGCGGAATTTGTCTTATTGATCGACGAAAACAGGAGATTCCTGCAGGAAGGGGGCGGCGCTGCCAATGCCACGCTGGATCAGCTGAAAGACAGGAATCTGGCACTGTACCGGGATATCCTGCCGGAGCATTATGGTTCCAGCTACGCGGATCCGGCCTATGCGGTATCGCAGCTGGGAGAGGAATTGGGGACGGAACTTTCTTTTCTGTATGTGGAACTGCGCAGCATGATCGGTTTCTGTTATGAGGGAAAGCTGGCAGAGCTGGTGATCCGCATGGAGCTTCTTATGGAAATCTATACGGCGGTGGTCTACGAATGGGAGGAGAACCGGAGGATTCCCGGCCGGGAGGACATCCGGAAGATCCTTTACTGGTTTGCCAGCGACTATGCCGATGTGGCGGCGGAGAGAAGGATCGGGGAGCAGCTGTGCCCGGAGGACTGCTTCGGGGCGCATATCATTTGTGACAGCGACCTTACGGATCTGCGGTATCTCTATGCCTATGGCGAGTATGTCAGTGACAGCGTGCTGGAGATGGCAGAATTTATGAGCGGTCTGCCTCAGGAAACCATTGCGGCTATGGCGGACACCTATACCGAGGGTTACCGTATCGGATTCCAGGTCTGCAATATAGATCTGTCCCAAAAGGAGACGGTGGCGCTGCATTATCAGATCGGATTTGAGCGGATGATGAGACGTGCCATTGAGAATTTTGCCCGGATGGGGCTGAAACCTGTGATTGTCCGCAATGACGCAAGCGTGCTGGATCATCCCGGTTTAACCCCCAAAGGATTTTACGGCGGACAACCCAACAGGCAGTACCAGTATGACCACAAGGATGACAGGGCGCTGTTCCTGGATAAAAATTATGTGAACCGCAGGCTGGAGGTGAACCGCACCGCTTATGAGACGTTCAAGGAGCAGGCGCGCGGATATGCGGGACCTGCGGTGGTGGAGACCTTCGGGGAGAGTTCCTTTGACCCAGTGACAAAGAAGGAAGCTCTGAAGCTGAGTGAGGAGCAGAACAGACTGTGGGTGGAATATCGCGCCAGGGCGGGGGAGATTCAGAGAGAATATATCCCGGAGGAAGAGCGCAGCTTTACGATCATTGCATTTCCTGTGCCTGAGATCGGCCCGGTGTTCCGGGAACTGTTCCAGGAGACCATACGCATCAATACTCTGGATTATATGGTCTACCGGAAGGTACAGCAGAACATCATCGATGTGCTGGACACTGCGGACTATTGCGAGATCAGGGGCGGAAACGGCAACCGCACGGATCTGAGGGTGAATTTATACAAGCTGAGAGATCCCGATAAGGAAACCATCTTTGAAAACTGTGTGGCGGATGTGAACATTCCTGTGGGAGAGGTCTTTACCTCTCCTGTCCTGAAAGGGACAAACGGTGTGCTCCATGTCAGCCGGGTCTATCTGCGGGGACTGGAATTCCGTAATCTTGCCATCACCTTTGAGGATGGCATGATCAGGGATTACACCTGCGATAACTTTGCCTCTGAGGAGGAAAACAGGGCGTTTATCAGCGAAAATATTTTATTCCGGCATCCCACTCTTCCCATGGGAGAGTTTGCCATCGGCACCAACACCACGGCTTATGTGGCCGCAAGGCGGCTGGGCGTGGAGGATAAGCTTCCCATTCTGATCGCGGAGAAGATGGGTCCCCATTTTGCGGTGGGGGATACCTGCTATTCCCATGCGGAGGAGATTCCTGTGCACAATCCCGACGGGAAGGAGATCGTGGCAAGGGACAATGAGAGATCCCTGCTGAGAAAGAAGAAGTCCCAGGAGGCGTACTTTGATTGTCACACAGATATTACCATTCCCTATGATGAACTGGAGGAACTGGCGGCCGTGAGGACGGACGGAACCAGGATCCCTGTGATCCAAAAGGGAAGATTCGTGCTTCCGGGCTGCGAGGTGCTGAATGAGGCGTTTGAATGCTGAAAAGTAACAAAATGGTTACCTGTTTAGCAATTATTAAGGAAGAAACTATTGCATACGGAACTTAATTTTAGTAAACTAAGAAGTAGTGAGTTTTTTTAACTGATAGGGAATAAGGAGGATATCATGGCTAGTGTAGGTATTGTAATGGGCAGCGATTCCGATATGCCCATCATGGCGAAGGCGGCGGATATACTGGAGGAACTCGGAATCTCCTATGAGATGGCCATTATCAGTGCCCACAGAGAACCGAATGTGTTTTTCGAATATGCGAAAGGTGCGGAGGAAAAGGGCTTTAAGGTCATTATTGCGGGAGCGGGCATGGCGGCGCATCTGCCGGGCATGTGCGCGGCGATCTTTTCCATGCCTGTCATCGGCATTCCCATGCATACCGCTTCACTGGGCGGACGGGATTCCCTGTATTCCATCGTCCAGATGCCTTCCGGCATCCCGGTGGCCACAGTGGCGATCAACGGTGGCGCCAACGCGGGACTTCTGGCGGCGAAGATCCTGGCTGTTTCCGACAGCGCATTGCTGCAGAGGTTGAAGGATTACAGCGCAAAGCTGAAGGATCAGGTGACGGCAAAGGACACAAAGCTGCAGGAGCAGGGCTATAAGGCATATCTGGAGCACATGAAAAAATAGGGAAGATTTCTGAAATCTGATCTGAACAGAAACGAGGAGAACAATGGATTACAAGAAAGCTGGAGTAGATATTGAAGCGGGATACAAGTCAGTGGAACTGATGAAAGAGTACGTGAAGGGCACCATGCGCCCCGAAGTGATCGGCGGCCTGGGAGGTTTTTCCGGCGCTTTTTCCCTGGAAGCGGTGAAAGACATGGAAAAGCCGGTGCTGTTGTCCGGCACGGACGGCGTCGGTACGAAGATCAAGCTGGCCTTTTTGATGGATAAGCATGACACGGTGGGGATCGACTGTGTGGCCATGTGCGTCAACGATGTGGTCTGCGCAGGCGGTGAGCCGTTGTTCTTCCTGGATTATATTGCCTGCGGCAGGAATTATCCTGAGAAGATAGCAGCCATTGTAAAGGGTGTGGCGGAAGGATGTAAACAGGCGGGCGCCGCGCTGGTAGGCGGGGAAACCGCGGAACATCCCGGCCTGATGCCGGAGGAGGAGTATGACCTGGCAGGCTTTACGGTGGGCGTGGTGGATGAGAAAGACCTGATCACCGGGGAAAACATCAAGGCAGGGGATGTGCTTGTGGGAATCGCGTCCTCAGGCGTGCATTCCAACGGCTTTTCCCTGATCCGCAAGGTTTTCGAGATGACCAGGGAAAGCCTGGATACTTATTATGACGAGCTGGGCGCTACCCTGGGCGAGACGCTGCTGACTCCCACCAGGATCTATGTGAAAGCGCTGAAAGCCGTGAAGGAGGCAGGGGTCACGGTGAAAGGATGCAGCCATATCACCGGCGGCGGCTTTTATGAAAACATTCCCAGGATGCTGCCCGAGGGTATCACTGCCAGGGTGGAGAAGGACAGCTATGAGGTTCCTGCCATCTTCAAACTGCTCCAGAGGACGGGCGGTATCGCGGAACAGATGATGTACAATACATATAATATGGGTCTTGGCATGGTGCTGGCGGTGGATCCCGCAGACGTGCAGAAGACGGTGGAGGCTCTCTGCGGGGCCGGCGAGAGGGCTTATGTGGTAGGCCGGTGCGAAGCGGGAGAAAAGGGGGTGATCTTATGCTGAGGGTGGTCATCTGCGTGTCCGGCGGGGGCACAAACCTGCAGGCGATCCTGGACGCCATTGACAGCGGCAGGGTCACCAACACGGAAATCCTGGCAGTGATCAGCAACAATGCCGGGGCAAAGGCGCTGGACCGTGCGGAAAAGCATGGGATCCGGGGGATCCTGATGAGCCCGAAGCAGTATGGGGACAGGGAAAGCTTCAACCGCGCTTTCACGGAGAAAATGTGTGAACTGAATCCTGATCTCATTGTGCTTACCGGTTTTCTGGTAAGGATTCCAGAGGAAATGGTAAAGCGCTTTTCCAACCGGATCATAAATATCCATCCCTCCCTGATCCCCTCCTTCTGCGGCGTGGGTTATTATGGCCTGAAGGTACATGAGAAGGTGCTGGAGCGGGGGGTGAAGGTGACGGGAGCCACGGTGCACTTTGTCAACGAGGGAATGGATGAAGGCCCCATCATTGTCCAGAAGGCGGTGACGGTGGAGGAGGACGATACGCCGGAGGTGCTGCAGCGGCGTGTCATGGAGCAGGCGGAATGGGTTCTGCTGCCGGCGGCCATCGACGATATCGCAAACGGAAGGATCACAGTGACGGACGGCAGAGTGCAGAGGTTATAAGGGGGAATTAAGGATGAAGGTTTTGATCGTAGGCGGCGGCGGCAGGGAACACGCGATTGCGGCCAGTATGAGTAGGAGCGGCAGGGTGGAAAAGCTTTTCTGCGTGCCCGGCAACGCGGGAATTGCACAGCTTGCGGAGTGCGAGCCCTCCATCGGCGTGATGGAGTTTGACAGGATCATTGCCTACGCGAAGGAAAAGGCGGTGGATCTGGTATTTGTTGGGCCGGATGATCCTCTGGCCGGAGGGCTGGTGGATGCCCTGGAGGCGGAGGGGATCCGTACTTTCGGCCCCCGGAAGAACGCGGCGATCCTGGAGAGCAGCAAGGCGTTTTCCAAGGATCTGATGAAAAAGTATAATATACCAACTGCTGACTATCAGAATTTCGACGATCCGGATCAGGCGCTGGCCTATCTGGAAACGGCTAAAATGCCCATTGTGCTGAAGGCTGACGGGCTTGCCCTGGGCAAGGGCGTCCTGATCTGCAACACTCTGGAGGAGGCAAGGGCAGGCGTAAAGGAGATCATGCTGGATAAGCATTTCGGCAGCGCCGGAAACCGCATGGTCATCGAGGAATTTATCACAGGTCCGGAGGTGTCCGTGCTGTCCTTTGTGGATGGGAAGACGATCAGGATCATGACCTCCGCCCAGGACCATAAGCGGGCAAAGGACGGGGATCAGGGATTGAATACGGGAGGCATGGGAACCTTTTCGCCCAGCCCTTTTTATACAGAAGAAATAGACCGGTTCTGCAAGGAGCATATTTATCAGGCCACGGTGGATGCCATGGCAGCCGAGGGAAGGGAGTTTAAGGGAGTGATCTTCTTCGGGCTGATGCTGACGCCGGATGGCCCCAGGGTGCTGGAATATAACGCGCGCTTCGGGGATCCGGAGACCCAGGTGGTGCTCTGCCGTATGAAAAATGATATGATGGATGTGGTGGATGCCTGCATAGACGGCACGCTGGATCAGATAGAGTTACAGTTTGAGGATAATGCCGCGGTGTGTGTGGTGCTGGCATCCGACGGATATCCGGAGGCTTATCAGAAAGGCTTCGAGATCACCGGTCTTGAGAAGTTTGAAGGCAAAGATGATTACTTCTGTTTCCATGCGGGGAGCAAATTTGACGATCACGGCAGGGTGGTCACAAACGGCGGTCGTGTGCTGGGTGTAACGGCAAAGGGGGAAAGCCTGCGGGAAGCCCGCGTAAAAGCGTATGCCGCCACAGAGTGGGTGTCCTTTGACAACAAATATATGCGTCACGATATCGGCAAAGCGATAGATACGGTATACAGCGAAGCTGTGAACAATAGTAAATAATCACCAGGGAGATGATGTTAATATGGAAGGCTTTGGTATCTTGGAACAGTATCATATACCTCAAGTCTGTGGAAAATGCGGGGGAGTGATGGTATTCAAAGGTGTGGGAGAGTATCATTGCGAGCGGTGTAATGCAGTTGATTACGATGACTATGGGAAGGTAAGACTGTACATAGAAGGGCATCCCGGCGCAAACGCAGCGCAGGTGGAGGAGAACACAGGCGTTTCGCAGAAGATCATAAGGCGTCTGCTGAAGGACGGCCGGATTGAAGTGGCGGAGGGTTCTAAATCCTTTCTCCGCTGTGAGGTGTGCGGAAAGAGCATCAGGTCGGGACAATTCTGCCCGGAATGCGAGACAAAGGTACACAACAGGATCGAGGCCCAGCAGCGCGCCATCAATCAGAAGAACGCGAAGGGTGTCGGCATGGGACAGAAGGGTGATGAAGGACAGCGCCGTTTCATGAGGAAAGACGGTTTCTGACAATAGAAGAAACTACGAAGCAGAAAGGAAGATTTATGAGAAGAACAAAAGAAATGCATTGGAGAAGGAGTCTCCTGGCAGGTGTGTTGACGATGGGAATGGTTTTGCTGCTGGTATTATTTGCCGGCAGATTTTCCATGATCAGTCATGCGGAGAGCGCGGCAAAGGTAACTGCCACCACTGCTAACATCAGGACGGAACCCAGTTCCACCAGTGCAACGATAGGCAGCACGGAGAAAGATAAGGTGATTTCCATTAAAAGCCAGGTGACAGGCGCGGATGGCTATACCTGGTATGAGGTGTATGTGAATGCCGACACGCTGGGTTACATCCGATCGGATCTGGTGCAGATCACGGACGGCACAACGCCTCCCACGGGCGCGGGCGCCGCTTCGTCAACACCGCAGCCTCCAGCGGCCACCCAGGCTCCTGCGGCACAGATACCGGATGAACCCTTGGTGGATGTGACGGCAGTAAATCCTGCCAGCGCGGAGGTGACAGGCGGCGAATCCGTGAGGATCCGCCAGAATGCTTCCACGACCAGCCGGATCCTGAACACGGTTAAGAGCGGCATGGCGTTAACCATCACAGGCACCGCCACCGGCACGGACGGTAAGACATGGTATCAGGTGACCTTTATCAATGACGGGGCGGAGGTGACAGGGTTCATCCGTTCCGATTACACCACGGTGGCGCCGGAGGCATTGACGCCTTATGTGGAGGAGCCCCCTGCAGACGCTGCTGTGCCTGAGGTGACAGATCCTCCTGCGGATGATGCCGTACCTGAGGTGACAGATCCGTATGATGTTATCATGCAGAACGGGGAGTGGGGCCTGGTGGATTATGAAGGGCTGCAGGGTCCTGCCGAGCGGTTTTATGAGATCCAACAGCTGTTTGACGGCGTGACGCAGAATGGTGAACGGCTGACGGAAGCGAATAAGACGGTGAAAACCCAGAAGATTATCATTATCCTGCTGGTGATCCTTCTGGTAGGTGCAGCCGCAGCCATCACTCTGCTGATATTTAAAGTGAAGGATATGTCGGACGCGCAGTATTTTAACGAGGTGGAGAGTGAAACCTTAAAGCGCCGCGGTACCAGGCCTCAGGGCAGCGGACAAAGGGCGGCGCAGAATGCCGGCGGCAGACCCGCAGGGGCGCCACAGGGGCAGAGATCCCAGGGAAGCAGACCCGCAGGGGCGGCGCAGGGGCAGAGACCTCAGGGAAGCAGACCCGCAGGAACGGCTCAGGGACAGAGACCTCAGGGCGGCAGGCCTGCAGGAGCGGCCCAGGGTCAGAGGCCACAGGGCGGCAGACCCGCAGGAGCGGCCCAGGGTCAGCAGCAGGGAGCTCCCCAGGGACAGCAGCGTCCCGCGTCACAGCCCGCAAGACCCTCCGGTGCAGGGCAGCCGGCAAGGCCTGCAGGAGCGCCCCAGGGACAGCAGCGTCCTGCGGCGCAGGGACAGAGACCTCAGGGCAACAGACCTGCCCAGGGTCAGCAGTCACCCGGATGGCAGTCCAAGAATTTTATGGCGGACGAGGACGAATTTGAGTTTGAATTCCTGAATTATGACGGGGATGACGAGAAATAGGAAATTGATATGTATGACGGGCAGTGCGCATGGCGGCTGCCCGTCGCGTGGTCTACAGGAGGAGGTGTTTTGAGGGAGTTTATTTAAGAGCAGACTGTTCAGAAGATTGTTTTATACCTATATAATTGTAATTTTTACATGTCTGATCGTCTATACATCATTTATCCTTTACGAAAATTACCAGATCAATAAGATCAAACGGGAGCGGAGAAGCGAACTGCTGCTGGACGAGGTGGGAAGTATTCTGGACAGGCGTTTTACCAATGCCCAGAATATTGTCCAGAATCTGAGCTATTCCACGGCAATGAAACAGCTCTACATGTTCCTCCGAATCCTCCTGCTGTCCAGACCTGTTTTATCAGGTATATGCCTCCCGGGAACCTTTTGCGGAGGAAAATGTTGTATTTATATTCTGCTGGGCGTTATGGTGCTGATCTCCCTGGGGTTTGTGTATCTGGCCTGCAGGGAGAGCCGCCCATCACGAAGGAAGACGGCGCAAGCCTGAAGATCCTGGCCCAGACCTCCAATTACACCAATGTGGACATTGCAAGCGCGGAGATCGTGGAAACTGTTATCGCCAATGCGGGGATCACGGTGGACTGGCAGCTGGTGGATGACAACAATTACGCTGATTCCGTGGGATCCATGCTGACCACCGGAGCCGTGGACGCGGACATTGTCCTGCTTCCCGACCAGGATCCCAACCAGACCTACATCAAATCCGGCATGTTTGTGGCTCTGGACAATTATTTCAGCGTGATGCCAACTTTTCCAAATGGCTGGATGTGAATCCTGTGATCAAGGCGGAGCTTACCGCGGAGGACGGCCATATTTACTATGTGCCTATCGAGGGAATGGACGCCCTGAAACTGCAGGAGGTACTGACCGTGAAGCAGAATCAGTACAGCCGTTATTATGAGGCGCTAAACAAATAAAAACCTTGTGGCCAAAAAAATAGCATGATAAAACGTAGGAACCGGAAATGCTGACATACTTTGTTGAATGAGGGTTTCGCAATTACCCAGGAATTGATAGCGGAAAGGAACGGGATGGAAATGGAAAAACAGGAAAACAGAAACAGGACGATCCATATAGAAACGTATTACGGCAGTCTGCGGGGAATGCTGAAAAAGTATGAAAAGAACGCCAGAAGCGGACGCTTCCAGGGGAATACCCTGGAAGAGTTTACAAGTTGGCAGTGGGAGCTGCGCGGACGGCTGGGGAAACTGATCGGGCTGCCCCGGATGGAAGAATGTGCGCCGGAGGCGGAGGTGGTTGAGTGTGTCCGGGCGGAGGAGGGGATACGCAGGGAGAAGGTACTGCTCCAGGTGGAGCCGGAGGTCTGGATGCCGGTGTACATCCTGATCCCGGAGAAGGAGCCGTCGGGAGTCTTTCTGGCGCTGCCCGGCCATATGGGAGCGGGAAAGTACAGTGTGGCAGGCTGCCGGGAGATTCCCGCCGTCAGGGACAGCATTGAGAGATTCCATTATGATTACGGCCTACAGCTGGCTCGCAGGGGGTATGTGGCGCTGTGTCCGGACAACAGGGGATTCGGAGAGCGCAGGGACGAGGCTTTGCAGGGGGATTCGGAGGAGCAGTTCCTGAACAGCACCTGCTTCCAGCTGGCGCATATGGCGGAGCCTTTGGGGCAGACCGTGATAGGGATGTGTACCTGGGATGCCATGCGGCTTATTGATTATGTCTGCCAGCGGGGACAGTGGGATACGGGAAACCTGGGCTGTGTGGGCTTTTCCGGCGGGGGGATGCAGGCGCTCTGGCTGGCCGCCCTGGACGAGCGCGTGAAGAGGGCGGTGGTCAGCGGATATCTGTACGGCTATCGGGACTCCCTGCTGGTATTGAACGGGAATTGCAGCTGCAATTATGTGCCCGGACTGTGGCAGCTTGCGGATATGTGCGATATCGGCTCCCTGATCGCGCCCCGTCAGTTCATTGTACAGTCCTGCCGGGAGGACCACCTGAACGGGGAAAGGGGACTGGAAAATGTCTATGAGCAGACGGACGTCATCCGGAAGGCTTATGCCCTTTACGGCAGGGAATCCCTGTTTACCCACGACATACGGGAGGGGGGACACTGCTTCCACCCGGAGGTGCTGGATCTGTTTTCTGCTTCTGTGTGGTAATTGGACTGTTATTGAAATGCTGAAATGTGAAGGATGTATCTTGCAACCCAAATCTGCATATGCTGTAATGCCAATAGGCAAAGAGAAGTAAATAGTCCATGCAGGACGGCGAAAAGCCCCTGTGATGATCCACTGAGTCTTTTCTATTCCCCTTTTTGGTAATGGCAGAGCTTGGAGCCATAGGTTAGATACTTTTACCGAATTCAGGATGCGGTGATTCTGGAGAATGCCTGCAACAGTCCGTGCATTTTCAGGTTCTTATTGACCCAAAGCGTGTTAAGCGTTGTGGCGTCAAACCCCGTCAGGAACATATTGACGACCACCAGCAGATCGACCTGGCGCTTTTTCACCTTGTCGGATAGGTCTTTGTAGTAATCAACTAAATCCTTTTCCATATCAGCCCACCTCGATTTCCGCAATGATTTTGTCGATCTCGTCCCGTAAGGCCTGCTCTTGCGCCACGATTTGCCAGTGAGTGCATAATAAGTGCAAGGTCTGCTTTGGACTTCGGCGCCAGCACTCCGGCAGGAGAAAAGCGAGGGTCGTTAATCAGAACTGGGTAACGTGCATATTTCAACCCTTCGTTAAAAACCAAAGGCTACATTTTTGTCTGTGACTATGACGCAAGTACAATTGCCTTTCTCTTTTGATTATGTAGTGTCGGGCGTTTCCTTTGTCTGTCCTCTTATATCTTAACCTTTTGATGATGTAATGGCAAATTACACCACCCGCAACAGCTACAATAAGAGAAGTAAAGAAACAAAGGTTGACAGGAATGATATCTGTGCTATGATAGGTATATCAGATATTGCTCATGAAATGATTCACAATCAGTGCTTTGTGTGCAGGCACCCACGCACAGCTTGTGAATCATTTCATGGTTGAACTGTTTATGGGTTCATATACAGCGGACGAAAGGGGAACTCTCATGATAATAGAAGTGGATTTCAACAGTGATGAAGCGTTATATATACAGTTGTACAATCAGATCATCATGGGAATTGCCACTTCACAGTTCAGGGAGGGGGACTCCCTTCCCAGTGTCCGGCAGATGGCGGATTCCATAGGGATCAATATGCACACGGTGAACAAGGCGTACACGGTACTGAAGGAAGAAGGCTTTGTCAAGGTGGACAGGCGCAAGGGGGCCGTCATTGCGATTGACGCGGACCGCATGCGGACGCTGGAGGAACTGAAAAAGCAGCTTCAGGTCATTCTGGCCAAGGGCAGCTGTAAAAATATCTCCAAGGAGGAGATTCATGAACTGATTGAAGAGATTTATGAGGACTATACTTAACACGGGAAAGACAAATTTTGTGTAGACGGAGGTTTGATATATGCAGTCACGGTTTACAGATAAGGCACAGGAGGCATTGTCCTATGCTTCCAGATGCGCGAGAAGCCTGAAACAGGGATATGTGGGAACAGAGCATATCCTGGTGGGACTTCTGAAAGAAGAGTCAGGGGTGGCGTACAAGGTGTTGACGGACAACGGTGTGGAATTGTCCGGCGTGCTGGATATGATCCAGGAGCTGATCGCCTTTGATAACGGCACTCCGGTAAAAGAGCGGGAGGGGTATTCCCCCAGAGCCCGCAAGATCCTGGAGGAGGCACACAGGCAGGCGGCCAGGTTCGGCCAGAAGGAGACGGGTACGGAACACATTCTGATGGCCATTATCAAAGAGGGGGAAAATGTGGCAGTACGCCTGCTGAATACGCTGGGCGCCAATATCCAGAAGATTTATTCGGATACCCTGATCACCATAGGGCAGGACGGAAACCTCTATAAGGAGGATCTGGCCAGAAAGCCTTCCGGAAAGGGAAAATCCTCCGTCCTGAACCAGTACAGCAGGGATCTCACCGCCATGGCCAGGGAGGGAAAACTGGATCCGGTGATCGGACGGGAGGATGAGATCCGCAGGCTGATCCAGATCCTGAGCCGCCGCACCAAGAATAATCCCTGCCTGATCGGCGAGCCCGGCGTGGGCAAGACCGCCGTGGTGGAAGGGCTGGCCCTTCGTATTGTGGAGGGCAAGGTTCCCGCTACGGTGAAGGAGAAGAGAGTGATGACTCTGGATCTTTCCGGCATGGTGGCAGGCAGCAAATACCGGGGCGAGTTTGAGGAGAGGATCAAGAAGCTGATCCGGGAGGTCATAGAGGACGGAAACGTGATCCTGTTCCTGGATGAGCTGCATACCATTATCGGGGCGGGAGGTGCAGAGGGTGCCATCGATGCCTCCAATATTTTGAAACCCTCCCTTGCCAGGGGGGAATTACAGCTGATCGGGGCTACCACCATTGTGGAATACCGCAAGTATATCGAGAAGGACGCGGCGCTGGAGCGGCGTTTTCAGCCGGTGAACGTGGAGGAGCCCACGGAGGAGGAGGCTGTGCGGATCCTGGAGGGCGTGAAGGGAAAATACGAGGAACACCATCAGGTCAACATTACCTCCGAGGCGGTGGAAGCCGCGGTGAGATTGTCCGCCCGCTATATCAATGACAGAAACCTGCCCGACAAGGCCATAGACCTGATCGACGAGGCAGCCGCCAGCGCAAGGCTGAAGGTCATGGATATGCCGGATAAGCAGAAGGAACTGCTGGAACAGATCAAGAAGATGGATCTCCAGATCGAGCGTTCCATCCGCATGGAGGCCTTTACCCAGGCGGCGGAGATCAAGCATAACCAGGATGAACTGGTGAAAAAATATGAGCGCATGAGAAAGCGCAATGCAAATAAGGAGACGTTAAAGCAGTATTCCATCGGTGAAAACGAGATTGCCGAGGCTGTGGCCATGTGGACGAAGATACCCGTGCAGAAGCTGGCGCAGAAGGAGAGCGAGAGACTGTTAAAGCTGGAGGGCGTCCTGCATAAGCGTGTGATCGGCCAGGAGGAGGCCGTGACGGCGGTGGCAAAGGCAATGCGCCGCGGCAGGGTAGGGCTGAAGGATCCCAAACGCCCTATCGGTTCGTTCCTGTTCCTGGGACCTACCGGCGTGGGAAAGACGGAACTGTCCAAGGCCCTTGCGGAGGCCATGTTCGGTTCTGAGGACGCCATTATCAGGGTGGACATGTCGGAGTATATGGAAGGCCATTCGGTGTCGAAGATGATCGGTTCACCGCCCGGATATGTGGGTTTTGAGGAAGGCGGGCAGCTCAGTGAGAAGGTGCGCAGGAACCCTTATTCCGTGGTGCTCTTCGACGAGATCGAGAAGGCG
>CANDMD010000038.1 GCA_947385725.1 uncultured Lachnospiraceae bacterium | reverse complement strand
AATTGCCGAAGGTTAATGTGTAATTTTTTCGATCAGCCCTATCTGCTGACGGTTCAGGTCGCGGTCAAGGGAGCAGGCGGGGCGCATTTGACGCAGGGACAGCTGCAGGAACTTCAGAAGGTGAGCAAACTGAGTAAATGTGCGCAGAATGGCAATATAATCACCTGCATGGTCTCCGACGGAATCGGAAGAAGGGGGTCTCAGCAGGGTTTGACAGCCAATGCGGTGGACGGATTGACCAGACTGACTGCTTTTCTGCACGAAAACGGTTATACTCCCTGCTGTAGTGTCTGCGGAAAGGAAGATATGGTGTCGGCTTTTCAGGTGGAGGGCTCCTGTTATCATCTCTGCAAGGATTGTGAGACATCCATGCATCAGAGGTATGCCGGTGTGAAGCCGAAGAAGGAAAATGTGATCGGCGGTATTGTGGGGGCACTGCTGGGTTCCTTGCTGGGAGTTTTATGTATATGTGTGGTGATCATGCTGTTCATGACCTATCTGGGAGACCGGCTTGACTGGGCAATCCTGTTTTACAGGGAGGGCGGCGGTGCAGAATCTGGTTACAATGTGTTCGAATGTTATAGAATGGTTCCCCTGCTGATTTCAAAAGGCATAATCGATATGACGGAATATATAGGCAATATGATGTATATTTACGCGTTTCTGCTGTTAGGCGCGATTCCCACGATCCGCAAAAGGGTGAAAGAGAAACAAAAAGAAGGCGTTATGATAAAACTGGTATAACAAACCGGCAACATTATATCTTGAATCGGACAGAAAAAAGGTATATACTGGTATCAGGGTCTCGTTTCGACAGGAGAGACAGAATGGGGTGAGGGTATGGCGGAACTGATAAATTTAATGGAAGAAACGGTATTGAGGAAGATTGACCAGCTGTGGCCGGGTACAAATTACTGTAAATGCGAGCAATGCCGTCTGGATATAGCGACTTATGCCTTGAACCGTCTGCCGGCACAGTATGTACAGTCGATGAAAGGAAAAGTACTGTATCGGTTTGAGTCAAATTCAATGCAAAGGGATATTGAGGTTACAGTAGCTGTAGGCCAGGGGATTGAGATCGTAGGGAAATCACCTCATAAGAATGCGAAGGCCGGTCTGGATGAATCTGTAGCTGCAAATGCGGCGGGCGGGACTACAGAGACCGGTGCTGCCACAGAGACCGGGGTGGCTGGAAACGCAGTGTAGGCAGGGTCATTGCCGTGCTGCGGCAGGAGGGTGAACGTCATGTTTATATTTACGGATGACTGTCTGACAGGAATAGAACAGATTGATGAGGAGCACCGTTTCCTGTTTGAACTGCTGAACAAAGCCTATCAGCTTGCGGCTACGGATTATCACAGTGATTATTATCAGCAGATCAAAGAGATACTGACGGAGCTTGACCGCTACGCGGAGGAGCACTTTGCCCATGAAGAGGCATATATGACGCAGATACGTGATCCGGAACTGATTCTTCAGCGCACACAGCATGCCTTTTTCCGTGATAAGATACTTGATTTTGACTTTGCCAATATAGACGACGTGGAGGATCAGCAGCGTATCCTGACAGAACTCGTGAATTTCCTGGCAAAATGGCTTTACCGCCATATTCTGAGCAGTGATATCATGATCGGGAAGCTGCCGCCGCTGGAGGAATGGATGATCAGGGAGAATCCCTGTGAATTCACGGAAGAGTATCTGACAGGGATAGAGTTAATCGATAAAGAACATGAAACGTTGTTTCATATAGTGGACAGGGCGAACCAGCTGATCAAGTCCCTTGACGCCTCCTCCGGCTATGATAAGATCATGGAAATACTGGAGGAATTAAGGGATTATACCAAAGAACATTTCAGCGATGAAGAAGAGTATATGGAGAGCATCCATTACGAGGGTTTAGGCGCACAGAAGCGGTCCCATGAGGCTTTTATCGATAAGCTGGAGAACATCAGCTTAAGCGAAGTGGAGAATAATCCGGAGGAATACCTGCAGGAACTGCTGGAATTTCTGCTGGGGTGGCTGATCAACCATATCCTGTATGTAGATAAGAAGATCCCCAATGAGACAATAGAGTTACCCTAAAACCAAAAGCTTGTCTTTCAGAGCATTCTGAGAGAGAAGCTTTTTTGATGACCTGGGATGAGAACGATTTCACTAAAATTTTACAAATTGAAATATTAAAATTTATATAAAATGCCAATTTACAATAAATACCAGCATATGTATGATAGAATCAAAACTGAAATCGATAACACATTAGGAGATGCGGGAGGAAGAACGGTGCTTCGGGAGACCGCGTTTCCGGAAACAGGAGGAGGAACAGCATGCAGCAGGTTAATGTAAGGTTTCACAGTATGGATCAGATCCGGCAGTTTATCAGCACCATTGAAAAACTGGACGATAATTTTGACCTGGGTTCAGGACACAGAGTTGTCGACGCAAAATCGATCCTTGGGGTGCTGGCATTAGATTTGTCGGGTCCGCTTCGCCTGAGGTATCATTCAGATGACCTGGGTATCAGGGAAAAGATTGCGCCATTCTTATGTTGAAGGATATGTCTCAAAAAGCTATCTTTCTGGATGTGGATGGAACGCTGACGGAACCGGGGAGTAATATTCCGCCGGAATCCGCCATACAGGCAATCGTCCGGGCCAGGAAGGAGGGGCATTATGTGTTCCTGTGTACCGGCAGGAACTATGAAATGCTGCGCCCTCTGTTACAGTACGGTTTCGACGGGGTGGTGGCAAGCGCGGGCGGATATATCGAATGTCAGGGGAAGGTGATTTATGACTGCCCCATGACGGAGGAACAGAGCCGGACAGCGATGGGTGTCCTGAAGGAAAACGGCGTATTCAGGACGGTGGAATGCCGGGACGGCTCGTATACGGACGAAGGCTTTAAGGAATTGCTCAGGAATCATGCCGGCGAGGGTAATAACAGTGAACTTCTGCGGTGGCGGGAACAGATCGAGAGTGCCCTGAATATCCGCCCCATGAAAGAATACAGGGGGCAGGCGGTATATAAGATCGTGGTGATCAGCCAGTCCTGGGAACAGCTTGTGGAGCCCCGGAAGGCACTGACCTTTGACTTCGCATTCTGCATCCAGGGCGGGGACGAAAGCGGCTTTATCAATGGAGAGGTGGTAAACAGGGCGTTTAATAAAGGGAAAGCGGTGATGAGGGTGTGCGACTATTTTCACATTCCGGTCTGCGATTCTGTGGCCATCGGGGACAGTATGAATGACAGGGAAATGATAGCGGCCGCGGGGCTGGGCATCTGCATGGCGGGCGGCAGCATGGAATTGAGAAGAATGGCGGATGACACCTGTCCACCCGTGTGGGAGGACGGGATCAGCAGAGCGTTCCTGAAACATCACCTGATCCATTGAATGTCTGTGACGCAAAGGTTTGGAGAAAATGTCAATAGGCAGCCTGCAGCCTGCGTGATATAGTAATAGTACGGAGTGTAACCGATTTCATATCAGGCAACAGTCCCGCGGGGGAAGCGCCGGAGGCGCCGGAGCCCGGGGTGGAACTGGAGGGAGGGCTGCATGATGGCTATAGACTATGCGGGATGTGCGAGGGAAATCTATGAGGCGCTGGGAGGCAGAAGCAATCTGGTGAGCGCGGCGCATTGTGCCACCAGGCTTCGGCTGGTGACTGTGGATCACAACAGGGTCAGTATGGAAAAGCTGGAAAATACGGCCGGAATACAGGGCGTCTTTCACAGTGACGGACAGCTCCAGCTGATCCTCGGAACCGGCGCGGTAGATAAGGTATACGCGGAATTCCTGAAAATAAGCGGATTGAGCGCCGTCACAAAAGAGGAAGTGAAAACGGCCGCCGCGGCACAGCTGCCTTTGGCCGGGAGGATGATCAGGGCGCTGGGCGATGTGTTTGTCCCCATCCTGCCGGCTATCGTGGCTTCCGGTCTGATGATGGGACTGGTGGAGACGCTGGGCAGGATCTTTCCTGCCTTTGCGGGAAGCGACTGGTACGGCCTGCTCGACCTGATAGCCAATACGGCGTTTACATTCCTTCCGGTGCTGACAGCGGTATCGGCGGCAAAGGTATTTGGCGGGAACCTGTTTCTCGGGGCGGTCATCGGCATGATCATGATCCATCCCGGCCTGGTTAATGCATGGGCCGCGGGTTCCATGGACGGGACGGATATTCCTGTGTGGCATCTGTTCGGCCCCATTGTCATCCGTCAGGTGGGATATCAGGGCCATGTGATCCCGGTGATCCTCGCGGTATGGCTCATGTGCGAGATAGAGAGACGGCTGCACAGGCATGTCCCGGAAGTGGTGGATCTGTTTGTGACGCCCCTGTGCACGGTGCTGGCCACGGCGTTTATCACCCTTGGGGTCATCGGCCCCGTCTTTTCCGCGGCGGAGGGCTGTGTCCTGGATTTCGCCGGATGGATCGTCACGGTGGGCCACGGCATGGGGGCGCTGGTCATGGGCGCGGTATATCCCCTCACGGTGGTGTGCGGCATCCATCATATGTACAATGCGATAGAGGCGGGGATGCTGGCGGCGGAGGGGCGCAATATCTGGATGCCTATCGCCTCGGCGGCGAATTTCGCCCAGGGTGCGGCCTGTCTCGCCGTGGGCTTGAAGGCAAAGGGCGTGAGGACAAAGTCCGCGGCCGTTCCCTCCTCCCTGTCCGCGGCGCTGGGGATTACAGAACCGGCGGTCTTTGGTGTGAACCTGAGATATGGGAAGCCTTTTCTGTGCGGGATGGCGGGGGGCGCGGCAGGTGCGCTGATCGGTTCCGCCTTTCAGATCGGGGCAACTTCCTACGGCATTACGGGAATCCCCGGCTTCCTGATCACCCCGGATCACACCGCCCAGTACGGGATGGTCCTGGCGGTGTCTTTTGCCGTTTCCTTCGGTCTGACATGGCTTGTGTGGAAGGAACCGGAAGCGGATACGCACAGCACGGATCAGGCTACAGAAAGAGTCGTATATGCTCCATTGAAGGGCAGAATCATCCCCATGACAGAGATCCCGGATCAGACGTTTGCTTCCGGTGTACTGGGATACGGCGTGGGAATCGAACCGGAGACGGGGGAAGTGACAGCTCCTTTTGACGGGGTGATTACCATGGTCGCCGACACATTTCATATGATAGGGCTCACCGGGCCGGGAGGAATGGAAGTCCTGATCCATGTGGGGATCGATACCGTGAATATGAAGGGTGAGGGCTTTGAACCGCTGGTGTCAAAAGGGGATCCTGTGAAAGCAGGGCAAAAGCTGCTGGCCTTTGACATCAGGAAGATCAGGGAAGCCGGCTACAGTCCGGTTACGGCAGTGCTGCTCCCCAACAGCAGCAGTCAGGATATCAGGATTGAGAAGACCGGCGCCACGGACAGGATGGAAAAACTGATGACGATACCGGGGCGCTGAAGTGCCCGCCGAAGGCGGGTATAGGGGGTGTAAAATGAGAAAAGAAGAGAAGACAAAACAGGCAGAGGAAGAAAGCGTCTTCCAAAACAGACTGGCAAGGCATCATGACGAGCTGCGTTGGCTCTATATGGAATTATATGGAAATGGCTCCATGTTTGCGGAGTTGTGCAGTCAGCTGAACCGGTTTTACCTTGAGCGGAACCGGGAGCTGAAAGCCCGGGACCTGGACCGGGAACAGAACCGCGGCTGGTACAAGACAAACGACATGCTGGGCATGATGTTTTACATTGATAATTTTGCCGGCAATATGAAGGGCGTGGAGTCCAGGCTGGATTACATCGAGCAGTGTAATGTCAATTATGTCCATCTGATGCCCTTCCTGGACACCACGGAGGGGCGGTCCGACGGGGGCTACGCCGTGTCGGACTTCCGTAAGGTGAAGGAAAAGCTGGGTTCCATGGAGGATCTGGAGAGCCTGACCTCCTCCTGTCATAAAAGGGGGATCAATGTCTGTATGGACTTTGTCATGAACCATACCTCGGAGGATCATGAATGGGCCAGGAAGGCACGCCAGGGGGACGGCGAGTACATGAGCCGGTATTTCTTTTACCGCACCTATGAGGAGCCTGCCCTGTTTGAGAGGACTGTGCCCCAGGTGTTCCCCACCACCGCACCCGGCAATTTCACATGGTTGGAGGATGCGGGACACTATGTGATGACCAGCTTTTATCCCTACCAGTGGGATCTGAATTACCGGAACCCCAGGGTGTTCAACGAGATGATGTACAATTTCCTCTATCTGGCCAACAGGGGGATCGATATCATCCGCATTGACGCGGTGCCCTATATCTGGAAGGAGCTGAACACTTCCTGCCGCAATCTGCCCCAGGTGCACACGATTGTGCGCATGATGCGCATGATCAGCGAGATTGTCTGCCCGGGTGTCCTGCTGCTGGGGGAAGTGGTGATGGAGCCGGAGAAGGTGGCGCCCTACTTTGGAACGGTGGAAAAGCCGGAATGTCATATGCTCTACAATGTGACCACCATGGCTACCACATGGCACACGGTGGCGACCCGGGATGTGAGGCTTTTGAAGAGACAGCTCGACATTGTCAATTCCCTGCCCAGGGAATATGTTTTCTTAAACTATCTGCGCTGCCACGATGATATCGGCTGGGGGCTTGACTATGGCGCCCTGATGCAGGAGGGCATGGAGGAGAGGAGCCACAAACAGTACCTGAACGATTACTTCCAGGGCTATGCCGGGGAAAGCAGCAGCCGGGGGGAACTTTACAATGCGGATCCCGTCACCGGCGACGCCAGATTCTGTGGAACCACTGCTTCCATGTGCGGTGTGGAGAAAGCGAGATCTGAGCAGGATCCCGACGCCATGGAGAGGGCGGTCAGGCTGGTGCTGATGCTCCACGCATATATGTTCCTGCAGTCGGGCATCCCGGTATTGTACAGCGGGGATGAGATCGGACAGACCAACGATTATGCTTATAGGGAAGACCCCGACAAGGCGGCGGATTCCCGTTATATCCACAGAGGTCCCATGAACTGGAAGCTGGCGGAGGACATCCGGAATGGGGATACGGTGGAGGGAAAGATCTTCCAGGGGCTGAGCCGGCTGGAACAGATCCGGAAGGCGGAAAAGGTGTTTATGACAGATGCGGACGCATGGACCATTGAGACCCATGACCAGTCCGTGCTGTGTATCGGCAGGTATTATGAGGGAGAGAAGATGATCGGCCTGTTCAATTTCAGCGAGTGGGAGAAAACCGTGCAGATCGATGAAATGGACGGTGACTATGTGGAATTGATCTCAGGCGGAAAGACAGAGCCGGGCAGCGTCAGGATCCCGGCATACGGGTTCTATTACCTGAAAAAGAAGTGATCGATCGTGAGGGGCAGGGCAGATGAACATAGCAGAGATCGCGGAGATGGCGGGTGTATCCAGGGCAGCCGTATCCCGCTATTTTAACAATGGATATATTTCAGAGGAGAAACGGGAGGCGATCCGGAAGGTGGTGGAGCAGACGGGCTACCGGCCCTCCATCCAGGCGCAGATGCTCCGGACCAGGAAAACCAGGATGATCGGGGTGATCGTGCCCAAGGTGGCATCGGCCTCCATCAGCAGGATGGTGGAGGGGATTCTCTCCGCCATCAATGACAACGGATATCAGATGCTGCTGGCGGTCACCCAGAATGATCCCCGGAAAGAACTGGAGTATTTGTCCACCTTTCATGGAACCCAGGTGGACGGGGTCATACTGGCAGGAACCGCGTTCACTCCGGAACACCGGCGGATGCTGCAAAATTCCTCCGTGCCCGTGGTGATCGTGGGACAGTATCTTGCGGGTCAATATGCGGTGTTTCATGATGATTACCACGCCACCTATGACCTTACGAAACTATTCCTGGAAAAGGGAAGGAAGAATCTGGGATACATCAGCGCCATACAGCAGGACCAGGCGGCGGGGGCGGACCGGTACAGGGGGTTTGCCGATGCCGTGCGCGACATGGGATGCGGGGAGCTGGCGGAACGTTTCGTGACGGCGGATTTCACGGTGGATTCCGGGTATGAGAAAGCGGGGGAACTGCTGGAAAAATATCAGGGGCTGGACGGACTGATCTGTGCCACGGACACCATGGCCGTGGGAGCCCTGCGGTATCTGGTGGATCACGGGATCAAGGTGCCGGAGCAGATCCTGGTGGCAGGGCACGGGGATTCGGAGATAGCGAGGCTGATAACGCCTCCGCTGATCACGGTGCATTATTCTTATGAAAAGTGTGGGGAGATCGCGGTTCAGATGCTGATGGAACAGCTGAACCAGGGCGGGAGCGCCATGAAGGAAGTAAAACTGGGGTGTTATATTGTGGATCAATCTGTTAAGGAAACGCTTTAATCGGCGTTTCCTTATTTGACTGTAATTGTCGAAAAAACAGTATTAAAAGGCAATTGTTCTCTGTAAATCAGTAGAAAAGCAGGATAAACTGTTGTATATTTTTCTTATCAATAAATGGGGAGGCGCCTGAAATGACAGACATATATTTTGATAAGCTTTACCGGTATGACAGAATATCGGAACCCTGCAGCATCGGTATTCCGGTGCAGGAGGGGGAACTGCGGGATACGGACGGGGTATGTGTGTACCAGGAGGGAAAGTGTGTGCCCGTCCAGGCGAAGGTGACATCCCGGCACAGGGACGGTTCGGTGCGCTTTCTGTTCCTGCGTTTCCTGGCGGATCTGCCGGGCAATCGGGGAGCAGTCCTGCAATGCAGCCTGCAGGGGACAGAACAGGCAGGGCAGAATAAGGACGTGATATGGCCTGACGGCATCGCTCCTGTGAAAGTCGCGGAAGACGGGACAGGGATCACAGTGACCACGGCCTGCGGCGGGCCGGACCGGGCGTTTTCCTTCCGGGCGGCACACAACAGCCAGAATATCTTCGAATGGCTGGACGCGGCAGGGCGCATCTATGACAGCAAACAGTTCGTGGGTCCTCTCCTGAAGGGCGGGGAGGGGAGAAATTACCGGATGCGGACCGGCAGGTGGCGTGTGGTGGAACAGGGTCCCGTCTGTGCCGTCCTGAAGACGGCGGGCAGTAATGTGCCCGGGGAGGATGGGAGCAGCCCCGGGATCGACTTTGAACTGAAGTTGACCGCATGGGCGGGAAAGCCCTGGATGGAGGTCTCCTACCGGATCATTAACACCTCGGATCAACCGCTGCACGTGGCATCGCTGGTGTTTCATCTGCTGCGGGAGGCAGGCGCTGTCCCGTCAGGGGGACTTGCGTCCATGGCAGATGCAGTCCCGGCAGAGGGACATGCGTCCATGGCAGGTGAAGCCCCGGCAGAGGGACATGCGTCCATGGCAGGTGAAGCCCCGGCTGAAGGACTTGCGTCCATGGCGGCAGGGGGGAGACCGGATCCTGTCGGGAACTTCGTATTTCATGTGAAAGGGACAGGGGAACTGGAGCAGGTCACGGGACAAGTGCCCGTGGAAAATGTCCGCACCTGTGCAGGAAACTCTAATTACAAGACGGACTTTTACCTGGGACGGGACGGAGCGGCTGTGAACCGGGTGGTAGATGCCGAATGGCTGATGGGCGAGGCCAACGAGCATACCCCGGAGGTCTTCCATGGCACCCTTTTTGCGGACTGCACGGATGCCGGGGGCGGTGTGTGCGCTACTGTTTTCCAGGCACACCAGAATTATCCGAAGGCAGTGCAGGCGGACCGGAACGGCCTGTCCGTGATGCTGGTCCCGGAGAATGTGGAAAGGGTGGTCATGCAGACAGGTATGTCCAGGGAACAGAAATTCCTGCTGCATTTCCATGACGCAGGGGAGAGCCTTGCGGAGATCGACAACCGCAGCCTGATCTACCAGATGCCGGACAGACCTTATCTGTCGCCGGAGACCCACAGGGATTCCGGCGTCTGGCAGGATGTCTTTGTGGAGAAATGGGATGCGGATGTGGAGAGGTGTCTGGCGGCAAGGGCGGATGCTCACTGCCGCGCCTATGGCATGCTGAATTTCGGCGACTCCTACGATGCGGGGTACACGAATCAGGGACGGGGAGGCGGCAATCTGGTCTGGTGCAACAATGAATATGACTTTCCCCATGCATGCGCCCTCCAGTATGTCCGCACAGGTATCCGCAGGTTCCTGGACTACAATATCGCATCCTGCAGCCACTGGATGGATGTGGACGTATGCCACTATCACCCGGAGGCGCACTATATCGGAGGGCAGTGGGAGCACACGGGCGGCCACTGCATAGACGGCGTCATGGCCTGCTCCCATGAGTGGGTGGAAGGGCTTCTGGATTATTACCATTTCACCGGTGACGAGAGAGGACTGGAGACTGCCCTGGGAATCGGCGGGAATGTGCTGTATCTCCTGGATACGCCCATGTTCGCCAGGGCAGGGGAGGCAAGCGCCCGGGAGACGGGGTGGGCGCTCCGCACGCTGACGGCGCTGTATGTGGAAACCAGGGATGAGAGATGGCTGGCCAAGTGTGAGCGTATCCTGCAGGACTTCAAAGTGTGGGAGGAGCAGTACGGCAGCTGGCTTGCGCCCTATACGGATAACACGGTGATCCGGGTGGGCTTTATGATCTCTGTGGCCATCGGCAGCATCATGCGATACTACCGGGAATTTCCCGATCCCGGGTTAAAGGGGATGATGCTGAGGGCGGTGGATGATCTGGTCGAGAACTGCTACATGGAGAAATGGGGCGTCTTCTATTACAAGGAGCTTCCCAGCCTGAACAGACCCGGTTACAATACCTTATTGCTGGAGGCTCTGGCAATTGCCTATGAACTGTCGGGGAATGCGGATTACCTGAAATATGGTCTCACGACCTTCCGGAAGACAGTGGCGGAGCCTGTTTCGGGAGCAGGAGGTGCCAAGAAGCATGTGCAGGATGCGGTGATCGTGGGGAATGCCAGCAGCAAGGGCTTTGCCCAGAGCATGATCCCCCTGGCGGCCTATTACCGCGCTGCATCGGAATGCGGGATCTTATAGATCCCTTGAATGCATTTTGGCGCTTCATCCCTGCAATATCGGCAGAATTCCTCGAAATTTCTGTCCCTGTCAGAGAAGAGCACCTTTCCCTGTGTCTCATCAAGGTGTGTCAGGTACAGCGCCGCGGAGAGGGGCTGGTGGGGCAGTATTTGCCTGAACTGTTCCATGTCCTTCCGGATATACCGGAAGAATGCCTCTCCGGCGGGATGCTTTCCATAGCGCAAATGTTCCTGCCAGGGATTGAATAGATTGGTGCGGTCTGTCATGCCGGGACAGACCGCTTCTTTGGGACACTCGTGGTCCAGTCTGCCCGCACCATGCCTGGTGACGTAGGTGCGGGTGACATAGACGACTTCAAACGGGATGCCGGACTGCCTCAGGCTGCCAGAGCTTTCCAGTTCCGCCAGCAGTTCGGCCACATTTTTCAATCCTGTGTGGGATGCGGTCAGGTGGGGAGCGTATGCTTCGTTATCCCAGTCCAGCATCAGTCCCTGCCCGCCTTCAAATATCAGGGTGTCATACTGTCCTGCCATGTAAGGCCAGTCGGCCAGAGTCACATATTTCCCGTAATTTTCACACATGATGGCGGAAGCATTATACAGCACATTATCGTCAGTGATCAGATCTGCCCATCTGCGGATATTGGGATTTCGGAAAGGTTCCGGGAATTTATGCTCCAATTCCCTCAGACGGGGGATCGTGTAATGGTTTCGGATGTCAGAAAGCCTTTCTGCAATTCCGGCCACAGCGGACTTGCCCTTTGTATGCTCAAAATCGCTGAGATAAAGTGCGTAAGGCGTCTGCCCGGTGCGCAGCACTGTCTCAAAAATGCCCATGCCGCAGGAACCGTGCCTGTCCCTGCCACGAAGCTGTTCCGTCAGGCTGTTGAGGAGCACGTCGTAGACAGTGACGCAGGCACAGTCGGGGTGGGCGTATACAGTCCGGATGTTCATTCCGGCATGTTTCATGCCGGACATTTCTTCGCCCAGTTTGAATAAATCCGGCAGGAAGGTTCGGCACCAATAGGTAGGGCAGCCCTGATGGCTGCCGCTGCCAAGCTGGTGGAAGACAAAGCGGAAAGCGCCGTCTTCCACGGTATGTCCTGCCTGTGCCCCGCCGTTGTGGCGCAGGACCAGCACATTCCTTCCCCGGCTTTCCCTACAGAGGAGGTCTACGGTCTGCCCCTTTCCTTCATCGCCGAAATTCTTGCCTATGACCGCTTTGACCGTCACCATACCAGGAATGGGTCGGAAGGCGTTTCCAGGAGTCTGAGGATATTGCCTGCCACATTTACGGCTTTTCCGTTCCACTGCGCCAGTATCCTGTCACGGTCGGTTCCTTTGGTATACTGCATGAGGCTTACGAGGATTTCCGGCAATACGTCCAGGTCTTCCGGATCCAGCTCGATGGATCTGTTGCCGATCAGGCTGCGCCAGTCCTCGCCGCTGTGCTGGTACTGATAGCCGCCTGCCTTCATGACAATATGAAAAATTTCATACTTTTCGGAAGCCTCGTCGAACAGCTCTTTCGCGCTGTATTGCTGGTTGGAGTCTGTGTCGCCGAATACACGCAGGATTTCCTTTTTTGTCAGGGTCTTATGGCAGCATTCGTCGCCGATGGTGAAGAGAAACCCCTTTTCATGGCGTTTCTCATAACAGTCAATCTTTGTATGCCTTGCGGCAAAGTACCACGACAGAAGATAGGATTCCCCGCCGTTTCCGCCGCCCCTTCCCTCAAAATAAACGTCCAAAAGCTGCTCCGCAATGCGGATATCCGCCTCGAACTGTGTGGTCTGAAGGGGAGCCTCGTCACTTTTGGAATCACCGATGGCCTGAAACATGATGTGGGGATTTGTCACCGGATTTTTATCGTAAATCTCCAGCATGGTACGGTTCAGCGCGCCCCTGGCAATGTGCTCCGACAGATAGCCCATTGAGCCCGTCACGTCCAGTCCCACAATGATGGCAGTGGAAGCAGGATTATCCAGGGAATCGCAGGATTCCCTGTACTTCACGCCATAGGGATTTAAGTGTGGTTTCATGGATGTGGAACGGTACAGATCCTGTACCGTTGACTGATCATTGATATTGCGGGCAGACCTCAGCCTGTCCCAGTCCCTGCTTTGATAACTTCCGTGTCCCATATGTTACCTCCGTTCTGTCTGCAAAAGGGTTTCCCCGCTTCTGCTGTATATCTCTTCTTCCGTCATGGACAGGGGGATGAACTTCCGTTCCCCATAGGATTCTGCCAATACCCTGTCCCATTTGGCAAAGTCCGCCCTGGCATCCGGCTCCGGCGGCTGGAGCAGAAAGCGGCGGAAAGGTTCCGGCAGGGGCATCCCCTGGGGGGACGGCCTTGCATTGGAAAGCGCATTTTCCTCCCTTGCGCCAGGAAGCGCGTTTTCCCTCTTGGAATCGGGGCAAGGTTCTTCCTTCAACGCTTCCCTGTCAGGATACCCCAGAAGCCTGGCGGCAACCAGCCGGATGCTTTCCAGGTCTGTTGCGGCGGTACAGCGGCTTTTCTGGTTTGGCGAATGAAATCCCGGAAAATGCATGCCCTTTTTCAGGTAGGGGATGACGCTTTCCGATGCCCCCACGGTTTCTGAACCAATATACCCGGCGAACCACCAGCCGCCGTAAAGGTAAATCTGGTGATTTGCAGGATCCACAAAGAGATTTTCTGCCGTGAAGGCGTTCAGTGTCATTTGGTTATAGTCCAATAGGCAGCAGAGGTTTTCCAGTCTGCTGACGATCCATGCCACGTGCCGGTCCATCAGTGTGCCGAGCATTTGCAGGGGATAGGCGCCCTCCTTCTTCTCGATGGCAAGGAAAATCCTGCCGTCCTCCAGCCGGCATTCCGTTACCACCCTGGGGACATAATTTGCCAGTTCCCTTTCCATCTCCGGTGAAGGGTACGTAAGCTTTTCTGCCATTTCCCTGTAGCGGGCGGCATACCCGGCATGTTCCGGTTCAAATAGAAATAGGATATTGCGCCTAGCCACATACATGGTACACAGGTCTGTCCTGCGCTTTGTCAGGTACGTAATCTCCATGACCGCACCGTCCTCCCTGACAAGCTCCTCCCTGCTGGCATCCACCCAGAACCCCTCCTCAGGCGCCGCCTTGGGGCTTTGGTTCAGCAGCGCCGCAAACTGTTCCTGGAATTGCTCAAAGAGCTTCCTGTCATGGTCAAACACGGTTGATTTATTTCCGCAGTATGGGCAGACCGCGAGATTTTGCCGGGGGTCAAAGTCCAGGATCCCGTTGCACATTTTACATTTCAGAATTGCCATGGCGCAGCAAATTCCTTTCCGGTATATTTGGATGTCACTTTCATTGTAACAGTTCAGCCTTCGGACAAACTGTTACCTTTCATTTCTTTTGAATCGCTCACGTCAGGTCAAGTCCCTGTACCAGCATGTTGCAGCATATCCTGGCGATTTCCCGTGGCGGAAGCGGGGCGGGGTGATACAGCCATGTCTCTATTACCCCTATGCACCCGGAGACGGCGAAAGTCTCCGCGTAGTCATACTCACAGCCGGTCTTTTTGCGGGCGAGAACCTGATAGATGCGCTCTTTCACCAGGTTTTTCAAACGATTGACAAAGGCAAGGTCCCCGTGAGGCCCCATCATTACCCTTGCCATATCCCGACGGCGTTCCAGAAGGGAGAAAATATCCGCCAGTATGGCCTCCGGTGTGGATTCCTCCTGACCCAGGCCGTCAGAGCGGCTTAGGATCTCGTTAAACTCTACAAACATTTCATATTCCATGCTTCTCAGAATATCATAAATATCACAGTAGTGCAGATAAAAAGTCCCTCTGGTGATATCGGCCAGATCAGTGAGCTCCTTGACGGTGATATCCCGGATCTCCTTTTCGGCCATCAGCCGGATCAGGCTCTGCTGCAGCAGTGTCCGCGTGCGGCGCACCCGCCGATCCGTTTTTTTGTCCTGTACGGAGTTGTTCTGTATGGAGTTGTCCTGTATGGAGTTGTCCTGTATGGAGTTGTCCTGTATGGAGTTGTCCTGTACGGCATTATCCTGTGCCATACAGGAGGGAGCGGCATCCGGGGGATTATTTTTTGCGGCAGTATTATTTTTCATGGCGGCGTTGATTCCCTTTGATTCGATATTTAAAGACTATTTTCTAAAAGTTTCATAAAAAATAGACATAACTAAGCAAAGTGTCTAAAAATGTACATTTGCAAAGAAAGTGTATATTGTCTTTTTATTGAGTTTCATTATAATAACTCTAGAAAAGAAAGTCAACAAAAGGGCTGTGATTCCCGGAAAGAGGAGACTATGGAAAAGGAGAAGCAGAACAATTCCTTCATGATGAAGCTTTCCACGCTGATCGTGGATAAGCGCAAGGGCTTTTACCTGGTTTTCATTATGCTGCTTATTTTCAGCATATTTTCTATGAACAAGGTAAAGGTCAACAATGATCTGACCACTTATCTGCCGGACACCACAGAGACCAGGCAGGGGCTGGATCTGATGGAGGAACAGTTTATTACCTACGGAACTGCCCGTATCATGGTGTGTAACATTACGCTGGAGGAAGCAGAGCGGCTTGCGCCTCTCATCGAGGAGATGGAAGGGGTCAGTATGCTGGATTTTGAGGAAGAAAATTATCATGACATGGAGGCTCTGTTTGAGGTTACTTTCGCAGGTGAGGCAGACGGGGAGGAGACGCTGGAGTATCTGAACGGCGTGCTGGATGGACTTTCCGGCTACGATGTGTATTATACATCCGATATCGGACAGGAGGAGAGGGATGCCTCCGATCTGGACAACGATATGATCATCATACTGATGCTGGCCGGTGTGGTGATCGTGGCAGTGTTGCTTTTTACCTCCACTACATACGCGGAGATACCGGTATTCCTGATGACTTTTATCACGGCTGCTATTTTGAATAAGGGAACCAACTACTGGTTTGGCACTATCAGCTTTGTCACCAATTCCATAGCTGTGGTGCTGCAGCTGGCCCTGGCGGTGGACTATGCCATTATCCTCTGCCACCGTTTCATGGAGGAGCATGAGGACAAGGATGCCAGGGAGGCGGTGATCGTGGCGCTGAGCAAGGCGATTCCGGAGATCTCTTCCAGTTCCCTGACCACAGTGTCCGGTATGATCGCCATGATGTTCATGCAGTTCAGGATCGGCTATGACATGGGCATCGTGCTGGCGAAGGCGATCGTTCTCAGCCTTGTGTCAGTCTTCTTCCTGATGCCGGGCCTGCTTCTGACCTTTGCCAGGGCAATTGACAATTCCCACCACAGAAGCTTTGTGCCGAAGATCACCATGGTGGGAAAATTCTGCGTACATACCCGTTATATCGTGCCGCCGATCCTGATCGTGGTGGTGATCGTGGCGGCGGTATTGTCCGGCAGGGCGGAATATGTTTACGATGTCAATACGCTGGAGGCCAATAAGATGAGCGCCAACCGCTTTTCCGTCAGCATGGTGAACCGGGAGTTTGGCACCATCAATCAGCTGGCGGTGATCGTGCCAAACGGGGATTATGAGAGGGAGGCGCAGGCGTTGAAGGCGCTGGCGGCCATGGAGGAAGTGGATTCCTGTATGGGGCTGGCAAATATTGAAGCCATGGACGGCTACATTCTGACACAGCAGCTTTCCCCCAGGGAGTTCGCCGAACTGATCGACATGGATATAGAGATCGCGAACCTGCTGTATTCGGCTTATGCCGTGGACGGAAGCAATTACGGTGCGCTGGTAAACGGTGTGAGCAGCTATAAGGTGCCTTTGATCGATATGTTTCTCTTTATCTATGACCAGAAGGAGAGCGGGAACATCACCCTGGAGGATGACCTGGAGGAGACGCTGACGGACGCTTATTCCCAGATCAGTATCGCCAGGGATCAATTGCTGGGGGAGGATTGCAGCCGTTTCGTGCTGGAATTGTCAGTGCCCGTGGAGGGAGAGGAAACCTATGGGGCACTGGAGAGGATCCGTAATACCGTGGCCCGGTTCTACGATTATGAGGACATTTATCTGGTGGGCAATTCCACCAGCGACAAGGATCTGAGCACCTCGTTTAGTCTGGATAATACGATCATTACCGTCCTGACGGCATTGTTCGTTATGATCATACTGCTGTTTACGTTCCAGTCGGCAGGGCTTCCCGTGCTGCTGGTACTGACCATCCAGGGCAGTATCTGGATGAACTTTTCCCTGCCCTATCTGCAGAGTGAACCGGTGTATTTCCTGGGATATCTGGTGGTTTCCGCTATTCAGATGGGGGCTACCATCGATTACGCCATTGTCATCACCAGCCGTTACATGGAACTGAAAACTTATATGCCCATAAAGAAGGCTATTGTGGAAACCTTGAACCAGGCTTTTCCCACCATTGTCACCAGCGGCTCCATGTTGGTGGCAGCAGGCTTCATCATCAGCAATGTCTCGTCCAACGCGGTGGTGGCGGCTATCGGCCTGGCCCTGGGCAGAGGTACGCTGACCTCTATCGCCCTGGTGCTGCTGGCGCTGCCCCAGACCCTTCTGATCGGCGATATCATGATAGAAAAGACAGCCTTCACATTGAAGCGGGATCTGGTGAAGCCTCTGCCTTCCGGCGGAAGAATCCGCATGAACGGTCATATCAAGGGCTACGTGAACGGCGTTGTGGACGGGGAATTTTTCGGTGTCATCGACGGCGAGATGGGGGCGGTGATCCGGGCGAAGGATACCATGGAGAACCTGGACGCAGAGGAACAGGCTCAGGCGGTGCCGAAGCTGGAGGCTGTGGACGATCCGGACGCGGAGGAACGGGACCAGACGGCGCCGAAGCTGGAAGTTATGGAGGCGGATGACCGGTCTGTCGGTCTGACGGAAGGCACGGAGGAACAAGGGAGCGCGGAGCAGGAAAAGGATGGCGGAAAGGATGCCGCGGCCAATGGAGAAGCAGGAGGTGACAGGGCATGAAACAGGGCATGAAACAGACATATAAGGTCATCAGGAGATGTATGTCACTTGCCATGACCGGATCGCTTCTGCTGCTTTCGCCCATGCAGGCGCTGGCGGAGAGCGATATTACGTTTGGACAGTACCGGTCGGGAGAACTGGCTGACCAGGCTGCAAGTGAAAGCGCTTATACGGTGATCTCTGTCTCCACGGAGGAAGAACTGGCGGTACTGGCGGAAAACTGTCAGCTGGATACCTGGTCGCGGGATAAATATATTCAGCTGGAGAACGATATCAGTCTGACGGAGCACAGGGATTTGATGATCCCCAGCTTTGGCGGCATCTTTGACGGGGGCGGGCATAAGATATCCAATCTGGAGCTTACCCAGGCGGGCTCTGCCCAGGGATTGTTCCGCTATATCCAGGAGACGGGCAGGGTGAGGAACCTGGAGGTAACCGGCAGGGTGCTTCCCGAGGGTACGCGCAGCCAGGCGGGTGTCCTGGCGGGTGTCAATTACGGTCATATCACGGACTGCGCCGTATACGGGAGCGTGGCAGGAAGCCAGGATGTGGGCGGGATTGCAGGTATCAATGAATCCACAGGGGAGATCAGGGCATGCCGGTCGGCGGTCATGGTGTCAGGCGACCATTCCGCGGGAGGCATCTGCGGCACCAACAACGGTACGCTGAATAACTGCAAAAATTCCGGCGGCATCAATATTTACAGCACGGAGGTGGAGTATGACCTGGAGGATCTGACCATGGAAAACCTGGACGATCTGAACAGTGCGGCCAATATGGAGGCGCATACGGATACCGGTGGGATAGCCGGATTTTCCAGGGGAAAGATTTATTATTGCAGCAATTCCGGCATTGTAGGTTATTCCCATATCGGTTATAATACCGGCGGTATCGTGGGACGGCTGCATCAGGGATATATCCAAAGCTGTACAAATACCGGCCATATCATGGGGCGGAAAGACGTGGGCGGCATTGTGGGGCAGATGGAGCCTTTTCTGGAGATCCAGTATCTCAATGATAAACTGAGTGAGATAGACAGGGAGACGGAGAGAATGTTTGATCTGCTGGACGCGGCCCATGAGGATATCAGCAGCTATGGCAGTCAGGCTTCGGATCTGGCGAGGTCAGTGTCAGACCATCTTACCAATGTGAATGCATCCGCCGGCGGACTGACTGCCGCTGCCAATGATCTCTGGTATATTTACAATCAGGAACTGTCGGGGCTGGGCAGCGATTTGCAGCGTCTGAATGCGGATCTGGGGGATCTGTCGGATAAGGACAATAACATAGAGATTGAGCTCCCTGACCTGTCGGTCAGCTCAGGGAACGCGCTGGGCGGCATCACAGGCGGAAGCGGTTCCGTTGGCGGCATCACAGGCGGAAATCATTCTGCCGGCGGCACCACAAACGGAAACCTGAATATACAGCTGCCGGACAACACAGAGGAATACCGCGCCGCGCTGAGACGGTTCGGGGACAGTGCGGGTGCCCATATCAGCAATATGACTGCGGCCACCGGGGACAGAAGGGAAGGCATCACCAACGACCTGAATACCTTTAACGCGGAGCTGGGGGCGGCGGGAGAGCAATTACAGCAGCTTTCCGGGGTGCTGCAGCAGGGCTCGGATCATATCAGCGCCGATGTGGACGCAGTGATCGGTCAGTGCAGGGTTCTGCGCCGGTCCATCCAGGGCTTGCGCGATGACCTGTTCCGCTATGAGGGGATCACAGTGTCGGACGATTCGGACGAAGCGGCAGGTGAGGAACTGGGAAACCCGGAAGCGGTGCAGGCAGCCTTCTATGATACGTCCGCTTTCCAGCAGGGAAAGGTGACGCTGTGCACCAACAAGGGACTTGTGGAAGCGGATAACAGTGTGGGCGGCATTGTGGGACAGGTAGCCACGGAATACGATTTTGACCCGGAGGAGGATATCGCGGTCAGCGGCGCGGAGAGCTTCCATATCGAGCAGACGGTGAAAGCCGTGATCCGGGAGAGCCGCAATTTCGGAGATGTGACAGGGAAGAAAGATTATGTGGGCGGCGTGGTCGGCAGGGCGGACTTCGGTGCAGTGATTTCCTGCGAGTCCTACGGCGCGGTCAGCAGCACCGGAGGAAGCTATGTGGGCGGTATTGCCGGTTCCTCCAGCTATTGTGTCAGAAGCTGCTATGCCATGGGACAGCTCTCGGGCAGGAATTATGTAGGCGGTATCGCGGGAAAAGGCTGTGATATTTTCTACAGCTATGCCTATCCTGTTCTGGAGCTGACCGGAGAGTGCGGGGGCTCCATCGCAGGCCAGCTTCGGGAGGAGGGGATTCTCGCCGGTAATTACTACGTCCGAGGAAATGTGCCGGGCATTGACGCCATCGGCTATGAGGGCGGTGCAACGCCGCTCACCTATGAAGAGTTCTGCAGCAGCGAGGGAGTTCCGGCGGCATTCTCGGAGTTTACCGTAAGCTTCCGGACGGAAGGAGAGGAATTGGTCTCCTTCCAGTGCCGTTACGGGGAGGCCATCGATCCGGCTAAGATTCCTGCGGTGCCGGAGAAAGAGGGCTGTTACGGCTTCTGGCCTGCCTTTGACTATTCCTGTGTCACCGGCAATCGTGTGCTGGAGGCACAATATGAGAAGTGGGTCTCCTCCCTGGCCAGCGTGGAACGGGATGAGGAAGGCAGGGTGCGTGTCCTGGTCCAGGGAGAGTTCCTGCCGGAAATGCGGCTTGCCCTGGAAGAGACGGCGGAGGGAACCGCGGTCTCCGTGAAAGGCACGGAGGAGACGGGAGATTTCACAGGCTCTGTGACGGTGAGAACCGTCTGCGGGGATCCGGAAAACGCTGTGGTGGAACTGTATGAAAACGGCAGTTACCGGCAGGCGTCCGTGGAGGTGATGGGAAGCTATGTGGAGTTCTCCATGGAGTCTCCCGGAATTTTCAGGCTCACGGAGCAGGAAGACGCAAGCCGGCAGATCTGGATCGGGTGTGTCGGAGCAGCCGCTGTGGTCCTGGCGGCAGCGCTGATGATAAAAGGCATTCGGAGGAAGCGGAAGCAGAAGAAAGCCGATTGACAATCAGTGCTCCAATCGTTAAAATGTCTATTAGGAAACGTCAATAGAAAATACAAACCACTATTGAGAAAGAATGCAGGAGGGGCGGAAGTGGAAAAGAAAGACCTTATGCAAATATGTGAAGCATACTGTGCGAAGCTCAGAATCTCACCATTTTGGGATGTAAAGCTACAGTTTGTCGAAGATGCTTCATGGCGGAAAACGGGGGATATCAAAATAGACTGTGATGACAGAAAAGCTATTCTGCTGCTGAACATGATCAATCCAAAACAGGAAAACCTTGAAGAAGTAATCGTGCATGAGCTTATGCATTTAAAGATTTATCCCCTTGACCAAGTAACGGAATCGCTGATCAAAAGCTGTCTTGAAGAGGGAACTGCGGCACAAAGGTTTGCTTATCGGCAATTTTTTACAGCGCTGGAGCAGACAGTTGAGGAATTGACAAAATGTTTTCTGCTTGAATTTGGAGATAACAGGGAACTGTCTTTTGGAAGATGCAAGAGTATGAAATCGTTCAATGAGCTTTATGACGGATTATCTGATTTGGAGTAGCTTTTTTCATAAAACTTTTTTTTGAAAATGTTGCTTGAGGACAGAGAGGTGAGTGCCATGGGTAAAATAGAGGGGATAAAGATTAAGAATTATGGTCCTTTAAAAGAGGTTGTTCTGGGAAGGACTCTTTCCCATCAAAAACCGGAGCCATTAGGGAATATGATTACGATTATAGGGCCTAGCGGCAATGGGAAAAGTACACTGGCAGATACGTTTGGATTTATCGCAGACTGTCTCGAATTGGGCCTGGAAGCGGCATGTGATGCAAACAACCGCGGCGGATATGATCAGCTGATCTCACAGGGAGTAAAAGAACCGATATCTTTTGAGATATATTACAGGGAGAATAAAAGCACGACGTCGATCACATATGAATTGGAGATAGATAAAGATAAATATGAACGTCCATATGTCAGAATGGAGCGATTGAGGTACCGGAATCAGAATATAGGGCGGCCGTTATCCTTTTTATACCTGCAGAACGGAGTGGGATATGCCTTTGAAGGAAAAAAAGGAGGACAGGATGAACAGGGAAACGAAATAGATGGGAAAAAAGTGGATGTGAACTTAAGCGATAAAAGGCGTTTGGGAATTGTCAAGATCGGAAGAGCGTCGTGTAGGGAAAGAGTGTTCTGTTGGGTGTT
>CANDMD010000037.1 GCA_947385725.1 uncultured Lachnospiraceae bacterium | reverse complement strand
GTGATTTGTATTACAACCTGAATCTCTTTACAGGATTTTGGCGGTTTTGAGTATAAATATAGCATTGGCAAGCGTTGTAAAGCCTCGGATGACAGCCGGGGCTTTGATTTTGGAGGCAGGTTCTTGTGGCAGAGAAAACAGCAAACAGGACGGCGGATAAAACGGCAGACAGACCATCAAACAGACGACCTGTGAACAGATCGTCAAACGGAAGGACGGCGGGCAGAACATCTGGTAGGACGGCTCATATGCCGGACAGCATACCGGCAAATCGTCCGAAAAGAAGAACGGCGGACAAGCCGGAAACCAGACAGGGAAAAAGAACGGCAAATCAACCGAAAAACAAACCGGAAAAGATCAAAAAATATCACAAACCCTTAAACCTGAATATCGGCATGGTTATTTTCGCCGTGATCTTTGTTTATGTCCTGGTCTGTGTCGTAATGTATTTTCAGACAAGCTACATAGTGCGCTATGAGGTGCAGGAGGGCTCCCTTGCCACAAACAATATTTACCACGGCGTCGTGATCCGCAAGGAGAGCGTCGTTTATACCACCTCCGCGGGATATGTCAATTATTATGCCCGGGAGGGGGAACGTGTGGCAAAAAACGACCTGGTATATGTGGTGGATGAGACCGGACGGCTGAATGAAGAGCTGGAAGGTATGAATATGGGGGAAAATTCCCTGAGTGAGAGAGAGCTTGCCGAGTTCAGGAATGAGATTGTAAACTTCGTTCATGGTTTTGACAGATGCAATTTTGAAAAGACCTATGATTTCAAATACTCCTTAAAAAATACGGTGTTAAAGCTGGCAAATGTGAGCATGCTGCAGAGCGTCAGTGATCTCAACGGGGTCACCGGCACAAATGTCATCAATTATTCCAATTCCCCTTCCTCCGGGATCGTGGCGTACTGGGTCGATGGCCTGGAGGAGCTGTCTCCCCAGGATGTGACGGCTGCACTGCTGGAGGAAACGGACTATGAGAAGAAGCAGTTTATCAGCAATTCCCTGATGGCCGCAGGGGATCCGGCATATAAGCTCTCCACCAGCGAGAACTGGTCCCTTGTGATTCCCATAGAGGAGGAGAGGGGAACGCAGCTGGAGGAAGAGGATTATATCAAGGTACGGTTTTTAAAGAATCAGTATGAGTCCTGGGGAAAGGTAACCCTCCTCCACAATGCGGACGGCAATACCTATCTGCAGATAGATTTTAATAATTCCATGGTGAGTTTTATCTCGGATCGTTTTCTGGATGTGGAACTGATCGTGGAGGATGAAACCGGGCTGAAGATACCCGTATCCTCCATTGTGCAGAAGGAATTTTTCCTGATCCCGGAGGCATATGTGATTCCCGGAGGCAGCAACGGCGGCGAGAGCATTATGCGCCAGTGCTATCTGGAGGACGGCACTATTTCCAGCGAGGTTCTGGAGATAGACGTCTACAATTTTGATGAAGAAAATAAGGAATACTATGTGGACAGTTCGATTCTTGATGTGGGTGATATCCTGTATCAGCTGGACAGCCAGGAGACTTACGCCGTCAGCAAGCGGGCCACGCTGACCGGTGTCTACAATATGAATAAAGGCTATGCCGATTTCAAGCAGATCATCATTTTGTATGATAATGAGGAGTATGCCATCGTGCAGTCCAACACAAAATACGGCCTGAGCGTATACGATTATATCGTGCTGGACGCGAATTCCGTCAGCGACGATCAGTTTATCAATCAGTAAATATGGAGGCTTGTCAATGATTCGTGACAATTTGGAACAGGTGCGGCAAAAGATAAAAGACGCCTGCGACAGGTCGGGACGGGATGCAGGGGAAGTAACCCTCATTTCTGTCAGCAAGACAAAACCCCTGTCCATGCTGGAGGAGGCATATGAGGCCGGCGCCAGGGACTTTGGCGAGAATAAGGTCCAGGAACTGCTGGAGAAAATCCCCCGGCTGCCGGAGGATGTCCGCTGGCATATGATCGGTCATTTACAGCGCAATAAGGTGAAGTACATTGTGGGAAAGGTCTCTCTGATCCACAGTGTGGATTCCCTCCGGCTTGCGGAGGAGATCAGCAGGGAGGCGGTAAAACAGGATACATCCGTGGACATCCTGCTGGAGGTCAATGTGGCGCAGGAGGAGAGCAAATTCGGAATCGCCCTGGAGGAGACCGCGGATCTGGCGCTCAGTGTCTCAAAGTTGCCGGGAATCCACGTCTGTGGACTGATGACCATTGCCCCTTATGTTGAAAATGCAGAAGATAATCGTCAGTATTTTAGGAAGCTGAAACAATTGTCTGTTGACATAGAACAGAAAAACATTGATAATGTTAGTATGAATGTGCTGTCGATGGGTATGACAGGTGATTATTCCGTGGCTGTGGAGGAGGGCGCCACCTGTGTGAGGGTGGGCACCGGCATCTTTGGGGAGCGGGATTATGTGAAAGGCGTGGTATCTGAATGAGTGTTATGGACAAGTTCTTAAATTATATGAAACTGAACGGTGAAGATGACGACGAGTATTATGACGACGAGTATCTGGACGATGAGGAGGATATGGAGCCGGTGCCCAAAAAGAGCGCTTCCAGGGCAAAGGACGTGGATGCCTACGAGGATACCGTCGCGAAGAAACCTGTGTCGAATAAGATCACTCCCATTAACAAGCCCACATCCAAGCGCATGAACAACGGCAGTGGGATGGAGGTCTGCGTGATCAAGCCCACTTCTGTCGAGGACGCCCGTGAGATTACGGAGACTCTGCTGGCCAACCGCACCGTAGTCCTGAACCTGGAGGGACTGGATGTGGATATTGCCCAGAGGATCATCGACTTTACCAGTGGCTCCTGCTTTGCCATCGGCGGCAATCTGCAGAAGATTTCCCACTATATTTTTATCATCACCCCTGCCAGCGTAGATATTTCCGGCGATTTCCAGGATATTTTCGGCGGATCCTTTGAGATGCCGCTGAATAATTAAGGGACTGTAAAGCTATTTTTTAACAGTTCCCTGGGAAGGTAACAGAAGAGGTATACTGATGTCAGAGAGATTACCGATACTATATAATAAAAAGCCCTGCTATGATATTGTGTTCACCCAATCCTTTGACGGACTGTGGGACGAACTGCAGGCCCTGGGGTGTGAAGACAGACGGCTTTGCATCGTGACGGATTCCAAGGTGGACGAGCTGTATGGAGCGGCCGTTTTCAGCATGCTGGAGGACAGATGCCGGAAGGCTGTCAAATATGTCTTTCCCAACGGGGAGGAGAACAAGACGCTGGACACGGTGCGGGGAGTCTATACGTTCCTGATCGAGGAAGGCTTCGACCGCAGGGATATGCTGATTGCGCTGGGCGGCGGCGTAGTGGGCGATCTCACGGGATACACTGCAGCCACTTATTTGAGGGGCATCGATTTCATACAGGTGCCTACCACGCTGCTCTCCCAGGCGGACAGCAGCATCGGCGGCAAGACAGGTGTGGACTTTGACGGTTATAAGAATATGGTGGGGGCGTTCAAGATGCCCCGCCTGGTGTATATGAACCTTGCCGTGCTGGGCACCCTGGAGGAGCGACAGTTCTTTTCCGGCTTTGCCGAAGTGATGAAGAGCGCACTGCTGAAAGACAGCCTGTTTTATGAGTGGCTGCTTGAGAATATGTATGAGATCTGTGAGCGTGACCTGGACGTATTACAGGAAATGCTTATGCGAAGCTGTGGCATTAAGAAGCTTGTGGTGGAGAAAGATCCCATGGAACAGGGCGACAGGGCGCTGCTGAATCTGGGACATACGATAGGCCATGCCATAGAGAAGTATAAGAATTTTGAATTATACCATGGGGAGTGCGTGGCGCTGGGCTGCGTGGCGGCGGCATATATTTCCTGGAAAAAGGAATTGCTTTCCATGGATGAGTATTATGAAATCAGGGACATGTTCGTACCCTTCAATCTCCCCATCTCCATTGATGACATCGAGCCCCAGGAGATTCTGCGGCTTACAAAGTCGGACAAAAAGATGGAGGCGGGAACGATCAAATTCATCCTGCTCAAGAAGATCGGCAGGGCAGTGATAGACAGAACCGTCACAGACGACGAAATCCTGGCGGCTGTCAATGAAATTTATTTCAGCGAAGAGGATGCTCATGAATAAGAGAGTGAAGATGTTATTGATCGATGTGGTGATTGTGGCGGCGCTGCTGGCTTTTGACCAGTATACGAAAATGCTGGCGATCCTGCATCTGAAGAATAATCCGGCCATTGTGCTGATAGACGGGGTGCTGGAACTGCAATATCTGGAAAACAGGGGATCTGCCTTCGGGATGCTGCAGAACCAGAAGTTTTTTATCCTGTTTGTGGGGATCATATTCCTTATGGTGATCCTGTTCTTCCTGTTTAAGCTGCCTGCGCAGAAGAAATATAATATTGTCCATGTCCTGCTGGCCGTCGTGATCGCGGGCGGGATCGGCAATATGGTGGATCGGTTCCGGTTTGATTATGTGGTTGATTTTATTTCATTTATTCTGATTAATTACCCGATCTTTAATGTGGCCGACTGTTATATTGTAGTGGCAATGATCAGCCTGTTCATTCTGTTTGCCTTTGTGTTCAAGGAAAAAGATCTGGAATTCCTGAATTTTAAGCAGAACCGGTATCGGGAGATGAAATAATACGGCGGAGAGGACCAACCGGATGGAACGGTTTCGATTTGAGATCACAGAAGAGTTGGAAGAGGAGAGGATCGATAAGTGTTTGTCAATGCTTATCGATTCTTTGTCGCGCTCTTTTATCCAGAAGCTGATCAAGGAGCAGGTGGTCACCGTCAACGGCGTCCCTGCGAAGGGAAGCTACCGGGTGAAAGCGGACGACATGGTTGAATTTGAACTTCCGGAAGCCGTGGAGCCGGATATTGAGCCGGAAAATATCCCTTTGGACATTCTCTATGAAGATCGGGATGTGATCGTGGTCAATAAGCCCAAGGGGATGGTGGTGCATCCAGCGGCGGGGCACTACAGCGGAACGCTTGTGAATGCACTGATGTATCACTGCGGCAGCGAGCTCTCCGGTATCAACGGATACATGCGGCCGGGTATTGTACACCGGATTGACAGGGACACTACCGGCTCCCTGATCGCCTGTAAGAATAACGCGGCCCATCTGTGCCTTGCGGAGCAGTTAAAAGAGCACTCCGTCAACCGGCGCTATGTGGCCATCTGTTACGGCTGCCTGAAAGAGGAGGAGGGCGTCATTGACAGACCCATCGGGCGTCATCCCACAGAGAGGAAGAAAATGGCGGTCAATGAGCGGAACGGCAGGCGCGCAGTGACCCATTACCGTGTTTTGCGGAGATTTGAGAAATATACTTATGTAGAGTGCAGGCTGGAGACGGGAAGAACCCATCAGATCAGGGTACATATGGCCAGCATCGGACACCCGCTTCTGGGGGATGAGGTCTACTCCAACCGGAAATGCCCCTTTCATCTGGAGGGTCAGACACTCCACGCGAAAACCCTTGGCTTCCGTCATCCCTCCACGGGGGAGTATGTGGAGGTGGAGGCGCCCCTGCCCGGGTATTTCAGTCATTTGCTGGAAGTGCTGTGACGAACAGTTCTATTTTTTTGTAGTTGCCTGAATACTTTAAATATAGTATAATGTAATCAGAAAAACACAGAAAAGGGGTGCGTTATATGAATACAGTTATAACAATTGGCAGGCAATTTGGCTCTGCCGGACGTGAGATCGGAGAGAAGGTTGCAGAATATTTCGGCATTAAGTGTTATGACAAGGAGCTGCTGACCAGGGCGGCACAGGAGAGCGGCTTCTGTGAGGAAATGATCCAGAACCACGATGAGAGGCCTACCAATTCGTTCCTGTATAATCTGGTCATGGATACTTACTCCTTTGGCTATAACGCATCCTCCTTCGTGGATATGCCCATTAGCCACAAGGTATTTCTGGCACAGTTCGACACCATAAAGAAGATCGCGGACGAAGGTCCCTGTGTGATAGTCGGCCGCTGTGCCGACTATGCGCTGGCAGATTACAAGAACGTGATCCATCTGTTCATCTATGGAAACGAGTCCTGTAAGGTGAAACGCATTATGCAGAAATATGACCTCAGCGAGGCAAAGGCAAAGGACATGATTCTCAAGAAGGATAAACAACGCCAGAGCTATTACAATTATTATTCTTCGAAGAAGTGGGGGCGCGCGGACAGCTACGACCTGTGTATCAACAGCAGCGTCCTGGGTGTGGAAGGCACCGTCAAGCTGATCACGCAGTACGTGGAAGACTTTGAGAAGAAAAACACGTAAGAAAAACATCTAAAAAGATTGACAAAATAAGGCACCTCATGCTATGATACTACGGTATGCCGCATAACGAGGTATAAGTGTAACCGCGGGTAGCTGCGTTTACCACCACAGTTAGCGAGTAAATGAACGAAGGTTCAGCCGTAGTTCATGAATAGGAGGTGCCTTAATATGTACGCAATTATTGCAACAGGCGGAAAACAGTACAAGGTTTCTGAAGGTGATGTGATCAAGGTTGAGAAGCTGGAAGTGGAAGCTGGAAATACTGTTACTTTTGACCAGGTGATCGCAGTAAGTGACGGAGCCCTGAAGGTTGGCGGTGATGTAGCAAATGCAAGCGTGACCGCAACTGTCATGGAACAGGGAAAAGGTAAGAAGGTTATTGTATACAAATACAAGAGAAAAACCGGCTACCACAAGAAGAACGGTCACAGACAGCTATATACCCAGGTTAAGATTGACAAGATCAATGCATAATGTATAATGTACCATGTTCACTTCGTATACATGGTACTCATGGCCACCCGGCCGCTGATTGTCCTGAATAGGGATATGTTATATTATGATAACCGTAGAGATCTGTAGAACCAGGAATCATGAATACAGAGGCTTTTTCTGTATGGGACATGCAGGGTACGCGAAACCCGGCGAACCGGATATCGTGTGCGCGGCCGTCTCGGCGCTGACCATAGGAACTGTCAATTCCCTGGAGGAGCTGGCGGGAGAGAGGCTGCATGTCAGCCAGGATCAGAGTACGGGATTATTCAAATGTGATTTTGAGGGTACTTTGCAGGAAAAGTCCAGTTTCCTGATGGATTCCATGGTATTTTCACTGGAAAACATAAGCAGGGAATATGGCAAAAAGTTTTTACAAGTAAAAATCAAGGAGGTGTAGACCATGTTAAATATGAACCTTCAATTTTTCGCTCATAAAAAGGGAGTCGGTTCCACCAAGAACGGCAGGGATTCCGAGTCCAAGAGATTAGGTGCGAAGAGAGCTGACGGACAATTCGTAAAGGCAGGAAATATCCTGTACAGACAGCGTGGAACCAAGATTCATCCCGGTGTCAATGTAGGGATCGGCGGTGATGATACCCTGTTTGCCCTGGTTGACGGCGTTCTCCGTTTCGAGAGAAAAGGCAGGGACAAGAAGCAGGCTTCCGTATATCCTGTTGAGAAATAACGATTACGAATGTGGGCGGGACTTCAAACTAAGGATGTTTGAAGTCCTGTTTTTACCTTATAACTTTGATGTAGGAGATATTATGTTTGCAGACAGAGCCAGAATTTATGTCAGAAGCGGAAAGGGCGGCGACGGCCATGTTTCGTTCCGGCGGGAAAAGTATGTGCCAAACGGCGGTCCCGACGGCGGCGACGGCGGCAGGGGCGGCGACGTGATCTTTGTGGTGGACGAGGGGCTTAACACCCTGATCGACTTCAGAAATATCCGAAAATATAAGGCAGGGGACGGCGAACCCGGAAACAAGAAAAACTGCCGCGGCAAGGACGGCCAGGACATCACCATTAAAGTCCCCCAGGGCACCGTGATCAAAGAAGCGGAGAGCGGAAAGGTCATTGCGGATATGTCCGGGGACAACCGGGAGATCGTCCTGCTCAGGGGCGGCCGCGGCGGAAACGGCAACCAGCATTACGCCACAAGCACCATGCAGGCTCCCAAGTATGCCCAACCGGGACAGTCTGCCCAGGAACTGGAGCTTCTGCTGGAATTGAAGGTGATAGCGGATGTGGGGCTGGTGGGATTTCCCAATGTGGGGAAATCCACGCTGCTTTCCAGGGTGACCAACGCAAGACCCAAGATTGCAAACTACCATTTCACCACCTTAAACCCAAATCTGGGGGTGGTGGATCTGGAAGGGACGGGCGGTTTTGTGATTGCGGATATACCGGGGCTTATTGAGGGCGCGTCGGAGGGAGTGGGTTTGGGTCACGAATTTCTGCGTCATATTGAGCGTACAAAGGTCATTATCCATATTGTGGATGCGGCAGGAACAGAAGGACGGGATCCCATTGCGGATATCTATGCCATCAACAGGGAACTAGACGCTTATAATCCCGACATTGCGAAGCGTCCCCAGGTGATCGCGGCCAATAAGATCGATGCCATATTTGATCCGGAGGATCGTTCCGTGGATGCCATCAAGGCGGAGTTTGAGCCGAAGGGGGTCAAAGTCTATCCCATTTCCGCAGTCAGCGGCGAGGGAGTGAGGGAACTGCTGTATCATGTCTACGAGATGCTGCAGGATATCGGTGAGGAACCCACTGTGTTTGAGCAGGAGTATTTCCCCGAAGTACAGTCCGGGGATCTCTCCAGTGAACCCTTTACCGTGGAATATAATGCGGAGGAGGATGAATATGTGGTGGAAGGTCCCAGGATTGAGAAGATGCTGGGCTATACCAATCTGGACAGCGAAAAAGGATTCCTCTTCTTCCAGAACTTCCTGAAAAATAACGGAATCCTGGAGCAGCTGGAGGAGCTTGGCATCAAAGAGGGAGATACGGTGCGCATGTACGGTTTATCCTTCAATTATTACAAGTGATGAAAATGAATATCCAAATATTGATTGGCATGCGCGCCATGACGCGCTAAGGGGTGGAAAAATGACAAGTAAACAGAGAGCGTATTTAAAAAGTCTCGCCAGCAAGATAACCCCTGTTTTTCAGGTGGGAAAATTCAGTCTGACGCCGGAATTTACCGAGGCGGTCAGCCAGGCATTTAACAACAATGAACTGATTAAGATCGCGGTTTTAAAAAACTGTGCGGACGATCCGAATGAGATCGGACAGATCCTTGCAGAGAGGACTCATTCCCATCTGGTACAGGTGATCGGCAAGAAGATTGTACTCTATAAGCCTGACAAGGATAAACCAAGGATCGTGCTGCCTGGGGCGGGAGGAACGGAAAAATAAGCTATGGGAAACAGACGTATTGGAATCATGGGCGGCACATTTAACCCCGTTCATATGGGGCATCTGCTGCTGGCCGAATGGGTGAGAGGCGAGGTCGGCCTGGATGAAATCTGGCTGATCCCCAACGGGGTCTCTTATATGAAAGAAGCGCAGGAGGTTGCTCCGGCGGAGGACAGGCTGCGGATGACAGAACTGGCGATCAAGCGAAACAGGTATTTCAAATGTCTTGACCTGGAGGTAAAGAGGAGCGGTTATACTTATAGCTATGAGACCCTGGAGGAACTGACCCGTGCTTATCCCGGGGATACCTTCTATTTTATCCTGGGGGCGGACTGTCTCTTTACCCTGGAAACCTGGAAGTGTCCCGAGAGGATCTTTCAGTGCTGTAAGCTGATCGCGGCGGTGAGGGATGACGCCTCCCCGGAGGCGATGGAAGAGAAGAAGAAGGAACTGGAACAGCGCTTCGGCGGTGAGATCCTGCTGCTTCCCTTTGTCAGGATGTCCCTTTCCTCCACAGAGATCAGGGAGCGGATCAGACAGGGAAAGAGCGTGCGCTATATGGTGCCTGACAGTGTTTTAACTTATATTGAGGGAAAGAGGCTTTACAAATAGAATGAATGCAGATAAAAAAAAGCCGGATCAGCTGAGGAAGCTTCGGAAAGAGATGGAAAAGATTCAGGATGCCAGACGTTTTGAGCATACCCTTGGGGTGGAGTTTACATCAGCCGCCCTGGCCATGCGTTACGGCGCTTCTGTGAGGGACGCGCAGACAGCGGGGCTTCTGCACGACTGCGCCAAATGTCTCACAGACAGGGAGAGAGTTTCCATCTGTAAGAAAAATAATATCTCCATGACGGAACTGGAGATGGAAAATCCCTTTCTTCTGCATGCCAAAGTCGGCGCTTTCCTGGCAAGGGAGCAGTATGGGGTGACAGATCAGGACATTCTGGATGCCATCCATAACCATACCACCGGCAGACCGGGCATGAGCCTGCTGGAGAAGATCGTGTTCATTGCGGATTATATGGAGCCGGGCAGAAGCCATGCCCCAAACCTGGAGGAGATCCGCGGCATGGCGTTTGCAGATCTGGATCGGACCCTGCTGAAAATACTGGGCGATACTCTTGACTATCTGGACGGCGGGAACGGGGATGTAGACCCAATGACGAGAAAAACATGGGAATATTACAAAGAAAAAGCCGCACACGCGGCGGAATGAGAGGATATATGGAACAGAGATCAATGGAAATGGCAAAGCTTGCCATCGGGGCGCTGGAGGATAAGAAAGCGGAGGATATCCGTGTCATTGATATCAGTGAAGTGTCCGTGATTGCGGATTACTTCCTGATCGCCGGAGGAAACAACCGCAGCCAGATCCAGACGCTGTGTGACAGTGTGGAGGAAACGCTTGGAAGGGCGGGATATCCCTGCCGGCAGAAGGAGGGATATGACACCGCCAACTGGATCCTGATGGATTTCGGGGATGTGATTGTGCATATCTTTGACAAAGAAAACAGGCTGCTGTACGATCTGGAGCGTATCTGGAGAGACGGTAAGATGGTGGAAGCAGAAAGCTTAAAATGAATAGCGTGAAACGCTTTCATCAGCGTGTCACGAAAGGCCTGAAACAGGAAAAACAGGAAAGTGCCGCCACAGGCATCGGAAAAAGGAAGCCGCATTATGACAGCTTCCTTTTTCTGTGTTTTTCTGATTTTTACAGTTACTGCCTTATCGTTGCCTGTCAGGCTCGACCCTGTCCGACAGCTTCATGAAAAAGCTGATCAGGTAAAGGCCGCAGGTGCCTACAAGGGTGTAGACGATCCTGGAAAGCCATGACATATCTCCAAAAATAAAAGCTACCAGGTCAAAACGGAACAGACCGATCAGGCCCCAGTTGATGGCACCTATGATAGCAATGGTAAGCGCAGTAGCATCAACATATTTGTTTCCCATATTAGCCCTCATTTCTGCGCGGTTTTGCTTCTCTTACGAAACCGGCAGTATTAATATCTGTAAAATCCAAAATAATATACACATTTTTTATTGACAAAAAAACAGGAACAATGTATTATTTAAAAATATATACAGATACATCATTGTATACATGTATGTAGAAGGAGGAGATATTATGAAGAAATTCAAAAAATTTGCCTGTGTGGCAATGGCTTCCGCCATGGTATTTGCCATGGCAGGCTGCGGCTCTGATGGAAGCGGCAATGGCAGCGGCAGCGCAGACGCAACTTCTTTCAAAATCGGTGGTACAGGCCCTTTGACCGGCGGCGCGGCAGCCTACGGACAGGCTGTTCAGAATGCGGCACAGCTGGCTGTGGACGAAATCAATGCCAACGGCGGCGTAAACGGATATACGCTGGAGCTGAACTATCAGGATGACGAGCATAATGCGGAGAAGGCAGTCAATGCGTACAATACCCTGAAGGACTGGGGGGTACAGATCGTTCTGGGCAGCGTTACCTCCGCACCTTGCATCGCCGTTGGGGACAAGACAAAGGATGACAACATTTTCCAGCTGACACCCTCCGGCACGGCTGTTGATTGTACAAAGTTTGACAACGCTTTCCGCGTATGCTTCTCCGACCCCGCACAGGGAACGGTTTCAGCACAATACATCGGGGAAAATAACCTTGCCACCAAGGTAGCAATCATTTATGACAGCTCGGATCCCTATTCTTCCGGTATTTACGAGAATTTTGCAAAAGAAGCGGAAAATTATTCCTTTGAGATCGTAAGTGCGGAAGCCTTTACGGAGGACAGCAAGACAGACTTCTCCGTTCAGCTACAGAAGACAAAAGATTCCGGGGCTGATATGGTATTCCTTCCGATCTATTACAGCGAGGCTGCCCTGATCCTTACCCAGGCAAACGGCATGGGCTTTTCGACCACATTCTTCGGTGTGGACGGCATGGACGGCATCCTGAGCGGCGTGGATAACTTTGATGCGTCCCTTGCGGAAGGCGTAATGTTCCTGACACCTTTTGCATCCACATCCACGGAGACTAATATTGTCAACTTTGTGAGTGCTTACGAAGAAAAGTTTGGTGAGACTCCCAATCAGTTTGCAGCGGACGCTTACGATGGAGTGTATATCATCAAAGAGCTTATTGAAAAGAGCGGTGTAAAACCCACCGATGATGTATCAACGATCTGCAACGGGTTCAAGGAAGCCATCTCCAACGGTTATTCCTTTGATGGACTGACCGGCAAAGGTATTACCTGGTCTGCGGACGGAGAGCCCAACAAGGCTCCCAGTGTCGTGATCATCAAGGACGGCGTTTACCAGCAGTTATAATCCGTAAGAGTCAAAGAAGAGCCAAAGGGGGCTGCTCCTTTCAGTGGGCAGCTCCTTTTACCTTATAAGAAACTATGCATTTGCGAAAGCCCGGATGAGAGTGACGCCTTTGTTCAAATGGGGGTTTCGCCATTACCTATATAAGAAACTATGGATTCTTAAGGCTGTTTCTGCTATACTTGATTCAATGGACATTGAGGTATAAACAAACACAGGTTATATACTCGTGAGTTTAAATGACAGATGGAGGGGTTTCATGAGTTTTGTACAATATTTAATCAGCGGGCTGAGTCTGGGAAGCGTATACGCCCTGATTGCACTGGGATATACCATGGTTTACGGTATTGCCAAAATGTTGAACTTTGCCCACGGGGATGTCATCATGATAGGTGCGTTTACCACATACACAGTCTGCAGTACCATGGGTCTGCCTACGGCGGCAGGAGTGCTTGCAGCAGCGGTTCTCTGTACGCTGCTTGGTGTCTGCATAGAGAAAGTGGCATATAAACCTCTGAGAAAGGCCGCATCTCCCCTGGCAGTCCTGATCACGGCAATCGGAGTCAGTTATCTGCTGCAGAACATTGCACTGCTGATTTTTGGAACCAATACCAAGGCATTTGCCTCCGTTGTGTCTCTGGATGCCATTAAGCTTGCAGATGGACAGATCACCTTTACGGGAGAAACCATAGTGACCATTATCGCTTGTATTGTCATTATGGCTGGTTTAATGCTCTTTATCAAAAAGACCAAGGCAGGGCAGGCCATGCTGGCTGTGTCCGAAGACAAGGGAGCAGCACAGCTTATGGGGATCAATGTGAACGGAACGATTGCGCTGACCTTCGCAATCGGCTCGGCGCTGGCTGCCATTGCAGGGGTGCTGCTTTGTTCGTCCTATCCTTCCCTGAATCCCTATACCGGTTCCATGCCGGGCATCAAGGCTTTCGTGGCGGCGGTATTCGGGGGCATCGGTTCCATTCCGGGCGCTTTTATCGGCGGTATCCTTTTGGGAATTATCGAGATTTTTGCCAAGGCGTATATTTCATCCCAGATGGCGGATGCCATTGTATTTGCCATACTGATCGTGATTCTGCTGATCAGGCCCACGGGACTTTTCGGCCGGAACATTCAGGAGAAGGTATAAGACCGTTCTGGAAACAGAAACACGCGAAAGAACGTAGAAGCAGCGTTCTTCCCATAAAGAATTGGAGTTAATATGAGAATGATGGCCGCAAAAATCAAATCAAATAAAGTATTGAGAAGTAACTTGATCACCTTTGGCATGGTAATTGGCGTGTATATTATTGTCCAGATATTGGTGGCTGCAGGCGCTGTGTCCAGCCTGGTCAGGGGGCTTCTTGTTCCTCTCTGCACCTATGCGATTCTGGCGGTATCCCTGAACCTGACAGTGGGAATCCTGGGGGAACTCAGTCTGGGGCACGCCGGATTCATGTGCATTGGGGCATTCAGCAGCGCGTTCTTTTCCAAGTGCATGCAGGATGTGATCCCCATAGCCGGGATACGTTTCACCATTGCCATATTGATCGGGGCGTTGACCGCAGGAGTGTTCGGCCTTCTGATCGGGATTCCCGTCCTCAGGCTGAAGGGAGATTACCTTGCCATAGTGACGCTTGCCTTTGGTGAAATTGCAAAAAATATAATCAATATGCTGTACGTCGGAATCGACGAATCCGGAATTCATTTTTCTACCCGCAATTCCCTGGAACTGAATCTTTCGGGAAACGGTGTGGTGATCATCCAGGGGGCGCAGGGAATCACGGGGACCCCCAATGATTCCAGCTTCACTGTGGGGATATTGCTTCTCCTGATTACCCTGGTGGTAATACTGAACCTGATCCATTCAAGGGACGGACGCGCCATTATGGCGATCCGTGACAATACCATTGCGGCGGAGTCCGTGGGGATCAATATCACAAAATATAAGCTGATGGCGTTCTCCATCTCGGCTTCCTTTGCCGGCGTTGCTGGAGTGCTTTATGCCCACAATCTTTCCTCTTTGAGTGCAACGTCCAAAAACTTCGGCTACAATATGTCCATCATGATCCTGGTATTTGTGGTGCTGGGCGGTATTGGCAATATCAGGGGATCCATCATTGCCGCGGTAGTGCTTACATTGCTGCCGGAATTGCTGCGTGGCCTGAACGATTACCGTATGCTGATCTATGCCGTGGTGTTGATTGCCATGATGCTGTTCAACTGGGCTCCTTCCTGTATCCGGTGGAGAGAGAAGATTGTGTATAAGCTGAAATCCGGAAAAAAACACACAAAGGGGGCTGAATAGGAATGACAATGTTAGAGATACGGAATCTGAGCATTTCCTTCGGCGGGCTCCGGGCTGTGGACGATTTTAATGTTGAGGTAAAGAAAGGCTGCCTGTATGGCCTGATCGGTCCAAACGGCGCAGGAAAGACGACAGTGTTTAATCTGCTGACGGGCGTGTATAAGCCCAATGAGGGAATTATTACGCTGGACGGTCAGGATATCACAGGGAAAAGAACCATTGACATCAATCATGCCGGTATTGCACGGACTTTCCAGAATATCAGGCTTTTTAAAGATCTGTCCGTGGCGGATAATGTGAAAGTAGGATTGCATAACCACATGCATTATAACACTTTGGAAGGCATTTTGCGGCTGCCTAGATACCGTGCGGTGGAAAAGCAGCTGCAGGAACAGGCACTGGAGCTGTTGAAGGTATTTGAGCTGGAAGCGGAGGCGGAGGTCCTTGCTGCCAATCTTCCCTATGGCAAGCAGCGCATGCTGGAAATCGCAAGGGCGCTGGCAACGAAGCCAAAACTGCTTCTGCTGGATGAGCCGGCTGCGGGAATGAATCCCAATGAGACGCTGGAACTGATGGATACCATCAAGTTTGTGCAGGATCATTTTGATATGACAATTATTTTGATCGAGCATGATATGAGGCTGGTCAGCGGGATCTGTGAGGAACTTACGGTATTAAATTTCGGCCGTGTCCTCTGTCAGGGTGCCACCAATGATGTGTTGAAGGATCCGGAAGTGATCAAGGCATATTTAGGCGAGTAGTGTGAAAGGTATATACTATGATGTTAGAGGTTAAGGATTTACAGGTGTTTTATGGCATGATACAGGCGATCAAGGGTGTTTCCTTTCATGTGGATGAGGGGGAGGTGGTTGCCCTCATCGGCGCTAACGGAGCCGGAAAGACGACAATCCTCCACACGATATCCGGCCTGCTTCCTCCCAAGGAGGGAAGAGTCATCTTTGAGGGAACGGATATCACCAAAGTTCCCAGCCACAGGATCGTTTCCATGGGAATGGCTCATGTTCCCGAAGGAAGGCGTGTTTTTGCACAGCTCTCCGTCCTGCAAAACCTGAAGATGGGTGCATATACCAGAAAGGATAAAAATGAGATCCAGCAGACACTGCGGACGGTATTTGACCGTTTCCCCAGGCTGGAGGAGCGCCAGAACCAGATGGCGGGAACCTTAAGCGGAGGCGAACAGCAGATGCTTGCCATGGGAAGAGCACTGATGTCCCATCCCAGGATCATATTGATGGATGAACCTTCCATGGGGCTTTCCCCTATTTTTGTAAATGAAATCTTCGATATCATCCAGGAAGTCAGCAAGAGCGGGACCACCGTTCTCCTGGTTGAACAGAATGCAAAAAAGGCTCTATCCATTGCGGACAGGGCATATGTGCTGGAGACAGGCAGGATTGTCCTGGAGGGCAGCGCCGGAGATCTGCTGAATAATGATTCGGTAAAGAAGGCTTATCTGGGCGAGGGATGACGCAGGACAGGGCGGTTCATGTTAAGAAACTGGGATCAGTGATGGGAAGGAGAGACTACTATGGAAAAGGTTGTGATCACCATTGCAAGGCAATATGGCAGCGGCGGGCGTACCATCGGTGAAATGCTGTCTCAAAGGCTGAATATCCATTATTATGACAAGGAACTGATGAAACTGGCAAGCGAGGACAGCGGGATCAATGAGGCGCTGTTTGCCAATGCGGATGAAAAGGTAAAAAGTACCCGTCTGTTTCACATTGCCAGAAGTGTATACGGCGGGGAACTGATCCCTCCGGAGAGCGATAACTTTACTTCCACGGACAATCTCTTTAATTATCAGGCCAAGATCATTCGTCAGCTTGCGGAAGAGGAGTCCTGTGTCATCATTGGCCGTTGTGCGGACTACGTGCTCAAGGATTATGACAATGTCCTCAGCGTATTTATCCATGCACCGAAGGACTTCTGTCTGGAACAGGCCGCAAAGAAGCACAGCATGAGCCGGAAAGAGCTGGAGAAGTTTATTCAGAAAACCGATAAACACAGATCGGATTACTATACCTATCATACGGGAAGAAGCTGGTTTGACGCCAGGAACTATGATCTCTGCCTGGACAGTTCCAAACTGGGATTTGACAGGTGTGTGGATGAGATTATCTCCTATATGAAAGTACGGTTCCAGTGATGGAAAGGTTTCAGCGTTGCGTACATTCCAGGTGATGAAATGTTTCATATGAATGGTTTTACCAGTCGCCCCGCCCGTAGAACAGGTGGGGCGACTGGTTTTTGTAAATATCGGTATCAATGATAAAAGCGGAATACGCCAAACACTTTTCCGAGAATCTGGCAGTCGTTCACAATGATGGGATCCATGGTATCATTTTCCGGCTGCAGACGTATATGACCGTTTTCCTTGTAGAATTTTTTTACCGTGGCGGAGTCATCGATCAGTGCAACCACGATATCACCGTTGGACGCTGTGTTGCAGACATTTACAAAGACACGGTCTCCGTCAAATATACCGGCATTGACCATGGACTCCCCTCGGACATTTAGGATGAAGGATTCTCCCGAAGGAACCAGATCTGCAGGAACAGGAAAGTATTCCTTCACATTTTCTTCTGCCAAAATAGGCTGCCCGGCAGCGACATTTCCAACGACAGGCAGGCTTACCATCTCCGTACGGACCATCTGAAAACTGTCATCACAGATCTCTATGGCACGGGGCTTGGTAGGATCGCGTCGGATATAACCGTTTTTCTCCAGCGTTTCCAAATGAGAGTGAACGGAAGAGGTAGACTTCAGGTTCACTGTCTCACAGATTTCCCGCACAGTAGGTGGATATCCCTTCTTCAATATCTCATCCTTAATATAATTGAGAATTTCCTGCTGCTTTGCTGAAATTTTTCCATAACCCATAGTATATCTACCTTTACCTTTCTAAATATTATATATTGCCCTGCAATTTACAATGGATGGCCACTCGGCCGCTGATTTTTTTACCATGGTCATTATATCACAGTTTTAAGGAAAAAGCAAACGTATATTCCAAAAATATGTTCGGTTTTTCTGTTGACAAACGAATGTTCCTGTGATATAGTCCAATTATAGTGACGAACATGCGTTCCGAACATACGGACTGAGAGGTTAAATGCTATGGATATAAGGGCGATGAGAAAAAACAGTATGACGGAGAATTATGGACGAACCAGGGAACTGGGACGATGCAGAAGGGTACAGAGTCTTAGTAGAGTGCGCCTGCACAAATGCCTGACATGGAGTTTGACGCTGGCCGTCATTTTCTGCATGATCCTTGTCTGTGCCGTGTTATATGGTTCCATCAGGGTTCAGGCAAATACAGGATATAAATACTATACCTGTATCACGGTGGAAGAGGGTGAGACCTTCTGGAGCATTGCGTCCCGATACATGGATCCCGAGCATTATGAAGATGTGGAAAGCTATATTGCGGAAGTGGAAAATATCAATCATCTGGACGCTTATGAAACACTGTTGACAGGACAGCGTCTGATTATACCTTATTATTCCGCGGAATATCAATAGGGTACACTGTTATTTTTCCCTTAAGTGTACCATTGTGGCTGCTTTCCTGCGGCGTTCATCTGCCTGGGCTGCATAATGCTTCCGGGTTGTGTTGACATCCTTGTGACCAAGTACGTCCGCCACCAGGTAAATGTCCCCTGATTCCTGGTATAGGGTAGTGCCATAGGTACTTCTGAGTTTGTGGGGGGTGATTTTTTTTAACGTAGTCACCCTGGAAGAATATTTCTTTACCAGATTTTCTACGGAGCGCACGACCATCCTGCGGTTCTGCAATGACAGAAACAGCGCATTTTCATGCCCTTCGGCGGGAATCATATGGTTTCTTTCCTCAAGGTAATCTAACAGTGCGGTTTCCACCTCAGCACCAAAATAGATGACTGCCTCATAGCCTCCCTTGCGCCGGATCTTGATTCCGTTTACCTCAAAATTGACATCGGAAATGTCCAGTCCCACACATTCGGAAACACGGATCCCGGTGCCCAGGAGCAATGTCAGGAGCGCCACATCGCGCAATTTTGTCTTTTTATGGTATTCCAGTTCCTTTTTAGTCAGTTTTGTCCCGTCCTCCACCTGGTCTAACAAAATTGCAACCTCATTTGGCTCCAGACGGATGATTTCTTTCTCATGCAGCTTGGGAAGAGGAACCAGCGCCGCAGGATTGGTACTTATCATTTCGTTCTGGAAGAAATAATTATAGAAGCTGCGCAGAGCGGCAAGTTTTCTTGCTTTGCCCCGCTCCTCATTGGAGATATCCTTTCCATCCTTCTGGTACAGCGACATGTACTGCAGATATTCCTCGATATCCACCCGCTTGATCTCATCCAGAATGGAAAGAGGGAATTCAATGATCTCCATTTTCTTGCATATGGCATTGTTTTCATGCAGATATTCAAAGAACAGACGGATATCGTAAGCATAGGCAAGCCTGGTCCGCGAGGATGTATATTCTTCTATGCCTCGGAAAAATGCCTTGCAGAAGGCAGGAAGCGTCTCCAAAACGGTTCGCATTTTTAAAATGTTCTGCTTATTTTGTTCATCATGGTAATTATTTGGTTTCATTACTGCCAAGATACTCCACCCAGCCTTTCATATTTCCGGTTCTGACAGCAGTAAACATACGCTCCTTCACACCGGGATTTTCCAGATTTAACTGCCGCAGCAGATTTTTCACGTATTCCCGCTTCGTATGCCCGTCCGCGGGGCAGGGACTTTTCACTACGGGAACGTCATATTTATTTACAAAGCCGATCACATCCGCTTCATTCATGTACATGAGAGGGCGGATAACGGTAAGATCCATGCGGTCAAGATAAGTGACGGGGGCAAAGGTATGAAAACGCCCCTCATAGATCAGGGACATCAGCATGGTCTCCACCACGTCATCCTTATGATGCGCATAGGCAACCTTATTACAGCCTGCCTCTTTGATTGCCTGGTTCAATGCACCTTTCCGCATTTTGGCGCAGAGGGAACAGGGATTTTCCTCCCTGCGTTCCTCAAATATGATCCGGGCAATATCCGTCTTGACAATGGTATATTCCACTCCGAGCGTATTGCAAAGTTCCTGAATCCTGTCCAGCTGCAGATTTTCAAATCCCAGATCCACCGTCACGGCATGGATCTCGAAATGCTCCGGATAAAAGCGCCTCAGGTCGTTCATGGCATATAGGAGAGTGAGACTGTCTTTGCCGCCGGAAATCCCTATGGCGATCCTGTCCCCATTCTGAATCATATGGAAATCCTCCACCGCCTTACGGACATGGCTTAATACCTGCTGTAATTTCATTTGTGTACCCCTTGTGTGCTCTGACAAGCATACCAATCTATACTCGTAAGCACATATATTTGCCGTTTTTTGCCTTATATTACTGAGACGCTCACTGTGCCGTGCATCTCTTTTGTATTATAAACGATTTTTCAGGGAATTCAAAGAGTGCAAATTGATATTTTGATTTTTATATGGACATACTGTTATTGTTCACACGATTTTGTAAATCAAAAAAAAGAAGGAGAGTTTGATTATGGCAGTGGATTTTACCAGGAGTATCACGAAGGATAATCTGATGAGGGCTTTCGCCGGTGAAAGTCAGGCAAGGAACAGGTATACGTTTGCGGCATCCCAGGCCAAAAAGAATGGATTGTATGTGGTCAGCGCTGTTTTCGCGTTTACGGCTTCTCAGGAAAAAGAGCACGCGGAAATATTTTATAACCATTTAAAGGAAATGGCCGGTGAAACCATTTTTATAGACGGCGGATATCCTGTGGACATCTCCGATAATGTGGCTGCTCTCCTTTCCATGGCGCAGCACAATGAATATGAGGAACATGACGATGTCTATAAGGAATTCGGTGAAAAGGCAAGGGAAGAGGGTTTTGACAGAATCGCGGCTTCCTTCCTGCAAATTGCGGAAATTGAAAAGATCCATGGGGATCGCTTCGGGAAATTTGCCCAGCTGTTAAAGGAGGGCAACCTCTTTGTGTCGAATGTGGAAGAGGAGTGGATGTGTTTAAACTGCGGTTATGTGTTTAAAGGCACCAGGGCTCCCGCCGTCTGTCCGGTCTGCCAGCATGACCAAGGATATTTCATTCGATTTGAACTTGCACCTTTTTGCAGATAAGAGTATTATAGTAGTAAATTCATACCAAAGAGGGGACGTTTTTCATGAAATTCAAATTTAACAATAAATATTTCCGATGGGGTATGACAGCTTTTATTGTCATTGCCGCCAGCATAGTATTTTATTACCTGATGTTCCATCATTCCAATTTTAAGGCAGGCATTGCCATGGCAACGGATATTGTGATGCCGGTCATGCTGGGGCTGGTCATGGCGTATCTGCTGACCCCCATCCTGAATTTCCTGGAAGATAACATACTGGTTCCCCTATGCAATATATGGGAAATAAAAGAATCCGCCAAAAGGAATTCTATCATCAGGGGGATCGGCATACTGATCACGGATTTTTTGTTTATCTCATTGATCTATCTGCTGGTTTCCATGCTGTTGTCACAGATTATTCCCAGCATACAGAATATTGTCGGGAATTTTGAGTCTTACACCAACAATTTCATTAAATGGCTGGATCAACTGCTGGACAACAATCCAGAGGTGGGAACGTATGTGACCCAGACTGTAGACAAATACTCGGATGAATTAGAAAAACTGATGAACGATTTCACCAAGATCAGCCCGCTGATCAAGACGGTATCCCTAAGCGTCATCAATGTACTGGGCGTGCTGTGGGACAGCATTATCGGCTTTGTGATCTCCATCTATGTCCTGGCCAGCAAGGAAAAATTTGCCGGGCAGGCGAAAAAGATTGTATATGCGGTATTTGAAAAGAATACCGCGAACATAGTGATCCGGAATTTCCGTTTTACCCACCAGACTTTCATCGGCTTTATCAGCGGCAAGATCCTGGATTCCATCATTATCGGCATTTTGTGCTTTATCGGTACTTCCATTCTGCATACGCCGTATGCGGCGCTGGTCAGCGTGATCATCGGCGTCACAAATGTCATTCCGTTTTTTGGGCCTTACCTGGGCGCAATTCCATGCGGGGTACTTGTTCTTGTCGTGGATCCTTCGCATCCGTTGAATTGTGTTTACTTTTTACTGTTTATCCTGGTATTGCAGCAGTTTGACGGCAATATTCTCGGTCCTAAAATACTGGGAAGTTCCACGGGGCTCACCGGCTTTTGGGTCATTTCTTCCATCACTTTGTTCGGTGGGGTGTTCGGGGTGCTGGGTAAGATCGGAAGAGCGTCGTGTAGGGAAAGAGTGTTCTGTTGGGTGTTG
>CANDMD010000036.1 GCA_947385725.1 uncultured Lachnospiraceae bacterium | reverse complement strand
TATCTGTGATATAAAAGACACCCGTATGCGCATAATCCAGGGTAAACTCATCTTGCTCATACAGATTTTGGGAATTGCCGTCTATGGTCAGTTCGCATTTCTCGGGGTATTCCCGAGACACCTGATAGGTGATACTGTTGGCAATGCCGTTCCCTGACAGGTCCGCCATAACGGTTTCCGATGCCGCACATTGCCTGGGATAGGGATGCTGTCTGTCATATTCCTGTTCTGCGGCAATCAGAAGCTGTATATTGTCCTGCTCTGTCCGGGTCAGGACACTGTCGTCAAATTGCTCCGGTGCAATGGTTCCCTGATACCAGGTACAGCTGTCAAAGCGCAGCTGTAGATATTCATTTGTAAATATCCTGCCATGCCTGGCGAAAATCTCATTTCTGGCAATCCAGAGTTCATTGTCCGACAGGTTTACAAGGACTTCCCGGTTCAGGGGAAGGAGGCTGCTGACGGGCAGGACAAATTCTTCGGCATCGTAGTGAATGCGGTCAGAAGCGGAAATCCGCAGACCGGCTGCCAGGTCGTCCACCCGGGTGCACATCCGGCTGTACTCATCGATGATATCCTTATTATCCGAGGCACAGGCAAAGTCTGTGGGCTGCATCAGGTAATAGAGCAGTCCGGCGTCCGTGTAGGCGAGCAGCGTCTCCCCCGTACCGTAATTGAGATATTCGGAGGTTCGCATAAAACTACAGATATAGCCATCCTTGTCCGCCTCATAGGATGCTTTCTGAAAAATGGAAAAGCCGTTGGTGGTTTCCTGGATCACGCAGAGGTCCTGCCATTCCGCCGGAAGGGTGATGGTGATCTCCTGCCAGCTGTATTGCCAGTCCTGCGCTGTCTCAGAACCGGCGTCCTCTGATGCAGTATCCCCGCAGTCCGGCGGAAGGGGTTCCGCATCTGTCTGTCCGGTGGAGGTATTTCCGGTATTTTCTGTGGAATAGTCCTTTTCAGGGCTTGATGTGGAATCGGATGTACCGGCGCAGCCTGCCAGCAGTATGGCGGCAGCGGACAGAAAAGAGCACATACTGATCCAGGCAGGGGGTATTTTGTTCATGGGTGCCTCCTCAAAACTTTTATTCCCGCGAGCAATGAGCCAAGTCAACTGTGTTGACTTTGTGCCGTTGCTTGCACGAGCATTTGGCGGATGCTGCGATCTGTCTTTTTTATATATTGTATCAGACTTATCATCTCTTGTGAACTGTTTTGGCGGAGATTTCCACCTGTGAAAAGACCCGGGTTTCCCGCGGAAACTCATTGATAATTCTTACCATATGAAATATAATAACGTTATTGTACAAAAACTGTTGATAAGGAAAGAGGAGGACTGCTGCATGTTGGAATTCAGGTATGATACACAGCTTCTGATCGAGGGGGAGGATCTGGACGAGGATGCGATCACGGATCATATTACGGAAAATTTTGAGGGGGATTGCCTTCTGGCGGTGGGAGATGAGGAACTGATTAAAATCCACTTCCATACCAACAAGCCCTGGGAGGTATTGGAATACTGCGCTTCCCTTGGGGAGATCTATGATATTGTGGTGGAGGATATGGACAGGCAGGCCAGGGGGCTGAAAGGATAATATGCTTCCCCAGAAATTTTTAGACAGAATGCAGCAAATGCTGGGTGATGAATATGAAGCTTTTGTAAGCGCGTTTGGCCGGGAAAGATACCAGGCTTTGCGGCTGAACGCCCTGAAAACCGGGGTGAATGCAGGGACTGTCCCGCATTTATCCGGAGTTCCCTGGGCGGAGAACGGCTATTATTATGACGCGTCGGAACAGCCCGGCAAGCACCCGTACCATGCGGCGGGAGTGTACTATATCCAGGAGCCCAGCGCCATGGCGCCTGCGGAGCTTCTGGAGGTGGCACCCGGGGAGCGTGTGCTGGATCTCTGTGCTGCTCCCGGGGGAAAAAGCACTCAGATCGCGGCGAAGATGGGCGGGGAAGGTTTCCTGCTCTGCAATGAGATAAATGCCGCGCGGGCGAAGACCCTTTCCGAAAATGTGGAGCGTATGGGGATCGTGAATGCTTATGTGACCAACGAAACGCCTGCCCGCCTGGCGGAGATCTTTCCGGGATATTTTGATAAAATACTGGTGGATGCACCCTGCTCCGGCGAGGGGATGTTTCGCAAGAACGAGGCGGCCTGTGAGGAATGGAGCCCGGAGAATGTGAGCATGTGCGCCCACAGGCAGGATGAGATATTGGACTGCGCCGCCGGGATGCTGCGGCCCGGCGGAAAACTGGTCTATTCCACCTGCACCTTTGCGCCGGAGGAGAATGAGGGCAGTGTCAGCCGCTTTCTGGAGAGTCACGGGGAATTTCACATTCTTCCCATCGCAAAGGAGAAACTGGGGCTGGCGGGATGCGACGGCAGCGCCGACTGCCTGGATTATCCTGTGCATGCTGCAGATCCTTTGGAGTATACGCTGCGGCTCTGGCCTCACAAAATAAGAGGGGAAGGACATTTTGCCGCATTGCTTCAAAAGGCGGGGGAATTACCTGAAAAATATCATAGCCCTTCCGGAAACGGTTTTGTGACAGGCGTGTCAGACAGGGATCTGGGAGAATATTATCAGTTCTGCCAGGAAATATCCGGGAGGAGGGAATTGCCTGTCAGACAGGGTCAACAGCGGGTTTACATGAAATTCGGAGATCATATTTATCTGGCTTCCCCCATGATGCCATCGGTGAAGGGCTTAAAAGTACTGCGTCCGGGGCTTCATGTGGGTACTTTGAAAAAGAACCGCTTCGAACCTTCCCACGCGCTGGCGCTTGCCCTCTCACCGGGGGAAGTAAGAAGGACCTGGAATCTGGACGCTTCCGGCTCTGCGGTGACAGCCTACCTGTACGGTCAGACCTTCCCCGCAGAGGGTGAAAAAGGCTGGTATCTGATCTGCGTGGACGGCTTCGGGCTGGGCTGGGGCAAGCTGGCAGGCGGGATCATGAAAAACCATTACCCGAAGGGACTGAGGCGGTATTCATGAAAACAGAGATTATTTACGAGGACAGGGAACTGCTGGTGGTGCGCAAACCGGCCGGTCTGGCGACCCAGACCGCAAGGGTGGGGCAGGCGGATGTGGTCAGCGAATTGAAAAATTATTCCAGAAGTCCTTATCTGGGCATTGTGCATCGGCTGGATCAGCCGGTGGAGGGGCTGCTCGTATTTGCCAGGACCAGGGGTGCGGCGGCAGCCCTGTCAGGACAGTTGGCGGAAGGGACGCTGAATAAACAATACTATGCGGTGATCTGTGGGAAGCCTGTGAGTGAACAGGGAGAACTGGTGGATTACTTGGATAAGGATACACGGAATACGGGACGTGCCGTGGCAGTGGAGGAACAGGAGCGTTTCCGCTTTCCTGATGCAAAGAAGGCGGTTCTGCAGTACCGTCTGCTGCAGTATGTGGAGAAAACAGATCTGTCGCTCATGGAGATCCATATTGTTACAGGGCGTTTTCACCAGATCCGCGTCCAGATGTCCCACGCCGGCATGGCATTGCTGGGCGACGCAAAGTATGGAAATGACGCCATACAGAAAAGGGGAAGGGAGCTGGGGGTCACCCATGTGGCGCTCTGCGCTTATTCCATTGCGTTTTGGCACCCTTCCCAAAAAGAGAAAATGTGCTTTCAGATCAGGCCGGAGAGTAAGGCTTTTTCCGGTTTCTGGTAATACATTTCCGGATCCGAACGACACATATTTTATCTTTTTTTCACCATACTATTTCCTGAGAAAAACGTAGATATGGCAGGGCAGAAAAGTATGATGGGAAAAATATTACAGAACAGGCTGGTTTCACTGCTCCTCATGACAGGAGCAGTCTTTTTTTTCTTAAAGGTCATTACACCGCTGACGGCGCCGGTGCTGCTGGCGCTGCTCTTTGTCACGATCTTTGGACCACTCCTGCAAAAGTGGCAGAGCAGATTGCACCTTCACCGCCAGATCGGTGTCCTGCTGCTGTTGCTTCTGGCGGGGGGTATTCTGGGTATTCTGGTGTGGGTGCTGTTTTCCTGGATCGTGGGCAGCCTGCCTGGCTGGATTTCCGGGCTTGATACCATAGAGCAGGAGGTTTCCGGCATTCTCCATGAGATCTGTCGTCTGGTGGAACAGACTATGGGAATAGACGGGGAATATCTGGAGCAGATGATCCTGATGCGTCTGGGGGAAGGAATTGACTATTTTCAGCTGGAATTTCTGCCGGGTATGCTGTCCCAGTCCCTGGAATATGTGAAAGGCGTTGCGGCCGTTGGGGGCTTCCTGGTCACCTTCCTGATCGCCGCAATCCTGCTGGCAAAGGATTATGATGAAATCATGAACCAGCTGCTGGACAGGGAGGAATGCCATGTGATCCTGGAGATTATCTGTGGCATTGTCCGTTATCTCGCTACCTTTGTAAAAGCCCAGATCATTATCATGAGTGTAATAGGCATCCTGGCGGCGGCTGTCCTGGGGCTCTGTGGTATCCGGCATGGAGTGCTGTGGGGACTGCTGGCGGGAATCCTGGACGCGCTGCCCTTTATCGGTACAGGAATCGTACTGGTTCCGTTGGGAATCCAGCAGATCTTTTACGGAAATTATGGCAGAGCCGTGGCCTGTCTGCTGTTCTATCTCGCCAGTATTTTCCTGAGGGAAATATTGGAGCCCAGGCTGATCGGCCGCCGGGTGGGTGTTCCGGCCATCGCGATCCTGCTGTCTATCTATGCGGGAATCAAGCTGTTCGGCATCTGGGGGATTATTGGCGGTCCTCTTGGTTTTATCATGATACAGCAGTCTTATTTCAGTCTGGAACGGCGGAGAAATCAATTGACGAACCCTCCGGAGTAGACTATGATAGGGATAGAGTGAGGGGGAGAGGAACAGGATGTATCGGAATGACAGGAAAAAGGAAGCGAGAGCTTTAGCGGCCACCTTTCAAAGGTATACGCGTATTATGCTGGATGTGGTGGCCTGTGTATATATTTTGCTGATCCTTGTGGCAATGCCTTTTTATCACCAGGAAGGCTATACCCATATCGGAACGGATAAATCTGTCTTCTTTTTTAAAGCGGGAATCAGCGTGGGAAAGATCGCAGTACCGCTGCTGATACTGCATCTGATCCTTCTGGCGGCGGCTTCCTGGAGGAAGAAAGGGAACGCTTCCAGGTTATGGGAATGTATCAGGACAAATGCGTCTGTCACCGATCTGTTTGCGGTGGCTTACGGTGTCGTCCTTTTGCTGTCCTATGCCTTTTCGCGCTATAAAAGCGAAGCCCTGTGGGGTTCTCCGGGCTGGTATATGGGCTTTTACCGGCAGATGATGCTGGTAGGGGTCTATTTTTATATCTCGAAAAGCTGGAAACCAAAGAAATGGATCTTTTATACAGTCCTGCCCGTATCGGCCGCGGTATTTCTTCTGGAATATCTGAACCGCTTTGATATTTTCCCGCTGGATATGGGGGCTTACGGGCCGCAGTTTATTTCCACCATCGGGAATATCAACTGGTACTGCGGCTACCAGGTATCCGTATTCTTTGCGGGTATGATTCTGCTCTGGCAGGGCATTTCCTATAAAATGTGGCAGAGACTGCTGCTGATGGCTTATGTCATGCTGGGCTTCGCCAGCCTGGTGACCCAGGGCAGCAGCAGCGGTATGGCTGCGCTGGCGGCAGTTTTTCTGGTGATGTTCTGTCTGTCGGTGTCGGACTGTGATAAAATGTGCCGGTTCTGGCAGGAGATGCTGCTGTTTGCCGGCGCGTGCCTGCTGACCTTTGGAATATCGTGCATTGCCCACAGAAAGCTTAATTATAAGGAGCTTTACACAGACATCCTCACTTCGAAAGAAGCAGCCCTGTTTGTGACGATAGTGTCACTTGCCATGCTTGTGCTGGCCACGGTGAACAGAAAGCGGAAAAGCCATCTGGAGGATCTCTGGCGGACGCTGGAAAGGCTCTGTATCATGCTGGCTGTCCTGCTGACAGTGGGATATACGGCGGCGCTGGTTCTCAATACACTGCGCCCGGGCAGTCTTGGTGTGCTTTCGGAGAGCCCCGCTTTTACATTCTCCGACAGCTGGGGCAGCAACAGGGGAGCCACCTGGAAGGCGGGGGCGCTCTGCTTCTGGGAGCAGGACATTCTGCACAAGCTGGTGGGAGTGGGGCCTGATGCCATGGAAGCGTACATATATAACGGAGGCAGTTCACACCTTTTGGAGATTGTCACGGGCACTTTCGACAGGATGAGGCTGACCAATGCCCATAACGAGTGGCTGACGGTCCTTGTCAATACAGGTCTTCTGGGGCTTGTCAGTTATGCGGGGATGATGGTCTCCGCCATGGTGCGCCTGACCGGCAGGAAAGGCGGAAGCCTGATCTCCTGTGCCTGTGGGTTCTGCCTGCTTGGTTACACGGTGAACAACATGTTCAGCTTTCAGCAGTCCATGAACACGGCGGCTATTTTCCTGATGTTGGGGATGGGGGAGGCTTTTCGCAAAAATAATTCCTGAAATTTTCTGTTTTGAGGTAGCGCGGTTCCCGTGGGATATGGTATATTTAGAAGGAGGGGGAACACAAAAATACATACGCCCCTGCAAGTTAGGAGGAGAAAAATGGTTTGTAGTAAGTGTGGAGCAGAGTTGGACAACAATGCGCTGGTATGTCCGACCTGCGGACAGGCGGTACCTGATGAGGCGCGTATTCAGGCACAGGCAGGGGGACAGCCTTTGGCGAAGAAAGAGTTCTTAAAGCTTCCGGCGATGAAGTCCTGCAAGAGTAATATCAATGTATGTGGCATCCTGCTTTATGTTTTTGGAGGAATCAATATTGCCCTGGCGGTAGGCCTGGGGACAGTCCCCATAGACGGAATTATTCTGATCCTGCTGGGTCTGGGCATTCATCTGGGAAAAAGTCGAGTATGTGCACTTCTCTGTGCGGCTTACAGCATATTTAATGTGATCTATATGCTGTACTCAACAGGCAAGGCTGCGGGAGTGTGGATTGTGCTGATCGGTATTGACGCAGTCATCTATACCTTCAAGTACCATTCCGCATGGAATAAGTATAAGAAAGACGGTACTTTGCCTGTGGAAAAGAATTAGGAGTAAAGATTACATATATGATACAATGACCTTATTCGTGAGAGTCAGTGGCCGAATGGCCATCCATCATGAATCGGAGATTCATGCTATCAAGTTAACGGTCGATGAAAAGGAAATCCTCCCACTAATGTGGGAGGATTTCCTTTTCATCGGCGCGACAGGATTTGAACCTGCGACTTCCACGTCCCGAACGTGGCGCTCTACCAAGCTGAGCCACGCGCCGCTGTGAACAGTTACAATAATATATAAAAAGAGATTGATTGTCAAGGGAAAAACGCATAAGATAGAATAAAAAGTGTACCAAGGGTATGCAAGGATTGTCATGAGGAGATCAGGATGAAGAATTGCCTGCAATTATTCGAAAAGCAAACGGTGACATGGTTTCAGGACAGGCTGGGAACCCCTACGCCTGTACAGGAAGTATCATGGCCTGCCATTGCTGCGGGGGGACATGTGCTGGTGTCCGCGCCTACCGGAACAGGCAAGACGCTTTCCGCGTTCCTGGTCTTCCTGGACAGTCTGAAAAAGCAGGCTAAAGAGGGGAGCCTGAAGGGGGAATTGCAGCTGATCTATGTGTCGCCCCTGAAATCATTGGCTGCCGATATACGGGAAAATCTCAGGAAACCCTTGGAGGGGATCGGCGGGGAGGAAATGATTTCTGTGGCGGTCCGCACCGGTGACACGACCCAGCGGGAACGGCAGCAGATGGTGCGGAAGCCGCCCCATATCCTGATCATTACGCCGGAGTCCCTGTACCTGATGCTTACTTCCAAGACAGGACAGAATGTACTGTGTACAGCAAAAGCCATAATCATAGACGAACTTCATGCGTTGATCGATACCAAGAGGGGAGCCCACCTGATGCTTTCCCTGGCTAGGCTGGACGCGCTCTGTAAAAGGAATCTCCAGCGCATCGGTCTGTCCGCTACCATTGCCCCGCTGGACAGGGCGGCGGAATATCTGGCTCCGGAAGCAGTGACGGTGGCAGCACCCTCCATGGAAAAGAAGGTACAGCTTCAGATATTGGGGCCTTATGCGGATGTGGGAAAGAGGAGGAAAGACCCTGTCTGGCAGGAACTTGCGGCGCTGGTGTACCAGTACTGCCAGGGGAATCGGAGTGTGATTGCTTTTGTTGAGGGCAGGCGTTATGCGGAGAAACTTGCATACTATGTGAATCTGCTGGGCGGGGAGAATTTTGCCAGGGTTCATCACGGCAGTCTGTCCAAAGAGCAGCGGCAGGAGGCGGAGGAATCCCTGCGGGAGGGCAGGCTGAGACTTTTGTGCGCCACCTCCTCCATGGAGCTGGGGATCGATGTGGGAGAGATCGACCAGGTGCTTCAGGTGGGGTGCCCCCGCACCATTTCCGGCACCATGCAGAGACTGGGGCGGGCAGGGCATAATCCGTCCAGAACCAGTGTCATGTATCTGTTTCCGAGAACAGCAGCCGAGTGTGTCCTCTGCGGTATGACGGCACAGCTTGCAAGAGAGGGAAGGGTGGAGCGCATCAACCCGCCGGAGGGATGTCTGGATGTATTGGCCCAGCACCTGGTTTCCATGGCGGCGTTCAAGGGATATGAATTAGACGAGGTGATGCAGATCCTTCCCAGGGCGTGGCCGTTTCGGAAGGTCACAAAGGAGGATGTGAAAAGTGTCCTGGAGATGCTGGCGGGGGATTATGAGCACAGGAGAGACGTGCCCGTGCGTCCCCGCATCTTATATGACAGGATTCATGAAAAGGTGGAAGGGGACGGATACAGCCGCATGCTTGCGATCTCTGCAGGAGGTACGATCCCTGACAAGGGACTCTTCACCGTGCGGACGGAAGAGGGTGTGAAGATCGGCGAAGTGGATGAGGAATTTGTCTATGAGACACAGAGAGGTGATCGCTTTATTCTCGGCGCCTTTGCGTGGAAAGTGACAAATATCGGCAGAGATACCGTAACGGTGACACAGGCTCCTGTGGAGGGCGCGAGGCTTCCCTTCTGGAAAGGAGAACTGAAAGGCAGGAACAGGGAGACGGGAGCGTCGTTTGGCAGGATTCTGCGGGGACTGGGGGATGCGGAGCAGGAGGGGAGGCTTGCACAGGCTCTGGGAGTGTTGGGGCTGGATGAAGCGGCAGCAAACCTCTCCGCGGGATATCTGTCACGGCAGATAACGGCGACAGGCGGCCTGCCCGATGACAGGACGATCATTGCAGAGCATTTCAGGGACCGCTCGGGCAACAGCCAGTTGATGATCCATTCCGTCGTTGGCCGGCAGGTCAATAGTCCGCTGGCTCTCCTTGCGGCCCAGACGGCCAGGGAAACCCTGGGAATCAATGTGGGAAGCGTGGACGAGGAGGACGGTTTTCTGCTTTACGCCTATGGGGATGAAGCGATGCCGGAAGGACTGCTGCAGAGAATCAGTGCGGAGACTTCGGAAGAGATTCTTTCGGCTATGCTTCCTGCTACGTCTCTCTTTAATATGGCGTTCCGCTACAACTGCGGCAGGGCGCTGATGATGGGTGTCCGCGGAAACGGCCGTCAGCCCTTGTGGATGCAGCGGCTTCGAAGTGCGGAGATGCTGGATCAGGTGGTACGGGAAAGAGAACATCCTCTGATCCGTGAGACCAGGCGGGAATGCATGAATCAGCTCTGGGACGTGGCAGGAGTCAGGGAGATATTGGAGCAGATCCATGCCGGAGAAATCCGGGTAAGGGAGATTTATACAGAGACGGCCTCCCCCATGTCGCTGCCGCTGCAATGGGCACAGGAGGCAGCAGTCATGTACGACTATTCCCCTACGCCCAGAGGAATCCACGCGGCGGTGGAAGAGGCGTTAAAACAGGAAAAGGAACTGGTTCGTCCGGGAGAGGAAGAACTGGCTCAGGTTCAACAGAGGAATAAGCTTCCCGAGGACGAAAAGCAGTTGCACGCCCTTTTGATGACAGAGGGGGATCTGGCGGCGGGAGAACTGGATGTTCCTGTGGAATGGCTGGAAAAGCTGGCAGAGGAGGGACGGGCTGTTTATCTGGAACAGGGTCTCTGGATTGCGGCGGAACAGCAGGAGGAATATGGACTGGCATTGGGGTGTCAGGAGGTGAAACCGGAATGCGTTCTGCCGGCGGCAGATATCGTCCGTAGGATGCTCCGTTACCGGGGCGGGGCAAGTGCGTCCAATGTGGCGAACAGATACGGATGGGAAGAGGAAAAGGCTCGCGGCATTCTGGAGGGGCTCTGTGGGAAGGGCGAAGCTGTCAGGCAGGGGGAAGCGGAGGCAGTGTACTATCATGCCTGGCTATACAGGCGTGCCAGGGTGCAGACCTTGAAAAACCGCAGGGAAGAGATCTCAACCTGTCCGCCTGAAAATTATGTATCCCTGCTGCTCTCCCGTCTGGGGCGCCAGGCGCCGCCGGAAGAATGTTTGAAAGAAGCTGTGGATTCTCTGACAGGCACTGCCTTTCCGGCGGCTGCCTGGGAAGAAGTGATTTTCCCTGCAAGGGTAAGAAATTACAGGGAAGGCCTTCTGGATGCACTTCTTGCCGGAGGGGAATATTTCTGGCATATGGAGGCGGACGGGAGACTGCGCTTTGATCCCACGCAGGACATTGACTGGGACAGGAAACCGGAGATTCCATGGGAAACTCTTGCGGAGCCGGAGAAACTGCTGGCGGAGGCGCTGTCCAGGCGGGGAGCCAGCTTTATGCAGGCATTAAAAGGAATATTGCCGGAGGGAGACTCCCTTTACGATGCGCTGCAATCCCTGCTGGAAAAAGGGATTGTGTGCGCGGACAGCTTTGTGCCGGTGCGGCAATGGCTGAATAAGGAAAAAACGCGGAGAGCTCCCGCCAGGCAGCGCGTGAATGTGAGGGTGAAAGCATTGCAGGCAGGGCGGTTTGACCTGGTGCGCCCGCTGCGGGTGTCAGCAGCTTCGGAGCAGATGGACAGGTGCTTTGACCGGTATCTGATCCTGTGCAGGGAGACGGCGGCAGCCTGTGACCTTCCGTGGCAGGAGGCTCTGAATCTTTTGCGCGTCCGGGAATATACGGGACAGGTGAGAAGAGGATATTTTGTGAGAGGATTGTCGGGAGCTCAGTTTATCCGGCGGAAAGATTTTGAAAGTGTAACCCATTTCCTTCTGCACCCGCACAGTGAGGTGGTCTGGCTCAATGCCGTCGATCCTGCGCAGCCCTGGGGGAAACTGCTTCCCCATTATGAGGGAAAGGCTTTTGTCAATGTATCGGGAACCGTGGCAGCCCTTGCAGGCGGCATTCCGGCAGCATTGTTTGAGCGGCAGGGCAGAACCTTCCGTATATTTGAAAAGGATGGTCTGGAAGAAATTCTGCTGCAGTTTGTGGAGGAGTATAAGCGGGGAAGGATCTTCGGGGGCAGAAAGCGCATTGTGGTGAAGGAATATCCGGCGGTAGCCGCAGAGATTTTCAGCAAGTGCGGGTTTATAAGGGAAATGCAGGATTACTGCCTATACAGGTAAGAGGGAATATATGATATGCAAAAGAATATATACCGTTTTGCAAATGCGTGAAAGCAGGAGGAAAAAGCAAATGATTCAACAGAAACCGATGTACACTCCGACAGACAAAGAGACAGGAAAAGAAAAACTCCAGGATTTTTTGAATATGCTGCCAATCCTTCTGATCGTGGCGGGAATCCTGGGAATGCTGATCTCAATTGACAGGTTTGCCATAGCGGTAAAGCCTGCCATGGACTTTGAAGATTTGCTGGTCAGATATGCTGGTCCCGGCGGCCATGTGGAGGGAAAAGTGCTCTATACATACGGGTGCTTTGCGGAATCTTCCATCATCCATGCTGAATACGGCAGAAAGACCGGTGAGACGAAAAGCCGCTATTATTATGCGGTTCCCAGCGCCGACGGCGTCATGATCCTGGAAGTGCCGCTTCGATATTATGATACCATGGAGATGCTGACGGAGCAGACCTTTGATTATCTTTACGGCTTTTCTGGCGGCAAAGAACCTCAGGTCGATGTGCGGGTCAACGGTTATGTGGTGAAAAACGATTCTGAAAGCTTACAGCGTATGCTGGAGGGATATCTGGAAGGCCTGGGATTTTCCAATCAGGGCATTGCTGATATGGGTGAAGTTTATATCATCAAACAGGATGATATGCTGGCGCAGCTGAGAAATCTGTTTGTGGGATCTGCCATCTCGCTGGCGGCAGGGCTGATACTGTTGACAATCAGGAAACGGGAAAAGTTAGCGGTATTCTTCGGAAAGAGCAGAAAGAATCTCAGCCCCGAACAGGAGGCCCGTCTGGGAAATATGTTGACACAGATTTTGGTGGACAGGAAAGTGATTTTAAAGCAGGTTGCCTCTATTATGGCAGTAGGGCTTATTCTGGCCTCGCTGGTCTGTTATTTTAAGTCTGCCCAAGGCTATCTGGCGGGTTCCGTGATATTGGCTTATGTGGCGGCAGTGCTGCTGGGACTGTTCCCTTTGGTTGGCAGCAGGGATTATATTATTTTTTATGAACACGGCATGAATTATTGCGGGGAGGCCTTTCTCTATGAAGAGTCCGGATATCCTGAGTTTCAGGTAATTCCGCAGAATAAGGGGAAGGTAGCCGTATTCCTTAAGTTAAAGAACAGAATATTCAATGTGTCCAATATGGAAGATTTCATGGAGCAATATAAACGGGCATATGGAATCCTGTGACAGTCCGAATATGGGCTTTACACCTTGAGACAGGATTGATATAATAATTTCAGGTACATGTTAACAGTATGTGGAGGGCAGGTGTTAATCTGACGAAGCTTGACCATTTAAAGGAGTAGTTTTGGCATATATTTCTGTGAGAATACCATTGCCCCCTCATCAATGCGAGGGGGCGCTTTAGTAAGCGGACAAAGGAGCAGCGCTATGTATCAGACGATCGTGACATTGAAAAAGGGAGAGGGACGTACCCTCAAGGCAGGCGGTATGTGGGTGTATGACAATGAGATAGATTCCATTCTGGGAGGTTTTGAGAATGGTGATGTGGTGGAGATTCATGACTTTGACGGCTATTGCATGGGCATCGGTTATATCAACACAAATTCTAAAATTACCCTGCGCCTCCTTTCCCGTAGAAGGGATGCGGTCATCGACGCCGCTTTCATGGAACAGCGGGTGCGGGATGCGTGGGAGTACAGGAAACAGACCATAGATATCTCCAGTTGCCGCGTGATCTTCGGTGAGGCAGATTTCCTGCCGGGGATTGTGGTGGATAAGTTTGCCGATGTGCTGGTGGTGGAATCCCTGGCTCTTGGAATCGACAGGTGGAAGCTGGTCATAGTGGAAGCTTTGATAAAGATCCTTGCGGAGGATGGGATCACGATTCGCGGAGTATATGAGAGAAGCGACGCGAAAGTCCGTCTTCAGGAAGGGATGGAGCGCAGTAAGGGCTTTATTGGGGAACCTTTTGACACAAAGGTAGAGATCGTGGAAAATGGCGTAAAGTACATTGTGGATGTGGAGGACGGCCAGAAAACGGGCTTTTTTCTGGATCAGAAAAATAACCGTGCCGCTATCCACAAATTCTGTAAAGGGAAAAAGGTGTTGGATTGTTTTACCCACACAGGTTCCTTTGCGTTAAATGCGGGAATTGCCGGGGCGGCAAGCGTGCTTGGGGTAGATGCTTCCCAGCTTGCGGTGGATCAGGCGGTGGAAAACGCAAGACTGAACCATTTGGAGGACAGGGTACGGTTCCAGTGTGAGGATGTGTTTGAACTGCTTCCCGAATTGGAGGCACAGGGAGAAAACTTTGATGTAGTGATCCTGGATCCCCCTGCCTTTACCAAGTCCAGAAATTCCGTGAAAAACGCTGTGAAAGGCTATCGGGAGATCAATCTGCGGGGGCTTAGGCTGGTGCGGGACGGAGGATTTCTGGTGACCTGTTCCTGTTCTCATTTTATGGAACCTGATCTCTTTGCCAAGACCGTCAGAGAAGCTGCATCCGGCGCCCACAAGCGCCTGCGCCAGGTGGAGTTTCGCACACAGGCTTGTGATCATCCGATCTTATGGGCGGCAGATCAAAGCTATTATTTGAAATTCTACATTTTCCAGGTGGTAACGGAACGCTGAACTGTTATAATAAGTTTAGAAAAGTCTGATATGCGTATTGACTTTTTCCGTTTTTCAACATGAAGGAGGAGCAGAGCATGGAGAAACAGGAAAACATATTTGTCATGGAGCATCCGTTGATTCAGCATAAGATTTCCCAGATCAGGGATGTGAACACAGGAACCAATGAGTTTCGGAAATGTATTGAGGAAATTGCCATGCTGATGGGATATGAAGCGCTCAGGGATCTTCCGCTGGAAGATGTGGAAGTACAGACCCCTATTGAGACCTGCATGAGTCCCAGGATCGCCGGAAAGAAGCTGGCAGTGGTGCCCATCCTGAGGGCGGGACTGGGCATGGTGAACGGGATCCTGGCGCTGGTTCCCAGCGCGAAGGTGGGACACATCGGACTGTACAGGGATCCGGATACCCACGAACCCCATGAGTATTATTGCAAGCTGCCGGAACCTATCGGCGAGAGAACCATTGTGGTGGTGGATCCCATGCTTGCCACAGGAGGTTCCGGTTCCGAGGCGGTTAACTTTATTAAGCAGCATGGCGGCAGGAATATTAAATTTATGTGTATTATAGCTGCACCGGAAGGAGTGGAGCGGCTGAGAAAAGATCATCCCGATATCCAGATCTACATAGGGCACATTGACCGTTGTCTGAACGAGCACGCATATATCTGTCCCGGGCTGGGGGATGCGGGAGACAGGATATTTGGGACGAAGTAGAAGTATAGAACTGTATAAACAGGACGTAAAAAGGGGAGCCGTGGCTCCCCTTTAATGCACGGATGAAATTGCTGCTTGTGCAGCGTGTGTCCCGTGCAGCAAGTGGGGAGAAAAGCTCCCCTGCTCGACTATAAATTAGTAAACGGACTTCCACTCCTCAATGTTGGAAGGGTCAAACTTGAAAGGAGTGCCCAGGATGATCTCCGTGCCGCCGTCGCCTGCGGTAACGATCTCATATTCTCCCATGTCGCCTGCAGTGAACTTCTCACCTGCAGCGGCGGTAGCATCGCCATTTACCAGGGCGATAGGGGTGTAAGCACCGAGACGGCCAAGGTCAATGGGGTTCCAGAGGAACATGTAAGGACAGGAGTGAGCATCGTCATCCCCGATATACTCAGCCATTTCAGAAGGCAGGCCGAGACCGGTCAGCTTCACGGAAGACCCCTGATCCTGTAAAACCTTGGCTGGAGTGAACGGATCAGGTCATGCTTTGGAAGCCTTTTCCTTTTCTGGTTTCTATTCTGCGTTATGTTGGGCAGCAAAACAGCCAGGATAAAAGATATCTTGTCTTCAAAGCGCATATTCTGCAGCCGCACATACAGCTCCACGTGCTGTCATTCCTTCCCTATGGGGATCATGATATTGCAAATGCATTTCCCCGGTTTACACCTTTACTCCGTGAAATGCCCAAATATACGGATTCCTGCTGACGGTAAGGCAAACTCTGATTCAATAGTGTTTCCCTAAGATATTGCATGAAAACTAAATAAAATACATATTTTGAAAGCGTTTTCAAAATTATAGGAGGAAAAATCGGATAAATTGTTAATATTTTTTTAATTTTTTCCATGTTATTTGTATATGCCTTCTCATATACTTATATTACAGTCAATTATTTCCTGGCGCTGATGTGGACAAGGATCTAATGACGGTAAACATAATGACCCGCATGAGCGGGTCGGCAAAGTTAGGAGGATATTTGTATGAAAAAGAAAGTCTTAAGCGTTATGCTGACTGCTGCAATGATGACCACTCTGCTGGCCGGATGCGGCGGCGGTGACGACGGCAGCAGTGCATCCAGCAGTGCGCCGGCAAGCTCCAGTGCACAGGCAAGCTCCAGTGCACAGGCAAGCTCCAGCACGCCTGCAAGCTCTGAGGCTTCATCCCAGGCAACACCTGCTGCAGAGCCTGTCACCTTAAAGTGGGCTATCTGGGATCAGGAGACCACACAGTACTGGAATGATATCAAGGAGGCTTACGAGGCAAGCCACGAAGGTGTGACCATCGAGATGGTAGACCTTGGTTCCACCGATTACATGACCGTTCTGGCAACCGAGCTTTCCGGTTCCGGTTCCGACTTCGATGTTGTGACGATTAAGGATGTTCCCGGATATGCGACCCTGGTTCAGAAGAACGCGATCCTGGCTCTGGATGACTATATTAAGGCTGACGGCGTTGACCTTAGCCAGTATGCCGGTGCTACAGACCAGGTAATGGTTGACGGCAAGCTGTATGAACTGCCTTTCAGAAATGACTTCTGGGTAATATTCTACAATAAGGATCTGTTTGACGCAAAGGGAGTTCCTTATCCCACCAATGACATGACCTTCGAGGAGTATGACGCCCTGGCAAGACAGATGACCGATACTACCTTCGGTTCCCAGGTCTATGGTGCACATTACCATACATGGAGATCCGCTGTACAGTTGTTCGGCGTGTTGGACGGTGAGCATACCATCCTGGACGGTGAGTATTCCGCATTCCAGCCTTATTATGAGATGGTTCTGAATCAGGAGAAGGACGGCGTGGCAAGAAAGTATACCGATCTGAAGACAGAGGGACTGCATTATTCCGCAGCATTCTCCGGCGGCGATGTGGCTATGCTGAATATGGGTTCCTGGTTCATCGCAACCATGATCAGCAACCTTCAGTCCGGCGAGTATGACGCCAGCCTGTGCGGCAACTGGGGTATCGTAAAATATCCTCATGCTGAAGGCGTGGAAGCAGGTTCTACCCTGGGTACCATCACCGGTCTTTCCGTAACCACGGTTTCCGATACTCCTGATGCGGCATGGGAGTTCGTTAAGTGGGTAAGCGGCGAGGAAGGTGCGGCAGTTATGGCTTCCTCCGGTAACTTCCCCGCAATCATGACGGATGAAGTGAAGGATATGATCGCAGGTCTGGAAGGATTCCCTACCGATCCTGAGAGCAAGGAAGCTCTGAGCGTATCCAATCTGTACCTGGAAGTTCCTTACGGCGATAAGGTATCTGAGATCAACTCTGTACTGGATTCTTATCATGGCTCCATCATGACCGGTGAGTTGAGCATCGAAGATGGTATCGCAAAGATGAACGAGGAAGTTCAGAAGATCCAGGGTAAGTAATTGAGGGTAACAGTTCAGCCATGCCCTGAAAATGGGCGAATCATGCTTGCATGAATGAGCACATTTTTCAGGGCATGAGCGGAGCGCCCGATTATGAGCAAAGTTAGCTGCGAAAGCAGTGTGAAAGCGCTGAAAGCGCGTTTGCGAATGGCGCGGGCGAACTGTTACAACTGAGGTAAGAAAACGCTGGCTGCGGCGCGGCCGGCATCGGATATAAAATGGCACAGGGGGTCGTCTCTAAAGCGGCCCCTTGTTTACCTTATAGGAAATTGCGAAAGCCTGAATTAGAGTGACGTCTTTGTTCAATCCGCACAAAAACGAAACGCAGGGACTGCCCAAAGTCTGTTTGGAAAATGAGGGGTTCGCAATTACCTGCTTATAGGAAATCGGGAAAGGAGGCAGTTTGTATGCCGAAATTAGACGGAACTCAAAAGGAGGCAAAGGTACTGAGCCTGCAGAATGAGTTGACTAAGTTGATTGCGGATGTCAGGACAGAGACAGACGATAAGAAAAAAAGAAAGATGATCGCCCAGATCGGAAACTATAACCGTCAGATTGATAAATTAAAATCCGGCAGAATCTTAAGCCGTGAGACAAAGAGAGATCTGGTGGCATATTCCTTTATTGCACCGAATTTTATCGGGTTCTGCGTGTTTACCCTGATTCCCATCGTATTTGCCTTTGCACTGGCATTCTTAAGGTGGGACGGAAGCAACCCTATCGAGTGGGCAGGCTTCAGCAATTTTGCAAGACTTGGAAATGACACCTTTTTTAATGCGGCGTTAAAGAATACCATTATTTACTGTATCGGTACGGTGCCGCTTACCATGGTAGCGTCCCTGGCGCTTGCAATCGTATTAAATCAGAAAGTGATAGGAAGAGGCGTTTTCAGGACCCTTTCCTTTTTCCCTTATGTTGCGTCCCTTGTGGCGATTACCGCCGTATGGAAAATGTTATTCCATCCTTCCAAGGGACCCATCAATAATATATTATTCAATGTATTTCACGTGGCCCAGGAGAACCTGCCCCAGTGGTTCAGCGGAGGACTGGTGCTTTTCTCCATGATCCTGTTCAGTGTATGGAAATATATGGGCTATTATATGGTCATCTACCTGGCGGGCCTGCAGGGGATTTCCGCGGAGCTGTATGAGGCAGCCAGCCTTGACGGTGCGGGTACGTGGAATAAGTTCCGCTATGTGACATGGCCCCAGCTTTCCTCCACCACGTTCTTCGTCGTGGTAATGCTGACGATTAACTGCTTTAAGGTCTATGATATCGCCATCATGCTGGCAGGCGGCGGAAGCGGCGAATTGACCACATCCGCTACGGTTCTGGTTTATTATATTTACCAGAAGGCGTTCATTGACTGGGATCTCGGTTATTCCAGCGCGGTTGCTATGGTATTGTTCCTGCTGGTACTGGTAGTGACAATTATTCAGTTCAGGGGACAGGCAAGGCGGGAACGCGCTTAGCGGAAACGTGTTTAGCGGGACCGTGCCTGGTGGAATGGCACTGAATGCCTGGTGAGAATGCGCCTGGCGGGAACATGCCCGGCGTGGGAAGAAAGAGTTGGAAACTCAGCGGAAAGGCTTGTGAAAAGATGGCAGTGTTAGCTTTAAAAGTAATTGATAAGGATGACAACACCGTATGCGTCAGCAGCGGGGAAAATTTTGTTGACCTGGTGTGTATGCACGAGTATCAGGAGGGTGACAGGATTGTCCTGGAAACCTCGGATAAAAATATTTACATAAACTGGCAGGTGGACGATGCGCTTGGTTCCGCGTTTGTCTACGTGACAGATAATGTATCTTACTATGTACCATTTGGGGAGAAGCGTATCAGTTATTCGCCCAAGGTATTTGCAGGAAACAGGCATTATATCTATGCGGAGGCCGCAAGGGAGGATGAGGTGAAGGCGTACAGGAATCTCGCCCTGAATCCTGCGGACCAGCATTGCGATGTCCCCTGTTTTCCCCATGCCACAGCTAATGTGGAGACCAGAGGAGAGTCCGTGTTTGCGGCAAAGAACGCCATCGACGGTGTGAGGGCAAATCTTTCCCATGGGCAATGGCCCTATGAATCCTGGGGCATTAACAGACAGGATGATGCGTCCATGAAAGTGGATTTTGGCAGAAGGATCAGGACGGAAAAGGTAGTCCTCTACACGCGTTCCGACTTTCCCCATGACAATTGGTGGACTCAGGTTACCTTGAACTTTTCGGATGGGAGTTCACAGGAATTTTCCCTGGAAAAGTCTGCAAAGGCACATGTGCTGACTTTTCCGGAGAAGGAAATTACCTGGATCGAGCTCTGTAAATTAATAAAAGCAGATGATCCGTCGCCTTTTCCGGCGCTGAGCCAGATTGAGGTGTATGGATATAATGCAGAGTAGATAGGAGGCGGACAATATATGAAATCAGCACATAAAAAAGCCGTTGCAGGCAAAGTGATCGTATATGTCATTTTGATTTTGATTGCCCTTGTTATGATCATTCCGTTCCTTTGGATGCTTTCCGCGTCTATCAAAAGCGACAGGGAAGTATTCCAGATGAATCCCTTTGTGTGGATCCCGGAAAATCCCAGGTGGAGAAATTATGCGGATATCTGGACCAAGATACCGTTTTTGAAGTTTGTGGAAAACACAGTATTCCTGACCATTGTAGTGACATTGCTGCAGCTATTGACCAGCAGCTTCGCGGCGTATTCCTTTGCAAAGCTGCACTTCCGTCATAAGAATGCGCTGTTCCTTGCCTATATTGCAACCATTGCAATGCCCTGGCAGGTATACATGGTGCCTCAGTTCATTATGATGAGAAGAATGGGATTGAATGACAAGCTGCTTGCCATCATCTGCCTGCAGGCGTTTTCCGCTTTCGGTGTGTTCATGATGAAGCAGTTCTATGAAGGGATTCCCGATGATCTCTGTGAGGCGGCGCGGATCGACGGCATGAGCGAATACAGGATTTATGCCAGCATTATGCTGCCCCTGTCAAAGCCGGCGCTGTCCACATTGACGATCTTTACCTTTGTGACCACATGGAACGACTACCTTGGACCCTTGATCTATTTAAAGACACAGGAGAAAAAGACCATCCAGCTGGGACTGAAAATGTTCATCAGCCAGTATTCCTCGGATTACGGTCTGATCATGGCAGGTTCCGTGCTGTCACTGATACCGGTGTTGATCGTGTTCCTGATCCTACAGAAGTATTTCGTGGAAGGAGTGGCTTCCACGGGCTTAAAAGGATAAGTGTGAAAACCACAAGGACAGCGATTCTTCCGGACTTGCACCGGTTAAATGGTTTGTAGTGGCATGGCATGAAGTAGGGCGGAAAATATATCAAATGTGTTGGAGGGCAGATGGATATGGGTATTACATTTGAAGGATATCCTGAGATTACGGGGGAAGAAATCAATGCGGCGCTGGAGTTCTGCAAGGAGCAGATCCTTCACATCCTGCCGGAATTTACGGATAAGTTCCAGCAGGCATACAGCGTGAACGGCTTCTATCCCCCCATTGAGAACAATTACTGGACCTGCGGCTTCTGGACCGGCGAGGTGTGGCTTGCCTATGAGTTCTCGAAAGACGAGAGGCTGAAGAAGGCGGGTGAGGTTCAGGTAAAAAGTTTCCTGAACCGCATTGACAATAAAATTGAGGTGGATCACCACGATATGGGGTTCCTCTACTCCCCGTCCTGCGTGGCAGCGTATAAGCTGATCGGCAGCGAGGAGGGAAAGGCGGCGGCCATCAAGGCGGCGGATCAGCTGATCACCAGGTATCATCCCGTGGGTGAATTCATCCAGGCCTGGGGACCTATGGATGCCCCGGAAAATTACCGGCTGATCATTGACTGCCTGCTGAACCTGCCCCTGCTCTATTGGGCATCCGAGGAGACAGGGAACCCGAAATACCGTGACATTGCGGAGAAACATATCCATACGGCGGTAGCCAATGTGATCCGTGAGGACTATTCCACTTGGCATACCTTCTTCTTCAATATGGAGACCGGGGCGCCGGATCATGGGGCTACCTGTCAGGGATACCGGGACGGCTCCGCATGGGCGAGAGGCCAGGCATGGGGCGTGTACGGCATGGCACTGGCATACAAATATACCGGCAGGAAAGAGTACATTGAACTGTTCCGCCGTGTGACGGAGTACTTCCTGGAGCATCTGCCGAAGGATCTGGTTCCCTACTGGGATCTGGAATTCACCGACGGCGATGATCAGCCCAGGGACTCCTCCTCCGCATCCATCGCGGCCTGCGGTATGCTGGAGATGAGCAAGTACCTGGAGCCGGAAAAGGCGGAGCATTATCAGAAGATTGCCTCCCGTATCATGAAATCCGTGTACGACAATTATGCGGTGAAGGACATGGGGACTTCCAACGGCCTGGTGCTCCACAGCACCTATTCCAACCATTCTCCCTATAACACCTGCAACCATTACGGTGTGGACGAATGCAATTCCTGGGGCGATTATTTCTATATGGAGGCGCTGACCAGGATGAGTAAGGACTGGGAGCTGTACTGGTAAGAACGGCAAAATGAAAGACAGCAGAAATGAAACACGGCTGAAATAGAGCACGGCAGAAATAGAATACGGCAGAAATAGAGCACGGCAGAAATAGAATACGGCAGAAATAAAACACGGCGGAAATGGAATAAGGCAGAAATCTAAAACACAAGATTAGATAATGCAAGATTAGAAAAGGCCATGGGATACGGTGACAGGTATCCTCATGGTCTCTTCGTCTTCAGTATAGTTCTTTTGCCACCACCACAAACCGGCCGTTTTCCGTGTGGTAGGCACAGGTGGAAAGGGTCAGGAAGTGGTCGCCGTATACGGCGTCCACGCCGGTGTCATACAGGGACAGTGGTAATTTTGCCTGCCGTATCCATGGGGATGTTAAAACGTAAACATCCGTCACTATCCGGCTTTACGGACTGCATCTGTCCTCCAGGCAGCGTATAATACAATGCATCTATGCCGTTTCCCACATCCTCCGCCGTGACAGTGATCTGTACGGACCGGTTGAAGAAATTGCCAAAGGGCAAAAAGTTGCCCGCAGCGTTTATATTGCTTCCATCGGCGATGGAACAGGAAAAGCCATCCTTTATGACAGGCACATCCACCTTAAGATCCAGCAACGCAGTGTCAGATCTGACTGGCGCTGCCCCGGCGGCTGAAACCATTTCGTTGTATGCCTTGAAGGCGTAAGCACCTGTTTCGGTTACGGAAGGGAATGTATCCTGCGTCAGTTTTTGTACAGTTTCCCCGTCATGCCAGAACATGGTATTGACATCGGGGGAGGAATCCCTTGGCACAAGGGTGACCTGGGGCAGGGTGATATACCAGCCCTCCCTGCCGTCGGGGGAGACCGGAGAAATCGAATATTGTGGCTTCTCTAAGTCAAACGGCATCAGGATTCCCATGTCGAGTCTTCTGGTGGCAGGCGCAGGGATATTGCTGCGACTGTATCGGACGGAATCCTTGTCCAAAAAATCACCCTGCAACCTGACAGGACCTGTCAGCAGCACGTCATATTGTGAAACATATTCCTTTCCATTGTATATAAAAGAACTGTCTTTTCTAGTACATCATTGCATTAATTCCTGAGTAATCAGCACTCGCTGTTCGCGCCAT
>CANDMD010000035.1 GCA_947385725.1 uncultured Lachnospiraceae bacterium | reverse complement strand
ATCCTGAACTGTGACTGGAGTTCAGACGTGTGCTCTTCCGATCTGCCTTTCTCAAAGTAGGAATCGCCGTTTGGAATCTCCTGCCTCACACCCTTGGTAATACATGCAACAAGCACATTTTTCTTTAAATGAAGCTCCTTCAGGGGCTTTCCAAGAAATCTTGTGCCCTCCTCCACCAGAAATTCCGCGGCTTCCGCCTGACCGTCAGCTATGGTATACACGGTCTGTGCCGCCCCCGTCTGGTTCTGCATCGCCCTCACGTAACGGACGATGGTATTGCTGCACAGCTCCTTGGGGCTGATGATGCTGCCCAGGGACAGATTCCCCAGGATATTCGTATTGTCAAAGCGCCCCAGCTTGGTGATGACCTGCGGCACTCCGCAGTCCGTCCCGTAGAGGGAAATAATCATATTCAGTTCATCCAGCCCTGTCAGCGTGACCAGCGCGTCACAGCTGGATATGCCCTCCCTCTCTAAGATAAACTGGCTGCCGGCATCCCCGTGGATCACATCCGCTTCCGGCAGTACGGCCGCCAGCTGGGTACATTTCTCCTGATTCCTTTCGATGATCTGTACCTCGATGCCGCTCCTGCTCAACAATTTGGCCAGATAGAAGCTGACGCGGCTTCCCCCGCAGAGAATCACCCGTTTTACCTTGTGGGTGATCACGCCCAGGTTCTTGAGCAGCATGGTCAGCTCCTTTGTAGCCGCGGTCACGAAGATACGGTCTCCCTCCCGGAGCACAAAGTTACCGTCCGGCGCGATGGCCGTACCGTTCCGCAGGACGGCACAGACCAGTATCTTACACTTTACAATATTATTCATATCATTCAGCGCCACATTGCACAGTCTGTTATTGGCGTCTATGCGCAGTTCCACGATCTCCACGCGCCCTTTGGCAAAGGTGTCCCTTTTCAGGAATCCCGGATATTTTAACAGCCTTTCTATTTCCACCGCCGCCTGGTTCTCCGGATTCACTGTCATGGACAGGGCGAACATATCCCGCATCTTATAAATCTGATCCGCGTATTCCGGATTTCGCACTCTGGCAATGGTGTGCAGCCGGCGATTCATTCCATGGGCCGTCATGCAGCAAAGCAGATTGATCTCATCCGCGCCTGTGACAGCGATCAAAAGGTCTGCCTCCCTCACATCCGCCTGCTCCAGCACCTCCATGGAAGCGCAGTTTCCCTGCACCACCATAATATCAAAGCGCTCCTCACTGGATTCCAGCTGCCTGAGATTCGCGTCTATCAAAGTCAGATCATATCCTTCGGCGGAAAGCTGTCTGGTAAGCATGCCACCCAGCTTTCCGCCTCCCGCAACAATTATTTTCATCGATAGTTCTCCTTGTACCCGTTTCTGTCCCTGCGTTTCTGCCGTGAGACCTTTTTAATGATTCAGGCTACAGCCTCAGCCTGCCCTCCAGCGCCAGATACTGGTCGAAGATCAGCCTGCTCACCTTTGATCCGAAGACCGTAGCAGGATGATCATTGTAATACTGGGAATCGCTGAAATTTTTATTAAACAATACAATCACATATTTCCCGTAAGGTGTGGAGACAATTCCCCCGTCATTTCGGCAGGCGTTCATGCTGCCGCTCTTGGAGGCCACATAGACGATCTCTTCATCGTAGTTATCCGCATCCAGGTAATACGGGGGGAGATTCCTGGTCAGCATGGAATTATAGTGCTGCTGCCTGCAGATCTCCAGCATCTGTCCCGATGCCTCCGGGCTGATCAGTTTCCCCTGTGCCATCCGCACCCACATGCGGGCGTAATCCTCCGGTGTGGAAGTCCCCAGCTTACTGTATTTTGCAAAGTCGATCCGGTTGTGCAGGATCGTATCCCCGCAGCCCAGCCTCCGGATACAGTCATTGATCTGTCCCACCCCCAGGAAATCAATCAGCATATTCGTGGCAATATTGTCGCTGACAATGATCATCAGTGTGGCAATGTTCTTCACGGAAAGCTTTGTTCCCACCTCCATGGAGCTCAGGATGCCGCTGCCGTCAATCACATGCTCCTGCCTGTATTCCAGCATATCCGACAGGGAAACCTCCCCTCTCTCAATACGCTCGAACAATGCCGCCAAAACAAAAAGCTTGATGGCGCTTGCAGTCTCGAATTTCTCCCGCTCGTTGATCTTGATGACATTCCCTCTCAGGTCATCAATATAAATGCCCATCAGTCCGTCATAGCTTTTTAATTCCACTCCGATCCTGTTCTCCAGGCTTAATCTTTCGTCCATTTACACGTTCCTTTCACGCTTCCAGACATACCGTCAATAGCGACACAAACATTCAAAGGGAAGAATCGCAGTCAGTTCCCGCTGATCCTCATAGGAACATACTGCCCACACTCTCTAATTTTTCCCATAAATCCGGCCGGAAATCCTCGTGTGCCGGATTCAGGCTGTTGATCACCACGCCGTCGCTGCCTTTCATCCCCGTGGAATGAATATACCGGTCATTGCCCAGGTACATGGCGATATGCCCCGGGAAAAAGAGCAGGTCACCGGGCTTCTTCTCCTCCGCCCTGATCTCCCTTATGGGAAATCCCTCCTTCATCCGGGCATTGCGGTAAATATAGACGCCGCAGAGCATGTAGCACATGCTGGTAAGCCCTGAACAGTCTATGCCCAGAGGACTTTTTCCGCCCCATCGGTACTGGGTTCCCAGATAACTCCTTGCAATCTCTGTCAGACGGCTGCGGAATGCATCCTCATTCTCCGTAAAACGCTGAGGATAATATGGACCCAGGAATGTCTCTCTCGTATACCCTCTGCGCCCGTCTGCCAGTTCCACCTGGATCCAGCCCTCACGTTCCGGCACCTCGCCGATCCGGATCAGCCTGCCGCCCCGGGGAATGGATTCCAGGCAGATTCCCTGCACCTTCGGCTCAGACAGCACATCCGCATAGGACTGCATCACCACACAGAGCCCGCCCTGTTCCCACCTGGCAAGCCTGCTTTCCTCCGTCAACAGATCGTCTTTCCTGCAATAGGCTTCATATCGGTACTCTGTCCGGATATGCACCCACTGGATTTCCTCTCCGTCCGCATCAGGAACTTCCTCCAGAATCTCTGCAGCCATTCCATACAGCAGTTCATCGTCCAGGCACACCTGTTCCGAGGGCTTCTCCCGAAGGGATACCACGGTTTTCGCCGCGATGGCTTTTCTGCCTTCCGCTGCCTGCTGCTCCGGAAGCGATAAGCAGCGCCGAATGACTTCAAGGCTTTTCTCGAAAGGCATACTTCCATCCACTGAAACCTGTGGGCACTGCAATTGTTTCTGCCATTCATCATGCTCCGCCCTGCTTCTCATATTCAGATCACCGGTGTCATAGGCGGCCGCCCAATCCATAAATTTCCGGTGGATCTCATACATATCCCCGCCGGGATCCAGCCGGTCTCCAAACTTTTCCCGCTCTCTCTTTTCCAGCCTTTCCATCCGCACGGCGGTAACTGTTTCCACGCGGACGGCCAGTGTAAAGCATGGAATCAGTTCATCCCCCCAGCCCACAAGGGAACCGGATATGACCACCCTGTCATGCTCCGCGATATCCCCCTTCATCAGTGCAAGCCTGTCGGATACCTTTCTCTTCGTCGTGTAAGGAGGATCTGTGGGCTCCCAAAAGTAGTCGTCCGTATCCATAAAAAAGAATCCCAGCTTATCACTGATAAATTTCCCTGTGGCAGAGGTTCCCGAGCCGGCCGCCCCATAGAGATGAATCACCTGTTTCCCCATACATTTACTCCTTTCCGGCTTTTTCCTCTTATGGTAATTGCGAAACCCTCATTTGGCAATCAGACTTTGTGCAATTGCCTGTTTTCCCTTGCAGCCACCTGCTCCATTACGCAAAAACGGCAGGCACTTTGGTAATGCCGATGCCGGGCTCTTCCGTCATGGTGATCTGCGCTCCCGCAAAGACCGGCCCGCCCTCATAGGGATCCGTCCTACAGAGCGCCGGGCCGTCCAGGTCGTGCCTGGTGATCACGCCCCTGGCCGCCGCCAGATGCGCCGCCGCACTGACCGCCAGCTTGCTCTCCAGCATACATCCTGTCATACATTCTACTCCAAAACTCTCCGCAATACCACAGATTTTCAGAGCCTCGTAGATCCCGCCGGTCTTCATCAGCTTAATGTTGATCAGATCTGCCGCGCCCTCCCAAATCAGCCGGATGGCATCCTGCGGGGAAAAAACGCTTTCATCCGCCAGAACCGGTGTGAACACCTGGGAAGTGACATATTTCATCCCCTCAAAATCATGGGCGTTCACAGGCTGCTCCACCAGGTCGATGTCCAGTCCCTTATCCTCCATGGCCCGGATGATGCGCACCGCTTCCTTAGGCTGCCAGCCCTGGTTGGCGTCCACACGGATCACAATATCCTTACCCACTGCCTGGCGTATGGCCGCAATACGCTCCACATCCCCTGTGCCGTCTTTGCCCACCTTGACCTTCAGGATACGGAAACCCTGCTCCACGCCCCGCAGACTGTCCCGCACCATCTCCTCGGTGTCATTGACGCTGATGGTGATATCCGTCTCTATGGCGTCCTGCCCACCGCCCAGAATCTTATATAAGGGCCGGTTCAGGTTTTTCGCATAGAGGTCATAGACCGCCATATCCACCGCCGCTTTGGCGGACGTATTTTTCACAATGCATTTATGCAGCCTGCCCATGATGCCGTCCATATCCTCAATATCCATACCTGTGATGGCAGGGGCAATAAAATCTCTGACGGCGGTCACGATGGAACCCTTGGTATCCCCTGTGATCACTGCCGTCGCGGGAGCCTCTCCAAATCCTTCCCGTCCATCGTCCGCCGTAATTCTGACAACAATGTCATTTACCGAATCCACCGTCCGCAATGCCGTCTTAAACGGCGTCACAAGAGGAATCCGTATCTCTCCCAGTTCAATTTTTGCTATTTTCATTTTACCCCCCATCTCCACGCCCTGCGGGCACATTCATTCGTTTTCTTTGTAAAGTGACCACGCGAGTTTCTGTATCAACCGGTTAAATCGGGGACAATCCGTATCATTGCTCATGCAGCAGAGGATAAAGGGCCGGTGTCCCATGACAATACCCACATCGTGGGTGATGCCCTCATCCTCCCCCGTTTTATGGGCAATGGGAACACAGCCCTGAAAGTAGAAAGGCATCTTGTTTTTTAACCGCTGGGATTGCAGGATCTCCAGCATCTCCTGGGAAGAAGCTTTGTCCACCAGCCTTCCCCGATACATCTTCTCCAGCATATCCGCGATCTCCACCCCGGATACATAATTTTCGATCCCTTTGTCGGAAGCCTCCGAATCAAATAAAAGACGGTTCACGCGGCAGGTCTGATAACCCATTTCCGCCAGGGAACCGTTTATCTCTTCCATGCCGCCCAACAGCCTGATCAGGATGTTGGTGGCCGTATTATCGCTTAAAATGATCATCAGGTTATAAAGATCCTGCACTGTCAGGTTCAGCCCCTCATGCATTCTGTTCAGGCACCCGCAGGAGGGCAGTTTATCCCCCTCCTTCAGCACATACAGCTGATCTTTTTTTAACCTTCCTGCCTGCATCTGCCGGAAGACTTCAACCAAGACCGGTATCTTGATCACACTGGCCGCCATCATGGGAATACTGCCATTATAATCCAGGATCTCCCCTGTCACAAGGTTTTTGTAAAAGACGACGTGTCTGCCGGGAAGCCCGTTTAAGTATTCCCTCAAATTCTCCCTGTTCATATTACCCCTCCATAGTCCAAGCCCCTCTGCACCCCAAATCACAGAGTCAGCACGGCACAAAGTCAGCCATGCTGACTTGGCTCATTGCCCGCGGGAATCATAGAAAAAACAATTCCTGAATCACTGGGTCATCCCCCGCAGCATGGCGATCTCCGCCTGATACCCGTCAAGTTCGTTAGGTGTCTCCAGATAAAACGGAAGATCCCTCAGGGCGGGGTGGTTCACAACCCTCCCGAATGCCTCTGCGCCAATGAAGCCCTGCCCGATCTTCTCATGTCTGTCCTTATGGGCGCCGAGAGGGTTCATGGAATCATTCAGATGTACCGCCTTAAGGCGTTCCAGGCCGATCACACTGTCAAATTCCCTGATCACATCCTCCAGGTGTTCCACAATATCGTAACCACCGTCCCAGATATGGCAGGTATCCAGGCACACACCCATTTTATCGGCCAGTTCCACCCTGTCAATGATCCTGCGGAGTTCCTCGAAACTCCTGCCCACCTCAGTACCTTTCCCGGCCATGGTTTCCAGCAGGACGGTGGTATGCTGCTCCGGCTTCAACACCTGGTTCAATGCGTCTGCGATCAGCTCGATTCCCTGTTCCGCCCCCTGTCCCACATGGCTTCCGGGATGAAAATTGTACAGCGCATCGGGAAGCATTTCCAGCCGGCGGATATCATCCGCCAGAGTCTCCAGGGCAAACCGCCTCGTTCTCTCCTCCTTGGCACAGGCGTTGATGGTATAGGGAGCATGGGCAAGGGGCATGCCGATCCCCGTCTGCCCGAACAGCGCCAGCATGGCCTCTATATCCTCTTTCCGCCACTCCTTGGCGGCGCCTCCCCTGGGATTCCTGGTAAAATACTGAAACGTGGTGGCGCCGATGGACTGTGCTGTCTTCGCCATATCCAGAAATCCTTTTGAAGAAGATAAATGGCATCCTATTCTTAACATAGCGTTTCCTTTCTGTTCTCCGAAACCGGATTTGTTTCTTTCAGAGTGTTTCTTTCAGGGTACTTCTTTCCGTTTTCTTTACTTTCACGGAAATGATCCACAGTCCCGGCGCTATACAACACTCCCCGCGGGATCGTGAATCATCTCCTGAATTGTTCCCTCAATTTTCGCAACCATTCTTCACCCTTACGGAATCATTTTCTGAACAGTTCCTGTATTTCTATGTCATTCTTTATATAATACGTCTCACAGCCAGGATCGTCTTATACTGCGCGTTGCTGATCTTAATACCCGTCCTGGAGCTGCTGGCATGCACGATCAGATTATTACCGATATAAATCGCCACATGACCGTCATAGCAGATCAGGTCGCCGGGCTGTGCCTCCTCATAGGAAACCCCCGTGCCCGCACCTCTCTGCTGGCTGGACGTCCTGGGCAGGGAATAACCGTAATCGGCATATACCCTGTATGTAAACCCGGAGCAGTCTGCCCCCTGTGTCAGGCTTGTACCGCCCGCCACATAGGGATTTCCCACAAACTGGCAGGCATAATTGGCAATCTGCTTCCCCTGATCACTGCCGGAAGTGGAATTAATGACCGCCGTATAATTTGTTGTGGAGGGAGCCGGATTGGAAGCCGGTCTCCTGTTCTGCGCCGCCAATGCCGCCTGCAATTCCTTTAATTTCTTCTGCTCCTGCTGCAGCTGCGTCTTCGATACCGCAGCCTCCTGCTGCAGGCGGCTGATCTCCGCAGCCGCGTTTTCGGACTCCTTCTTCTTCTGCGCAAGCAGCACATCCAGGCTGGCCTTCTGCTCCCGCAGTGCCGCCTCATCTGCCTCAAGATTCTGCATGTCCTGCTCCAGCGCCGCTTTCTCCGCCTCCAGCCGATCCCAGAGTTCCTTCACAAGTTCTTTCGTCTCAATGAAATCGTTCAGCATTTTCTTATTATATTCATATATCTTTTCGATATAATCCATGCTGTTCAGGATATCACCGATCCCCTTGCCCTTCAGCAGCACATCCAGATAGGTGGCGTCACCGTTTTCATAGAGCAGACGGGTCTGTACCGCCATGCTGTTGCGCTGCTCCTCCTCCTTCTGTAAAGCCGCCTCGTATTCCGCCTCCGTGGCTTCGATCTGTGTCTGCTTATCCGCAATCTCGTCTTTCTTTTGGGCGATCTCATCCTCCAGCATGCCGATACTCGTCATAGTGTTGAGTATCTCCGCGTTGAGGTCGTCAATGGCCTCCTGGATCAGATCCTGCTCGTCCTCCATGGCGGCGATCTCATTGTTGATATTCTGTAGCTGCTGGTTGATACTGTCAATGTTGCTTTGAATACCGGTAACGGTGGACGCTTCCGCGGTCAAAGGATGGCACATCAGGATCCATGCGGCAATGCCCGTAACAGCCATGAAATTTTTCCATAATTTTTTCTGCTTTCCCATACCTAAAAGCATACCACACTTTTCTGCAATTTTCACCCTCTAAAACCTTAAGGAATTATAAAAAAGGTAACAGTACCGTTTCAAAACATTATAATTCACACGTATGCACTGTCCTGGGGAAAGGAATCACGTCCCGGATATTGCCCATACCTGTCAGGTACATGACGCATCTCTCAAAGCCCAGTCCGAAGCCGGCATGTCTCACGGAGCCGTACCTTCTCAGATCCAGATAGAAGTCATAGTCCTCCTTCTGCAGTCCCAGTTCTTCCATTCTCTGCTCCAGCACCTCCAGCTTATCCTCGCGCTGGCTGCCGCCGATGATCTCACCGATACCGGGCACCAGACAGTCCATGGCAGCCACGGTTTTGCCATCCTCATTGAGCTTCATGTAGAATGCCTTGATCTCCTTCGGATAATCCGTCACAAAGACAGGGCGCTTAAACACCTCCTCCGTCAGATATCTCTCATGCTCTGTCTGCAAGTCACAGCCCCAGTGCACTTTATAGTCAAAGGCTTCGTTATGCTTCTCCAGGATCTCAATGGCCTCCGTATAGGTCACATGGCCGAAATCGGAATTTGCCACATGCTCCAGACGCTGGATCAGTCCCTTGTCCACAAACTGGTTGAAGAACGCCATCTCCTCCGGCGCGTTTTCCAGCACATAACGGATCACGAATTTCAACATGCCCTCCGCCAGCATCATATCGTCCTTCAGATCCGCGAAGGCCATCTCCGGCTCGATCATCCAGAACTCCGCCGCGTGCCTGGTGGTATTGGAATTTTCCGCCCGGAAGGTGGGACCGAAGGTATATACATTCTTAAACGCAAAGGCGTATGTCTCCACATTCAGCTGGCCGCTGACCGTCAGGTTGGTGGCCTTTCCGAAAAAGTCCTGGGAGAAATCCACCTTGCCCTCCTCTGTGCGGGGAAGGTTCTCCAGGTCCAGGGTGGTAACCTGGAACATCTCGCCGGCGCCCTCACAGTCGCTTCCGGTTATGATGGGGGTATGCACATAGACAAATCCCCTGTCCATAAAAAAGGTGTGGATGGCATAGGCGATCAGGGAACGTACCCTGAACACTGCCTGGAATGTGTTCGTCCTGGGACGCAGATGGGAGATCGTGCGCAGATACTCAAAGGAGTGGCGCTTTTTCTGCAGGGGATAATCCGCCGTGGAAGCGCCCTCCACCAGGACTTCCCCTGCCTGTAATTCAAAGGGCTGCTTGGCCTCCGGCGTAGCCACCACCGTACCCTTCACAATCACGGCCGTACCCACATTCATCCTGCAAAGTTCTTCAAAATTGGCAAGCTGATCCCCATAAACCACCTGCAGCGGTTCAAAGAAGGTTCCGTCATTGATCACCAGGAACCCAAAGTTCTTGGAATCGCGGTTGTTTCTCACCCAGCCGCCCACCGTGACCTCCTTTCCAAAATACTCCTCACGGTTACGATAAAGATCGCGAATGTCTGTCAGTTCCATTTGATACCTCCTGCTACGGTTCATTGATTTGTACATGTTCCATCAGATAATTCATTGCATTTTCCGTGGTAATCGCATTGCGGTATTCCTCCGCCGAAACCTCTCCCAGGAACTCTTCCACCGAGGAGACCCCTGCCTCCTTTGCATACTGCTCCAGAGTTGTCTTTAAATCCTTGTCGCTGACATTTAGGTTTTCCTGATTGGCGATGGCCTGTAAGGTAATATCCTGTTTTGTCAGCATCTCCGCATAATTATTGACATAGGTTTCCGCATCCATCCCGAAAAGCATATTGGCATATGTGTCCGCATCCAGCCCGTACGCCGCACCGGAATTTACAATGCTGTTGGCGTACGCTTTATTGCTCTCCAGTATGTCGCCGGGCAGTTCCGCATAAGTACACTGTTCAAAAAGCGCCGCCATGATGGCACCCTTTACTTTATCAGTATACTCCGACTCCTTTTTGGCATATAGGATGTCATATTCATACTGCTGCAGCTCCGCCACCGTACTCACATTCTCCAGTCCCATGGTGGCTACCACCGCGTCCCGCAGCTCCACGATATAGTTGATTGTGACCGTGAACGTCACAGCCTGTCCCGCCAGCTTCGTGTTCCCATAGTTCTCAGGGAATTTCAAGTCCAGTTCCACGGTTTCTCCCGGCCGGACTCCCATCAGGCCGTCCTCAAATCCATCGATATAGCTGCCTGATCCGAGAACCAGGAACGCGCCCGTGGCCGTTCCTCCATCAAATGCCTCACCGCCCATCTTGCCCACGTAATCAATATTCACAGTGTCCCCGTCCGCCGCGGCACGATCCGTGATCCCGCTGTTCTCCAGCGTGGAGAACCTGCTGTACGCTTCCATGACGCCCAGATCCCTCTCCTCGTCCGTGACAGCCACCGGCTCCACACTGATACTCAGGTTCTGATAGTCACACAGCGTCACATAAGTATCCGTTTTCAGATCCCTCAATGCATTCTCTTCCCTGCCCTGGCCGCAGCCCGCAAGCAGGCCTGCGGTCAGCAGCGCTGTCACAATACCTTTTATTGTCCTTCTCATGAAATCACCTGTACCTTGTCCTTTCTGATTTCTTACCGTGTCCTTTCCTCCCCTCATGTCACCTTATACTTATACCATAGAACCATCCTTTTTGAAAGTATTTTCAATTTTATTATGCCATATTTTTGTGAAAAAACCATGAAATGTTTAGTTGCTTATCCCCATATACATGTGCTACAATAAAAAAAATGAATTGTTTGACAGGAGGTTGTTCCTAATGAAACCATGGGCCATCACATTGATTATTATCGTCGCCGTGCTGATAATTATAGGCATTGTTCTATATTTCCTCGGAAAAAAGGCGCAGAAAAAGCAGGCAGAGCAACAGGAAGTGTTGAATGCAAACAAACAGACCGTTTCCATGCTTATCATAGATAAGAAACGGATGAAAATACGGGACGCGGGACTGCCGCAGATCGTTATGGAACAGGTGCCGAAAGCCATGAGGGGCTCCAAGCTTCCCATTGTCAAGGCAAAGATCGGCCCCCAGATCATGTCACTGATCTGCGAGGATAAAATCTTTGATTCTGTTCCCTTAAAGAAGGAAGTCAAGGCTGTGGTCAGCGGTATTTACGTGCTGGATGTCAAGGGTCTGCACGGAAAGAAAGAAGTCCAGCCGGCCAAGAAAAAGAGCCGCTTCAAACAGGCCCTGGAGGCAGCCCAGGAGAAGGCGGGTGCAAAGCCGGTGAAATAAGAAGGCTGCTGGCGCCGTTTCCCATAAGCCAAAGGATCCTCGCAGCGATCTGATCCCGCGCGGATCCTTTTTCGTTCATAGTGCCTGGATGGAATACAGGTATTCCACCGGAATGACCCTGCCGTCCGTCAAAAGCACCTGGCGGTTGTATTCGTCCACCTTCTTTACCCTTCCGCGGATTGTCTCATAAGTCCCCCCGGCCTTTTTCCTGTCAGGCCGGAAACAGGTTGCTTCTATTTCCGGTCTCTGTGTCTGATTGTCCCTGATCAGCCGCAGTTGTTCATCCAGTTCCTCTTTCCTGTCCTCGTCCAGTTCCACAAACGCATCCGTCAGCCTTGCCGTCTCCTGAATAGCAGCCTCATGTCCGGTAAGGGCTGCAAACGGGGAAAACTGTGCCGCACGGTCTGCATGCGGCATCTGCGGATGCCTCGGCGATACGGGATGGGGCAGGTCTATGATATCGTCATATTGATGCTTATTTACAAGGTTCATTGATACCGCCCTCCTACTCCTTGCAGTCTTTTTTTCTCCATATCCTTTTCTTCTGCGTCATCTTCCACCCTGCCAAAGACTTTTGCAGCTCCGGTCAGTATTGCAAACACACTGCCCGCCAGGATCCTGCATGTGAACTGCCAATGCTGTTCCGAATGATTCTCCGTCACAAAAAACCACGCAAACGGGTATAATGCCAGCAGAATATATGGCACACCCTGCCTGAAAGATTTCCGCCGGCCCCGCGATCTCACCATTTCCACTGCCAGCAAGATCAGGATGACCACGACAAGCATGGCATAACACCAGTTGCCGTATACTTTCATATTTTCCAGGATGACGTGGGCAAATCCCTGCAGCCGCGAATAGCCTTCCGCACTGCCTGTCCTTACCACCAGATTATACAGCGCGTCCCTGACTGCGGAGCTGCCGGTGAGCAGATCCGTCATCAGCCACTTTGCCGCCCATAATCCGATATATCCACAGAACCACCGCACGCTGTAGTCGAACATCTTTCGAATATTGCCTCCCAGAGTCCCGCCGCGAAAATACAGATACACGCATAAAGGATAAATCAATGTGACCACCGGGTACGTGAGGAAATCAAAATAGCATGCGGCCATCCCCGTTATCAGGAAAAATTCGCCGTATATGCCTTTCCTGTCAAACCATTCGTCATACTTCAGCTGAACCAGAAGCGCAATCGCCATAACGTAATAACAAATGCTCAGCGAAAGAGAAGCATAGGTACTTACGAAAAACAAAAACGGAAGCGACAGCAAGAAAAACTTTGCAGGCAGGTACGCTTTTTTCTTACAGAAGCCAATTGCCACACAGCCTGCCAGAAACAGCTGAACCGCTGAGTTTAACAGCCTGATTGTATTAAAGGTTGTGAGAAACAGCAACGGTTTCAGCGCCAACAGGTACCCATGCCAGTACCTGGAATACTCCACTTCCTGTGCCTGGGGTATCCTTTCCAGGTAATCCTTCAGGGAACGTCCCGGTTCCCATCCGTCTTGCTCCGCACAGGACTCACTGCGGTACATTTTTAATGTCTGCTCCAGCACACCATGCTCTTCCGATTCATAAATGGCATGCTCCAGCATCAGGCAGTCGGTGAAATTCCCCGTCAATGTGGCTGTATATCCTTCCACCAGGATCTCGTCTGCAAATTCCTTCTCTATCATCTCCAGGGACCAGTACACATGCTCCCGCATAGGGTCTGTGGGCAATAAATGAACCAGCAGCAGTGCGACCAGCCCCAGCACGGCGCCTCCCACAATCAGTCCCGCATCTCTCATAGCCGTGACAAAAATTGTCTTTCCCTTCATGCCTTATGCCCTCCTATCTGCCGGTTGCGTTCCATGGTAGTGGCGCCCTCCTGCAGATTCATACCCTTCAGTATGGCATTCTTGCCATATTTTTTCTTCACGGACAGTACGGCTTCCTGCAGCTTCCTCTCCTTTGCCAGCTTCGCCTCCTGGTTCTCCTTCTCCTTTTCCAGCGCCCCGTAATCCGTAAACAGCTCCAGCTGCTCATACTGCCCTGTGCCCCCGGCTTCCGCCTCATCCACCAGCCGGTTTGCACCCAGTGTAACGCGCCGCACGAGCAGATCCGGATTGACGATCCGGTCATACAGCCCCAGGACGGCGTCCGTGATGATCCCGGTGGAGGAAGTGCAGCGATCCAGATTGACCGTTCCATGGGCATGTTTGGGAACCCGCCTGCCGTAACGATCCGTTGTGACCTCCCCCTTATACCTGCTTCTGATCCCGGAATCGGCGAGATTTTCAATATCATAACCGACAGTGAGCGTCAGCTGGTCTGTCACCAGCCTCTTTTCCACCAGATCCAGTACAAGCAGGTCTGTCATTTCGTGTACAATCAGCCTTGCCCTCCCAAAATCATAGGGACATTGCAGCACCTGCCCGGAACTGATGCAGTTGGTTTCCGGCTTGTACGCCTTAACCAGATCCATGGTGACCGGTTCCCAGCCCCATGCATGGTCTATGAGAAGTTCCGCATTGACCCCGAAGAGCTTATACAGAAGCTCCTCATTATAATAATCCCCGTCCCTGCCCAGGGAACACCGGGCAATATCGCCCATGGTAAACAGCCCGACCTCTTCCAGCCGTCTCCGGTATCCCTGCCCCACCCGCCAGAAATCCGTCAGCGGCCTGTGGCTCCACAGCTGCCTGCGGTAACTCGTCTCATCCAGCTGTGCAATCCGGACGCCGTTATCGTCCGGAGCCACATGCTTTGCCACAATATCCATTGCCACCTTGCACAGGTACAGGTTCGTACCGATTCCTGCGGTGGCGGTAATACCCGTGGTGTCAAGGACCTCCTTTACCATCTTCGACGCCAGTTCCCTTGCCGTCATCCGATAAGTTTGCAGATACCGGGACACATCCAGGAAAACCTCATCAATAGAATAGACATGGATATCCTCCGGGGCAATATATTTTAAATATATGTTATAAATAATGGTGCTGTATTCCATATAGAAGGCCATCCGGGGCGGTGCCACGATATAGGCTGCTTCCAGTTCCGGATGCTCCCGCAGTTCCGGGGCATGGCAGGAAGCACCGGCAAACCGCCTGCCAGGGGCTTTTTCCCGGCGTTCCATATTGACTTCCTTCACCCTCTGCACCACTTCAAACAGCCTTGCCCTGCCGGGAATGCCATACGCTTTCAGGGACGGAGAAACCGCCAGACATATCGTCTTTTCCGTCCTTGCGGCATCCGCTACCACCAGATTCGTGGCAAGCGGATCCAGCTGCCGTTCCACACATTCCACAGAAGCGTAAAAGGACTTCAGGTCGATGGCTATATAGGTATACTGCTGTTCACTCATTGTTCCTCCCCCTGCCATCAAAAATGCAAACCAACGCCAAAAATCAGAATGGAAAGGCGAAGCACCTCTCGCAGCGCCCCGCCTTTCGACACAACATTCACTCCTCCACAGGAGTGATCTTCAGTTTATCCATATCCTCCAGCGTCTGGTTGCTTCGGATATCAATAATGGGTCCGCCGGTGCCCTCGATGTATTCCCTGGTGATGGTGACTCGGCCGATATTGTCATCCTTGGGGATCTCATACATGATATCCAGCATAAATTCCTCAATGATGGAACGCAGCGCCCTGGCGCCTGTCTCTCGCTTCATGGCTTTCTCCGCTATGGCATCCAGTGCCTCATCCGTAAATTCCAGCTTTACCACGTCCAGTTCCAGCAGCTTCTGATATTGCTTTAAAATAGCATTCTTAGGCTCCTTCAGGATCTTTACCATCATTTCCTTGGTAAGGCCGTCCAATGTGTAAATAATGGGCAGACGTCCGATAAACTCAGGGATCATGCCAAATTTCCTGATATCCTCCACCGTCACCTTGGACAACAGGTTCTTGTCCTTATCATACTTGTCCTTTAATTCCGAATTAAAGCCAATAGAGGCCGTCTTGGTCAGGCGTTCCTTGATGATCTCCTCCAGATCAGGGAAGGCGCCGCCGCAGATAAACAAAATATTGCGGGTATTGACCGTAGCCAGGGGCACCATGGCATTCTTGCTGTTGGCGCCCACGGGAACCTCCACCTCCGCTCCCTCCAGCAGCTTCAGCATGCCCTGCTGCACGCTTTCGCCGCTGACATCGCGGGTATTCGTGTTTTTCTTCTTGGCAATCTTGTCGATTTCGTCAATAAAAATAATGCCCTGCTCCGCCTTTTCCACATCATTGTCCGCAGCCGCCAGCAGCTTGGACACTACGCTTTCAATATCATCACCGATATAGCCCGCCTCCGTGAGGGAGGTGGCATCCGCAATGGCAAGGGGCACGTCCAGAAGCCTTGCAAGGGTCTTGACCAGATATGTCTTGCCGCTTCCCGTGGGCCCGATCATCAGCATATTGGACTTCTCAATCTCGATCTCGTCCATGGTGTTCGTGGCAACCCGTTTATAATGATTATACACTGCCACGGAGATCACCTTTTTCGCCTGCTCCTGCCCCACCACATACTCGTCCAGGCTGGCCTTGATCTTATGGGGCGCGGGAATATCCTTGATATTCAGGACAGGCTGGCTGTCCTCTTTCTTTTTCTTTTTTTTCAGTTTCTGCTTGTTGGGGATGCCCCCGTCTCCCTGCAGATCCGCCAGATTCACAAAGCTGATGTTGGGAATGCCGCCCTGCTTCGTGATCTGATCCAGTTCATTCTGGAAACGGGGATCATGGAGCAGCCCCTGGTAATCAAACTGGCTGACCGTCTCCATGGTCTTATGCATACAGTCATCGCAGACACAGATATTGTTGGGCAGCTTAAACATCTTTCCCGCCTTGCTCTCCGGCCTGCGGCAGACAAAGCACACATCCTCATAATCGCTGTTCTTATTTTCCTCCTCGGAGATGATTTTCTTCTCCCCGGATTTTATATCGTCATTTTCATTGTAATTGTCTGACATATGTCCCCCATCCTCAGCTTCTTTATTGTGCGTAATCCTGATATGAGTATACTTGAAAATCCCGTCAGATACAAGTGAACTTTTTCTAAACTCAAGGTAATTTGTAACAGTTCAGCCATGCGGCAATTTCCAGGAAAAGAACCGGAGACGGAAACCGCTTTACACCTGCTTAATAAAAAGGTACTATTATATCAATAAGGCTGCGGCATATTTCCTTATGCGGCTGTGTGCATCATTTGATACTGAGCGGTCAGTCTTTTTGGCCGCTGGTGCGCTGACATGTTCATTTTTGAACTAATGACGAAGGATAAATTTCCACTCTGCAAGGCGGCGGAGGGAGGCGATGCGGTGGCATCGTTGACCGACAACAACGCAGCAGATGGAAATTTAGGCAAGTCATTAGTCAAATTATGAACGTGTCAGTGCACTAGTATAATCCACTCTAATTGCCCGTATGTTTGGCGCAGGATAAATTTTCATCGTAGTTTATCTCAAATGCATCGTCTGAATACAGAAGCTCTGTGGACGAAATGATAAGACCATATACGAGGGGGTTTTTAATTGAAGAACATATTACTGCCCATATGGGACATTATAAAAAAACTGTTTCATTGGAGGGGACGTTTGTCCATAACAGGATATTGGAGGGCTCGGCTTATAGGGTTTGCCATAGATCTTTTATGGATTGGCGGGATCTTTATGCTTGTCAGACCACATATGTCTGTAATACGGACCTGTCTTTTCTATATTTTCCTTCTCTGGAGGATCCCGCATTTCATTATTTTCCGTTTTGCCGCCATAAAGCGGTATCATGATTCCGGCAAACCCGGATGGCTGGCATTGATCCTGGATGGCCTGGGATATCCCCTGTCCATAATCAGCGTTTGTCTGTTTATCCTGCTGTTCCTTCTTTTCGGCCTGGGTGCACCGATAGAAAATATTCTGCCGCTGATCTTGATCTGGCTGATAAGCGGCATCTTGGGCGGTATCTTCTGTATTATCAATATCATACTGCTTTCGCGCAGGTCTGACCCATATGATAACGCCTATGGGAACCCGCCAGACAGCAGCAAAAAGCATTCAGCCTGACTTTTTTCAGATACCCAGGCTGCCGATTATTTGGCACAGGAAAGCTGATTTTGGCGGAATGGCTTTGCATTGCGCAGCAATTGACCCCCAGGCTATGCCTGGGGGCCAATGTTTCATTTGACAGGGAACCGCGCCTTAGCTGGGGAAGAATGCAAAGCCTTCTTCCAAGCGCTTCGAAGAAGCGCTTTTTTATCCTGTAATGGAAATATACTTCTTTTCCTCAACAGGCTTTTCAATGTGCTTGGGCACGTTCATGATCAGGACGCCATTCTCAAACCTGGCCGAGATATCCTCCTGCTGGACTTCCTTGCCCACATAAAAGCTTCTGCTGCAGGTACCGTAGAATCTCTCTCTCCTGATATACTCCTTATTGCCGGTGTCCTCCACGGTGCTCTCGTTCTTTGCGGTGATGACGAGATAACCATCCTTGAGTTCAGCCTGCACATCCTCCTTCTTGTATCCGGGAAGGTCGATGTTGATCTCGTAATCATTTTCCGATTCCTTGATATCGGTCTTCATGATACTGTTGGACGGTGCGGGATATCTCATATTATTTCTCGCAGATCCGTTCAAATCTCCGAAAAAGTCATCAAGTAAGCTTTCTCCAAAAATACTGGGCATTAACATAAGTCATTCCTCCTTGCTCCGTTTGAAACTGTTTTAAAATCTGCGGCTGTATGCCGTGTTGGTTGATTGTTCCGGGAAGTTATATTGCTGTTCCTTCCTTATGGTTCTGTTATAGCACTTTTATTAGCACTCGTCAACAGTGAGTGCTAATAATTTATGGTTTGTTTATATTTCATATCTTTTTTATAATTATGATACTGCTTAACAGTTAAAATTTCCGAGCAGCCTGACTACATAACGCCAGTTGTATACGTTTAACCAGTGCCGTACGGTAAATTCAGGCGTTACGTAGTATAGCATACGCAGTTCTGCTGTGTTTATTCATACCAAATCGGCAATTCACCCCAAAATCAGAGACCTTCCATTATTGCCGTCCGGCTCCAGCATAACGCGTTTCCATTCTTCCGCAAGATAGCGGGTTGCCGCACCGAATCTGCCCAGTTCCTTCCCCTGTATGGTCAGTTCATGATAAACCTGCCGTGAAAGATCTGCATTTTCGCCCGCCGGACGGACAGCCTGCTTCATTTTGCCGCAGATCTCCCCAAAGGCATTTTTTTGCTTCTCCGTCAGGCGGGCATCGCCCAGTTTCTGTATTTCCCCCTTAAGGTAGAACAGCAACACATTTCCCCAGAGTTCCTTCTGCCTGAAATCCGAAGGACAGGACACATCCCCGGGCAGACTTCGGAAAAATCCCGCTGCCTCGCGCAATTCTTCCCTGAAAGCATATATTTTTTCCAGCAGGGATCTGTGTGCCGGAGTGCGCAGCACATCCACATCCACGGCAAAGGCGATCATTTCCAGGCGGACCAGGTCATTTTCCAGCCGGGCGGCGGTCATCTCCTCAAGGGGTATGGCGGAAAGCTCCTCCGCAATGCTCTTCACTTCCTCCGCGATATAGGCATACGGCAGCGCCGGATTCCCTGACAGCTCCCCCGCTGCCGCCATACCCTTTTCCACGGCCTGCCGTATTTTTCCCTCCGCGTTCTTACGCATGTCCTGATAGATCAGCTGCCACAATTCCTGCAGAAATTCCCCGATCCTCCCAGTCTTACTCCGGGCAATCCCGGCCAGGGATTCATATTTCAGGCATACATCCAGGAACGCCTCCCTGTGCTCCGGCATGGCCCTTGCAATGGTCAGTCCAGCCTGAAACGCAATCATACCGGATTGAAAAGCAGTATCCTCCATGGCCTTGAGGATCATAAAACGGGCGGATATTTCATCCGGCTGCTCCACAATGGCAGTGATGCGGCTTAAAATCTGTGCAAGGTTTTCCGCCATGGATTCCGTCTTATCCACAACCACATCCCAGAACCGGGAATAAAAGATGGCTGTCCCGGCATTTGCCTTCACACATTTTCTCGTGTACTCCGCAGTTTCCCTGGCCTGGACGATGAGGCTGTTCAGTTCCCGGATCATCTCGTCAGCGGCTTTTGAATAAATCATGGCACTCTTCTCCTTCTGCACTTTTAGGGGGCTTGTGGACAAATGGTATTTCCGGTATTCCGCAGGGGTGATTCCCATATGCGCCCGGAAGCTGCGGGTAAAGCCTTCATGGGAATCATAGCCATACTTAAGCGCGATTTCCAGCACAGAGACATCCGTGCCCGCAAGTTCCGCGGCGGCCAGTGAAATCCTGCGTCTGGCCACATATCCCATGACACTGTCCCCCACCGCCTCCCGAAACAGGCGCTGGTAATGATACTGGGAAAAATGGACGCTGTCCGCAAGGCTTTTGACCGTCAGCTTTTCCCGGATCCGCTCTTCAATCACCCCAAGGGAGCGGAAGACCGGATTTTCATCTGTCATACCACTTTGCCTGTTCCCTGTATAATCTCTCATAAACTCCTCCTGATGCCAGCAGTTCTTCATGCGTCCCGTCCTGCACGATCCTGCCCTTCTCAAACACAAGGATCCTGTCCGCCAGGGCTGCCGCGCTGATCCTGTGGGTCACATAGATCACCGTCCTGCCCTCCGCCATCTCCATATATTTCCTGAATATTTCTGCCTCCGACAGGGGATCAAGATTGCTGGTGGGTTCGTCCAGTACCATGAAATCCCTGTCCCGGTAGATATTCCTGGCAATGGACAGCTTCTGCCACTCCCCGCCGGAGAGATCCACGCCGCCGACGTCCTTTCCAAGAAGGCTTCCTTTCTCTTTCCCTTCCAGTCCGGCAAAAGCAAGGGCCTCCTCAATGGCCCGTTCGTCGCGTTCCCTGGAGATATCTCCCAAAAACACATTATCCCCAATGGTAAAGGTGGGATATCCCATGCCGTTCTGGGTCATCACCCCCGCCTTGTCGTAACGGCTTTTACATTGATACTGTGACACCGGTTTCCCGTTTATTTCCAGCTGCCCGCCGGAGGGGGAAAGCACCCCTGTGAGCAGCTTCACCATCGTTGTCTTTCCCATTCCATTCTCCCCCACAAAAGCGATTTTCTCCCCTTTTTTAATGGTGAGACTGACATCCTCCAGGACATAGCGCCCTGTCAGGGGATAGCGGTAATTTAAGTGCTCCGCCCGTATCAGGGTTATGTCGCCGCAGGCTTCTCCCTCCTGTGTCTGCTCCGGCAGCTCCATCAGGTCAAAGAACTGTGCCGCCTCATTCTTTTGGGTCACGAAGGTAGCATACCCCGTCATCAGTTCCTTCACATCCTCCACCAGGGTGGATACCAGCGACAGGACCGCACCCAGCCCGCCCAGCGACAGTTCTCCCATGGCCATCAATACAATGGCGAACACACTGCCGGTCACAATGGCGGCATGGATGATAAAATTGTGCAGCAGCATAAAGTTCGCCCGGGCACGGATCACCTTCTGCTCCTTTTCCGTGTATTCATCGGCAGCCGCCTTCCATTTCCCATAGAAAAAGTCGTACAGGGCAAAGGTTTTCAGTTCCTTTGCCGCCGGTGATATCATCAGCTTCTCAAAGTAGTCTGCCCTGCGCTGCAGCCTGATATTGCTCTTCCGGAACCGGGACATCAGCTTCTGTCCCGCCGTGTTTGCCCATATGGCAGGCAGGGGCGCTGTCAGCACGACCAGGCACAGCAGGGGATGAAACAGGTACAGGGAAGCCGCTATGGAAAGGACGGACACTGTCTTGGCAACCACAAAATATCCCTGGAGCATCACGCCGGTGTTCATCCCGAAACGCCCGCCCATGAACCGGAATACCTGCTCTATCCTGTCATTCAGCTTTGGAATCTCCAGGTCTTCCGTCGGAATATCCGCTATCTTCCGGTAAAGGGCGGAAAGCAGCTGCTCCTGCTGCCGGTTGGCCTGTACCAGATTCAGCTGTTCTATGTCATCCATCAGATACACATACCGATTGATCAGCCCGGCCAGCAATTGGATCAGAAAGTAAATGGCCAGCAATGCCGCCGCGGAAAAAATGCTTTCCATGGAAAAAGTGCCTTCCATGGAAGAAATACCTTCCGCCCTCTGTATGTAACCGTTCCACAGGAGGGCAACAGCCGGCCGCAGCAGGGACAGCAGAAGGAACGCGCCTATATAGACAGCGCTGATTGCCTTTGTTTTAGAAAAGACGAACAGGAATAAACGGATCAAATGGGAAAATCTCGGGGCACGTTCCCTTTGTACAGCTTCCTCTATTTTCGCAGTATTGTCAACAAATATCATATGGTCTCCTTTCCATACCACTTCTTCTGCTCCCGGAACATATCCGCGTACAGCCCTCCCTGCTCCAGCAGTTCCTCGTGGGAGCCGCTCTGCAGGATCCGGCCGGAGCCTATGACCAGAATACGGTCCGTGATCATGGTGGATGCCAGGCGGTGGGTGACAAAGATCGATGTCCTGCCCTCCGCCATCCCTGCAAATTCGGAATAGATCCGGCTCTCTGCCATGGGATCCAGCGAACTTGTGGGCTCGTCCAGGATCATGACCGGTTTCTCCCCCATCAATGCCCTGGCAATGGCGATCCTCTGCCACTGTCCGCCGGACAGATCCACGCCGCCCTCAAATTCCCTCCCCAGCAGCGTGTCCACACCGTCCGCCAACCCTGCTGCCACAGACTCCGCCCCCGCCTTGCCCATTGCCGCTGCCAGAGCCTTTCTGTCATGCAGCTTTTCCGGATCTCCTATACCCACATTCTCCCCCAGTGTTATGCAATATTTCCCAAAATCCTGGAATACTGCGCCAAACAGCCGCTCCCGCACAGACCCGGAATAGCTTTCCAGGGGCTTCCCCCCAATGCGGATTTCCCCGCTGTCCGGTCGGAACAGACCTAAAAGCAGCTTGATCACCGTGCTCTTTCCCTGACCGTTTTCCCCCACGATGGACACCTTTTCCCCATGGCGGATCCGGAAACTCATTCCGTCCAGAATCTTTTTGTCCGTGTCAGGATAGGCAAAGGAAACATTGTCGAACTCTATTTCGAAAGTCTCCGGCATGGTGTCTTCCCCTCCCTGCTCCTCCTCCGAAAGTCTGAAATAACTGTCATAGAAAGCAAAGGCATTCCTGTACTGCCCACTGACCCGCAGAACCTTCACCAGTCCGTTCAGCCCGTTCTGGGAAAATACCTTTTTAAACAGGGCCAGGCTCAGGGAGATCAACGCGCCGATCCGGATTTCCCCGTTGCAGTAAAAGAAAAGCAGCAGCAGCGCCATGCCCAGCTGGGTAGCCTTGGTCAGATGCCGCTTTGCAAAATTATGGCGCAGATGCCTGAAGAAATAGCGCTCATATTCCCTGTTACGGCTGTTCATCCGGCTGCGGTATGTCTCGATCAGATACCCTGAAATGCCCTGCAGCGTATTCTCCCTGACATAGTCCCTGGAACGCAGCAGTTCTCCCAGCCTGGTATAGAAACGCTCCTTTTTCCAGTAGGTTTCCATTTCCCGGTAAATATGGTAATTGGATCTGCCCACAAGCCACGTCTCCAGTGCAAAAGGCAGCAGGATCACCAGGAGAAACCACCATTTTACCGAAGCGAAGAGATACAGGGTTCCCACTGTGGTAATCCCGGATGAGATCAGCTGCTGGATGGCCGCCGGGAAAAGGGCCAGGAGCGTATTCTCCGTCTTATGGTACGTCTTGTCGA
>CANDMD010000034.1 GCA_947385725.1 uncultured Lachnospiraceae bacterium | reverse complement strand
TCTGGTGACAAACAATTTCTTTAAAAATACGAGAGCAACGATCGAGCAGGCTTATCTCAGGCCACGTTTTCCTGGGTGGAACAGGTTTCAGGAACATTGTGGGAAACGAATCAATGCAGGTGTAAAAGTGATGGTTGCCCCGGACAAGATGGCAAAAGAGATCCGGTCTGCTTTTTCGGAATATGTGGAAAACTTATGATAGGGAGACACACTGAGGCGCTACAGGACAGCTAATAGTACATACAGATAGGAGGAGGACAAATAATGTATCAATACCTTACAGTAGAAAAAGCAGATGGAATCGCTGAGATTACTTTCCGTCGTCCGGAGCAGTTAAACGCAATGAATCAAAAATTTATGGATGAAATTGTGGATGCATTTCATGAAGTAAATGAGGATGGGGACGTCAGGGTTGTGTTGGTGACAGGGGGAGGCCGCGCATTTATGGCCGGTGCAGATATTAAGGAATATGCGGCCCAGACAGACGAACAGTTCGATGCTTTTCAAAAGAAGGGTTGGAGTCTTTATCAAGAGGCTGAACGGGGGAACAAGCCGTTTATTGCCGTTGTAAACGGGTTCGCTTTGGGAGGCGGTTTTGAGATTGCTATGTCTTGTGACATGATTATTGCCAGCGAAAATGCACAATTCGGATTGCCGGAAGTACATTTGGGGCTGGTTCCCGGCGGTGGCGGCACACAGAGGCTGATCCAGAAAGTGAGCATCAACCGGGCAAAGGAGATCTTGTATCTGGGCGGAAAGTTTTTAGCCAGGCAATTCTGTGATTGGGGGATTGTCAACTATGTTGTCCCGGAAGAAAACCTGATGGACAAAGCCAGGGAAATTGCGGCAAAGCTGGCAAGAAGAAGCCCGCAAGCAATCGCAGCGTTAAAGCGGCTGGCGTTTTTAAGTACATGCCCTGTAGAGCTGGATGAACGGATGAAGCAGGAGGCAGCAAACCTGTCTGTGTTGTATCATACGGAGGAAGCACAGAAGAAGATTCATGAATTTGCGAACAAGTAAAGAACCCAGTCGGAATAGAAAAATGGAAGGGAAGAAGAGAATGATGAGAAAAAAATTATTAACAGTAATTATCGCGACAGCCATGCTTGTGAGCACAGGATGCGGAGGCAATGCACCGTCTTCTCAGGGTACAACAGCAGGGACAGACAGCGTTTCGTCGTCCGGAAATGAGCAGAAGATCGTGTTGAAGCTTAATCATGTGCAAAGCAACACCGATCCGGTGCAGGAAGCCTTTTTGGAATTGGCGGATATGGTAAAGGAACGTTCCAAGGGGACGATTGAAATCCAGGTCTATGCAAATTCAGAACTAGGCAGTAATAAAGATAATCTGGAGCAGGTTGTTAATGGGGCAAATATTATTTCTGTGGGAGATACGGGATTTTTGGCAGATTATGTGCCGGATTTCGGGATTATGAACGGGCCGTTTTTGTATGATTCTTATGAGGAACTGATGAAGCTGAGTGAATCGGAATGGTATAAGGAGGTTACGGATTCCTGTTCGGCACAGGGGATTAAGGTTTTGGCGATGAACTGGTATTTTGGCGAACGTCATATCATTTCCAAGAAACCAATCAATTCCCCGGATGATATGAAGGGATTGAAAATCCGCGTCCCCAGCAATACGATGTGGACGGCTACCATGGAAAGCCTGGGTGCTGCTCCAACTACGATTCAGTGGAATGAGGTGTATAGTGCGCTGGATCAGGGTGTGGTGGATGCAGCGGAAGCGCCTTTGGCAACCATTTATACGTCCAAGCTGCAGGAAGCCGCAAAATATATTGCAACTACCGGACATTTTACCGGCATAATTGGTCTTGAGATGTCCCAGAAAGTATGGGATTCTATGAGTGAAAATCAGCAGGCGGTTCTGACAGAGTGTGTTGCTGAGGAGGGCAAGATTTACAGTGAAAGGGTGATTACAGATGAGCAGGAATGGAGAAAAAAACTGGAGGCCGAAGGAGTCACGTTTATTGATGTGGACCGTGAACCATTCCGTACTGCGTGTGAAGCAGTTTATACAAAGTTCCCGGAGTGGTCTGACGGGCTGTATGATAAAGTAAAGGGTGAAATGAACTAAGTAGACTCTATATGACAGCGGATGCTTAACTGGCGTCCGCTGTGAAAAGAAAGGGGGACCGATGAAGAATATACGTGATTATTTAGAAATAACCGTTGCCGGGGCTGCCATGGTGGTTGCTGTTTTGGCTACATTTATGAATGTTATCTGCAGATACTGTTTTAATAAACCTATTTATCAGGCTGAGGAGATCGCCACAACCGCTTTCGTATGGCTGCTCTTTATTGGAGCAAGCGCCTGTTTTAAAGAAGGCGCTCATGTGGGAATCGACTGTATCGTTAATATGCTGCCGGAAAAAATCCATGCAGCGGTAAAAATGATAACCGATATCCTGCTGATTGTGTTTAACCTGATGATGGCATATATGGCGGTTACTATCACGATCAGTGCAAAACTTAAACTGACCAGTGCATTGCGTATTTCCTATTCGTTTATTGACGTAGCGGCTGCTATTGCTTTTATCTTTATGGCGATCCACTCAGCCGAATTTCTGATCAGAGATATGAAGGCGGTCAAGGGTGTAAGCGGAAAGGAGGCGGAGTAAGATGGTATTTTTCCCAATGGTTATTCTGTTCCTGCTTTTTGCAATGAACATTCCTGTGGCATATTGTCTGATGGTGGCTGCGTTGTCTTACTTTGTATTTTGTCCTACCGGAATGCCGGCAAATGTGGTAGTTCAGCGTATGATTGCAAGTTCAGAGTCATTCCCGATGCTGGCGATTCCGTTTTTCATCCTGGCAGGTACGATTATGACCTATTCAGGGATTTCTTCCAGCCTGATGAGCTTTGCAGAATGCCTGACCGGGCATATGTCCGGTGGTTTGGGGCAGGTAAATGTGCTTTTAAGCGCCCTGATGGGCGGGGTATCTGGTTCCTCTAATGCAGATGCAGCCATGCAGGCGAAGATGCTGGTGCCTGAAATGGAGAAGCGGGGCTATGGAAAAGGGTTTTCTGCCGCTGTTACCGCGGCATCCGCATGTATTACACCGGTCATCCCGCCGGGAATTACTCTGATTTTATACGCGTTTATGGCAGAAGTATCGGTCAGCAGAATGTTTGTCGCCGGATATGTGCCAGGGATATTGATCACCATTGCTTTAATGATTGTGGTGAGTATTGTATCACGAAAAAAAGGTTATAAACCAGTGCGGGAGAAAATGGCTTCTCCAGGCGAGATTGGCCGTGAATTTATTCGTTCTCTGTGGGCATTATTTATGCCGTTTGGCTTGATTATGGGATTGCGTATCGGAATTTTTACAGCCAGTGAAGCGGGCGCGGTCAGTGTGGTTTACTGTCTTCTTGTAGGGTTCTTTGTCTATAAGGAACTTAAGATTGAAATGCTGCCGCGTATTATCAAAGAATCTGTCTGCTCAACCTGTTCGGTCATGCTGATCATTGTATCGGCCTCTGCGTTCAGCTATTATATGAGCTGGGAGAGAATCCCTCAGGTAATCACGGAAATGCTGGCTTCTGTTACGTCAAATCCGTTTATATTGCTGCTGATCATCAATGTGTTTTTATTAATCCTTGGCATGTTTCTTGAAGGAACAGCGTCTTTGATTATACTGACCCCGCTGCTTTTGCCAGTCGCAAAATCATTGGGAATCGATCCGATTCATCTTGGTATTGTGATGGTTGTCAATATCACGCTGGGAGGGTTGACGCCTCCGTTTGGAACGCTGATTTTTGTGGTATGCTCAACATTGAAACTGAATGTGACCGAATTTGTAAAAGAGAGTTTGCCATTTATTGCGGCGTTGATTACAGTATTGCTTTTGATCACCTATTGTCCACCATTAGTTACAACGTTGCCTTACCTGTTAGGGTAAGAGCTTAAATGCTGTTGTAAACCATGCGAAATAACTTTACGTTTCGCTGGGGCAGACTTTGCGGTGGCATTGTTGACTGACGATGCCACCGCATCGCCTCCTTCCTCCGCCTTGCACTGACGCAAACATCAAGCACTGATTTACTTCAGGATTAATGCAACGATGTACTAGTGATTTCCTTCACATTTTATCTGACCAGATTGTCCTCGTGGCGATAGATTTCCAGCCGATAGCATTCATCCGTTTTGGAATCGAAATAAAAGACGGTTCTGTACTGGTTCCTTTTCGTCCGGTATACCAGCTTGTCGGAGGAATCGCTGTCCGCCGGTTCCCCGAAGAGGGCGATCACTTCCTCCCTCGTCTTCCCGAAAAATTCCTCTCCCTCATAGGTGGCCTGGAGCCCCGTGGGATTTCCCTCTTTATCCCTTGACTTTGCGGCAATCTCAAAGACTTCGCATTTGGCGTAGGGCGTCTGGCTGCTGGAACGGTTCAGCACAGATACGCCGCCCATGGACATTTCGCGGTCATCACCCTGATAGTAGGAGAGCATTTCCTTGAAGGAGGAGCCGGGCATACTGTTGTCATTATTGGACAGGTAGAAGCCCGCTGCATTCAGGTCGGAGATTCTTAGATTCGACAGATCCAGTTCTGTTCCGCCCAGGGCAAGTTTGGGAGGTTTGTCTTTTGTCACAACGCTCAGGAGAACCCCCAGGGCAATTGCTGCCACTACGCAGATCACTGTAAAAAGTCCGCTTTTCTTTTGCTTCATTTCTATTTCCTCTTTTCTTTCTTTTTCCTAAGAGCAGATTATACCACTGAAAACCGAAAATGTCACGTAAAAATTAGAAAGAGAAATTGTTGAATTTCCCGTCCGGAATGTGTATACTGGAAAGTGAGTTTGTATGCAGAAATTTCTGATATCATTCACAGAGAGCGGTTGGATAAAAATGCGTATTCAACGATGTACCAGGGCGCGTCGCAACGCGCAGGCAGGAAAAGAACATGAAATTGAACAGTATATGCGTACAGGGCGGTTATACACCGGGGAACGGGGAACCCAGACAGATTCCCATTGTCCAGAGCACAACCTTTAAATACGATACCAGCGAGGATATGGGAAAGCTTTTCGACCTGGAGGCGTCCGGGTATTTCTACAGCAGGCTGCAGAATCCCACCCACGACTATGTGGCGGCGAAGATTGCGCAGCTGGAGGGCGGTACGGCGGCCATGCTGACCAGCAGCGGACAGGCGGCAAACTTTATGGCGCTGTTCAATATCTGTGGCTGCGGCGACCATATTGTGGCTTCCAGCACCATCTATGGAGGCACGTTCAATCTGATCTCCGTCACCATGAAAAAGATGGGGATAGAGGCTACCTTTATCAGTCCTGACGCTTCGGAGGAGGAGATCAACGAGGCATTCCAGGACAACACAAAGCTGGTGTTCGGTGAAACCATCGCCAATCCCGCACTGACGGTGCTGGATATCGAGAAATTTGCAAAATGTGCCCATGCCCATGGGGTGCCCCTGATTGTGGATAATACCTTTGCCACTCCAATTAACTGCAGACCTTTTGAGTGGGGGGCGGATATTGTGACCCATTCCACCACAAAATATATGGATGGACACGCCGCTGCTATCGGAGGCGCCATTGTGGACAGCGGCAGGTTTGACTGGATGGCCCATGGGGACAAATTCCCCGGCCTCTGCACCCCTGATGACAGCTATCACGGAGTAACCTACGCGGAGAGATTCGGAAAAGAGGGGGCGTTTATTACCAAGTGTGCGATGCAGCTGATGCGCGACCTGGGCGCCATCCCCAGTCCCCAGAATTCTTTTCTCCTGAACCTGGGGCTGGAAAGCCTGCACGTGCGTATGAAACGGCACTGTGAGAATGGCCTGGCGGTGGCGGAATATCTCTCCGGCCATCCCAAGGTTGCCTATGTCAATTACTGCAGCCTGCCTGGGGACAAATATTATTCCCTGGCGCAGAAATATCTGCCTGATGGCAGCTGCGGCGTGGTTTCCTTCGGCTTAAAGGGCGGCAGGGAGGCCGCAGGCATTTTCATGAAGAGCCTTAAGATGGCGGCGATCGCAACCCATGTGGCGGATGCCCGCACCTGCTGTCTGAATCCTGCCTCCAGCACCCATCGGCAGATGAATGATGAGCAGCTGAAGGAGGCGGGTGTGCCGGCGGAACTGATCCGTATCAGCTGCGGTATCGAGGACAAAGAGGATCTGATCGCTGATATCGCGCAGGCACTCGAAAGTGTGTAAAGAAATTCTAAGCGGCCCCAATATGCCCGCTAAGAGTTTCTAAATTACAATTACACAAATTGCTAAAGCAATTCGAAGAATGCCAAAGACAGGCATTCTTCCCACGGAATGTTTGTGCCGACTGCATCGGCATGGCGAAAGTGTGGCCCTGCATCAGTTCATTGATTGTTTGTGCCGCCGAAGGCGGCATGGCGGGAAGTGTGAGAGGCTGGCATATGGATTGTAAAGAATTTGAAAAACTGATTTCCGGCTATATCGCGCAGAAGCTGCCCTATGCGGAATTGAAGCGCTTTTGCCAGCATGCGGAGGAATGCGGGGAGTGCAGGGAGGAACTGACCATCCAGTATCTGACTACGGAGGGAATCCAGCGCCTGGAGGATGGGGGTGCCTTTGACCTGCAGAAGGAACTGGACCAGCATGAGGCGGATGCAAGGCGCAAGATACGTTTTCATGACGCCTTCCTGCATTTTGGCCTGGCGGTTGAAGCAGTGGTGGTCAGCGTGATTTTCGGGCTGGTGATCTGGATCCTGGCGTGAGAAGAACTTTGCGATTCCGCGGAGCGGAATGATGGAAGTTGGCGTGAAATCCTACAGGGCAGGAGCATGGGGGTTAGCGTGAGAAGAATTTAAGGCTTTGCAGAGCAGGATAATGCGGACAGATCCGCATGGAGGTTTGTGTGAATGGGTAACGGCAGAAAACTTGTTTTAATAGACGGACACAGCATTCTGAACAGGGCGTTTTATGGGGTGCCTGACCTGAGTAATGCCCAGGGGCTGCACACCAACGCCGTTTATGGTTTCCTGAATATTTTATTCAAGATCCTGGAGGAGGAAAAGCCGGATTATCTGGCGGTTGCTTTTGACGTCCATGCGCCCACTTTCCGCCATCAGATGTATGAGGCCTATAAAGGAACCAGAAAACCCATGCCGGAGGAACTGCGGGAGCAGGTCCCGGTGATGAAAGATGTACTGAAGGCCATGGGTATCGTAATCGTGGAGCAGGCAGGACTGGAGGCGGACGATATCCTGGGAACGCTGGCGAAGAAGGCCCAGGGAGAAGGTATTGAGGTATCTCTGGTGTCCGGTGACCGTGACCTGCTACAGATTGCGGATGAACATATCAAGATCAGGATCCCCAAGACCCAGAAGGGAAGGACAGAGATCAGGGATTACTATCCCCGGGACGTGAAGGAAGAGTATGAGGTAACGCCGCTACAATTTATTGACCTGAAAGCGCTGATGGGAGATACCGCGGACAATATTCCCGGTGTGCCCAAGGTGGGGCAGAAAACGGCAACGGAACTGATGGTGGCTTACGGCTCATTGGAAGAAATCTATGCCCATGTGGAGGAAATTTCAAAAAAGAGCATCCGGGAGTCCCTGATTGCAAACCGGAATCTGGCAGACCTCAGCAAAACCCTTGCCACCATTAAGACCGACTGTGAGGTGGAGCTGGACTATGAGGCGGCAAAGGCGGAGGGATTCTATACCCAGGAAGCATATAACCTGTTTAAACAGCTGGAATTTAAAAATATGCTGAACCGTTTTGAAAAAGACGCGGTAGCCGCCAACGGGGATTTGCTGCAGAGTTTTCAAAGGATAGAGGAGCAGAAGGAATTTTTACGTCTGCTGGATCAGATCAGGGACGGGAGCACTGTCGGATTTTATCTGGTGCAGGAGCAGGGACAGCTTCTGGGAGTGGCGGTTTCCGTCTGTGAAGAGTCTGCACCGACCTTTATTTATCCCAAAGGAAAATCCGTCACAGTGAGGGAAGAATGCGAAGCATTCTTCGAAGTGCCAGAATGGCGCTTTGTGCCGTGTGCGGCGCTTTTTTATCCGGTTACGGTGGAGGAAATTGAGCAGCTGTCCCTGTTTGAAATGCCGGGGAACGGGACGGACAGCGATGTGTCCGCGATCCGCGAAGCAGTCCGGAGGCTTTCGGGCAGGGTCACTCTGTCCGGTTTTGATATCAAAAAGCAGTATGACTATTTGGAGCAGGATACCACGGAACGCTACTTTGACATTTTGATCGCATCATACCTGCTGAATCCCTTAAAGAATGATTATGACCCGGAAACCATCGCTTCCGAACATCTGGGTCTGATGATCCCGGGCAGGGCTGAGACCTTCGGAAAGCTTACGGCCAAAGAGGCGCTGAGGGAAATGCCCCGGAAGGCGGCGGAATATTACTGCTATGTGGCTTATGTGGCGGCAAGGGCATATGCGGTACTGCGGGAGAAGCTGCGGGATACCGGCATGGACGGACTGATGTGGGAGATGGAGATGCCCCTTTCCCTGGTACTGTATGATATGGAGAAGGAAGGGGTGGAGGTCCGCAGGGAGGAACTGAAAGCCTACGGCGACGCGCTGGTAGCCAGGATAGAGGAGTTGGAGCAGTCCATCCACCGACAGGCGGAAAAGGAGTTCAATATCAATTCCCCGAAGCAGCTGGGGGAGATCCTGTTTGAAACCATGAAGATCCCCGGAGGGAAAAAGACAAAGACAGGCTACTCCACGGCGGCGGACGTACTGGAGAAGCTTTCAGGGGAGTACCCCATTGTGAAGGATATCCTGGAGTACAGGGGACTGACAAAACTGAAATCCACCTACGCCGACGGGCTTGCCGTGTTTATCGGCGAAGACAGGCGCATCCACACGAATTTTAACCAGACCATCACGGCCACCGGACGGATCAGCTCCACAGAGCCGAATCTACAGAATATTCCCATGCGGATGGAACTGGGCAGGCGGATCCGCAAGGTGTTTGTACCGGGACAGGGCTGTGAGTTCATGGACGCGGACTATTCCCAGATCGAGCTTCGGGTACTGGCCCATATGTCCGGGGATGAGCAGCTGATTGAGGCTTACCGCATGGATCAGGATATTCACCGGATCACGGCGGCGAAGGTATTTCACACTCCTTTTGAAGAAGTCACGGATTTGCAGCGGCGGAATGCCAAGGCGGTCAATTTCGGCATCGTGTACGGCATCAGTTCTTTCGGATTGAGCCAGGATCTCAGCATCAGCAAGAAGGAGGCGGCGGAATATATCGAGCAGTATTTTGCCACCTATCCCAAAGTGAAGGAATTCCTGGACGGCTTGGTGAGGGATGCGAAGGAAAAGGGATACATCACCACCATGTTCGGCAGGCGCAGACCCATTCCCGAACTGTCCTCCTCCAACTTCATGCAGCGATCCTTCGGGGAACGGGTGGCCATGAACTCCCCCATACAGGGAACCGCTGCGGATATTATCAAGATCGCCATGATACGGGTCTGGAAGGCGCTGAGGGACGCGGGGCTACGGTCAAAGCTGATCCTGCAGGTGCATGATGAACTTGTCATAGAGACTTACCTGGAGGAGGAAGAGCAGGTGCGGCAGATCCTCACCGAGAATATGAAGTCGGCGGCGGAGCTGGCGGTGACGCTGGAGATCGACCTGCATACGGGGATGAACTGGTATGAGGCAAAATAGGCAGATGAAATTTATCGGTATCACCGGGGGTGTGGGAGCGGGGAAATCAAAAGTCCTGAAATTTATCAAAAGCCATTATCCGTGTGAGATCTATCTGGCAGACGAGGTGGCACACCTGGTAAAGGAACCCGGCACCGAATGTTATCGGACGCTTGTGGAACTGCTGGGGACGGAGATCCTGGCCGGGGACGGGCAGATAGACAGAAGGTTGATGGCCGACAGAATATTTAAAGACCCCGGTCTTCTACAGAAGGTAAACGATATTATCCATCCCGCGGTGAGGATCTGGCTGCTTGAAAAGTATGAGGAAGCAAAACGGAAAGAGGAAGTGGAACTGTTTTTCGTTGAGGCGGCGCTTTTGATCGAGTGCGGTTACGGGGAACTGGTGGATGAGATGTGGTATGTCTATGCGGAGGAATCCGTGAGGTATGCAAGGCTTGCGGAGACCAGGGGATACAGTGCGGAGAAGATCGGGCAGATTATGGGCCGGCAGCTTTCGGAGGAAACCTTTCGCAGAAACTGTGATTTTGTGATAGACAACAGCGGGTCTTTTGAGGAAACCTGCAGACAAATTGAGAAAAAACTGGAGGCGTTCACATGGCAGGAGTAATAGAAGGGCAGGGACAACTGGTATTTGGACTTGACATCGGCACCCGGAGTATTGTGGGTACGGTGGGATATCTGAACGGCAGCAGATTTCATGTGCTGGCACAGTGTGCCAAGGAACATGAGACCAGATCCATGCTGGACGGACAGATTCATGATATCGCAAAGGTAGGGCAGACCATCAACTTTGTAAAGGAGAAACTGGAAAGTGACCTGAACCGGAAGCTTACGGAGGTGTGTATTGCTGCCGCAGGCCGTGTGCTGCGCACGGTGACTACCCATGTGGAGCAGGACTTTGAGGAGGATCATGTGGTCACCGCGGAGGATATCTATTCCCTGTCTACCATGGGAGTGGAGCAGGCATATGAGGAATTTCTCAAGAATGATGATTCTGACATGAAATTTTACTGTGTGGGTTATACGCCCATGCGTTATTATATGAATGGCTACCAGATCAGCAACCTGGAGGGGCACAAGGTCAGAAACATGGCGGTGGATATGATCGCTACCTTCCTGCCTGACGACGTGGTGGACGGACTGTATAAGGCGGTGGAGTTCGCGGGGCTGCATGTGGCAAACCTGACGCTGGAGCCCATCGCGGCGATCCAGGTGGCGATCCCCGAGAAATTCCGTATGCTGAATATGGCATTGGTGGATGTGGGGGCAGGCACCAGCGATATTTCCATTACCAGGGACGGGACAATCACGGCTTACGGCATGATTCCCGTGGCAGGGGACAGCCTGACGGAAATACTGGTGCAGCATTGCCTGGTGGATTTCGAGACGGCGGAGCACATCAAACGTCAGACCAGCGCGCGGGAGACGGTGGAATATCAGGATATCATGGGCTTGACACAGACCATTACAGCCAAGGAGGTGGACAAGATCCTGGAGGAGCATGTGGGTAAAATGACCCGCATGGTGGCGGAATGTATCAGGGAATTGAATGGCGACAAGTCTGTCAGCGCCGTGTTTGTGGTGGGCGGCGGCGGTATGATCCCGGGCTACACGGAGCATCTTGCAAAAGAACTTGAGATCGTGAAGGAACGGGTGGCGATCCGCGGTCCGGAGGTGATGCAGAACATCCAGTTCGAGATAGAGCATCCCCGCAGGGATGCCATGATGGTGACCCCCATCGGCATCTGTCTCAGCTATTATGAGCAGAGCAACAATTTTATCTATGTGCAGTTTAATGACAAGCATGTCAAGTTATATGACAACGGTAAATTAGCTGTCGCGGATGCCGCGGTGCAGGCGCAGTTTACCAATGAAGATCTCTTCCCCAAGAGAGGGACGCCCCTGAACTTTACCGTAAACGGTAAGAGCAGGATTGTTCGCGGGGAACAGGGAGAAGCGGCAGTTATCCGGCTGAATGGGGATTCCGCGGATATTTATACTCAGGTACATAACGGCGACTGGGTGGAAGTAGTGCCTTCCACGGCAGGTGATCCTGCGGTTCTGGAACTGGGCAGGCTGCCGGAATTGTCCGAACAGATTCATGTTGTCGTCAATGGGACGAAGATCAGTCTTCCCAAGACGGCGTCTGTCAATGGAATGACGGAAAATGAATTTTACCGGATCAGGGAGAATGACGATGTTCAGGTGAGGAACTGTTACACGGTGAGGGAGATCGCCGGATTCATGGATGTTCCCCTGGGCGGGAAGATACTGGTCAATGAGATTCCCGCGAAGCCGGACACCCAGGTTTACGAAAACTTTACCCTGGAGTGGGATGTGAACGCGGTGCTCACCTATGCAGATCTGGAGGAAGAAACGGAGGAGGAACTGGCGAAGCGCAGGGCGGCAAAGGAAGCAGCGGCTGCCGCGGCCGCAGCGGAGTCGGAAAGGAATTTTATCGATGCCGTCAACAACATCAGCGGCATCCCTGACCCGGTGCCGCTGGGTTCCCCTGAAATCTCCGGAGGAGCGGCGCGGGATACGGCGGGGATGCTGGGAGGAGCAGGCGGACAGGGAAGTGCAGGCGGCTCAGGTGTGGCAATGCAGGCGGAAAGTGCAGGAATCGTAGGTGCGGCAGGTCAGCCGTCTAGTGCGGGCATCCCGGGTACGGTGGGATCGTCGGGAAGTGCAGGAATCACAGGTATGACCGGTTCGTTGGGAAGTGCGGGCATCCCGGGTATGTTGGGTCAGCCGGGAAGTGCAGATGTCTCAGGCTTGTCGGGTCAGCCGGGCAGCGGAAGGATGATCGGTGCAGGCGGCGGACAGGCAGTGAATGGCTCCCAAGATACCTTAAAGGTGGTGCAGGAAGAGAACGCAGCCAGCGGGATCAGGGCAATGACTGTGTATGTCAATAAGCAGCCGGTTGTGATGACAGGCAAGGAAAGCTATGTCTTTGTGGACGTTTTTTCCTTTATTAATTTTGACCTGAACGCTTCTGCGGGGCGTGCCATTGTGACAAATATAAACGGCAGGCGGGCGGAGTATATGGAGCCCTTGACCAACGGGGACATCATAGACATCTATTGGGAAAAACTTTGACTGAAATGCGCAGGAAGCGGCACAGTAAACTTCCATGCCATAGAATATGGCCTTCGTAAGTAAGGGCGCTTATTCGGATTGCGCGGTTTCCGCAAGGTAAATTACAGGACTTCTCATAGCAAGGGGGAAATTCATGGAACGATTTATAAGGACATATAGCCAGGGAACGCTGAATGTAACAGAAATTTGGGTTGATGTAGAGACAGGTGTAAATTATGTGTTTCACAAATGCGCAAATTCAGGTGGTATAACGCCATTGCTTGATAAAGAGGGCAAGCCGATAGTAACACCAAAGGGAAGTAATGCTTGAGCCGATATCGGATAGGAGAATGTGAGGAAAAATGAGGCTATGCAGTATAGCAAGCGGGAGCAGCGGGAACTGCGTCTATGTGGGTTCCGATGCCACCCACTTGCTGGTAGATACGGGGATCAGCGGGAAAAGAGTGGAGCAGGGTCTGAAAGGGCTTGACCTGTCGCCAAGGGATCTGGATGGTATTTTGATCACCCATGAGCACGCCGACCACATCAGCGGTCTGGGTGTGCTTACAAGAAAGTATGGGATTCCGGTCTATGCCACGGAGGGCACCATCCGGGCTATGTTCGAGGGAGGAAGCCTTGGAAATGTGGAAGAGTCTTTATTCCATCCCATTCGGGAGGATGAAAAGTTTATCCTGAAGGATTTGGCCATCAACCCCATGCATATATCCCATGACGCGGTGCAGCCGGTAGCGTACCGGATCTCCTACGGGAATAAGAGAGTGGGTATCTGTACAGACCTGGGGGTATATAATGATTATACGGTGGAATGTCTGAAGGGAATGGATGCTCTTCTTCTGGAGGCAAACCATGATGTAAATATGCTGCAGGTGGGACCTTATCCCTATTATCTGAAGCAGAGGATCCTGGGAGAGAGAGGGCACTTATCCAATGAGAATTCCGGCAGGCTGCTTTGCAGGATATTGCATGACAGGTTAAAAACGATACTCCTGGGACATCTGAGCAAGGAAAATAATCTGCCGGAACTTGCCTACGAGTCCGTCCGAATGGAGATTAATATGGACGAGAATCCTTACAGAGCGGGAGATTTTGATATCCAGGTGGCAAAGCGGAGCGAGTCATCGCCGGTGGTCTGGGTGTGAGGAGGGAAGCAGGCAGGTATCGGATATATCAGGAGAGACAGGTCACTATACATAATCAGAATGAAATTCTGGAACCGGACGAAGAGAGAAGTCTGACGATTCGTGGAATCTCGACTATCATGAAAGTGCCTGTTATGATCACATTTTTGAATCAGACAAATGTTGTTGATATGAGTGTGGCCAAGGCGACGGACGAATTTTCAGAGGCTGATTATCAGAAATTCAACATGCCGATATATCAGTACATGGACAGTATTGAACTGGCAATGTATGGATAAAATGGTCATAGTATTTTGCATCAGTTAAAACCGGAACAGAATATATATTGGACAGAGAAAGCAAGGAAAGTGCGCGTAAGAGACGCAGGACAGGAGAGTCAGATGAAAAGAACGATTATTACAGTAGTTGGAAAGGATACTGTGGGTATCATTGCGAGGGTATGCACATACCTGGCGGAGAATGGAATTAATATCCTGGATATTTCCCAGACCATTGTGCAGGGGTATTTTAATATGATGATGATAGTGGATACCAACGGCTGTGGCAAACCTTTTGGGGACATGGCGGATGAGATGGCGGCGCTGGGAGAGGAGATCGGCGTGGCGATCAAGTGCCAGAAGGAAGAGATATTTGATAAGATGCATCGCATCTGAGCGGGGTTGTTGACTGGATGTCTGTGGAAGCGGGAGGCATCCACCTGAAATTAAGGATACTTTGAAGGTTTGGCTGATATGTGTGTTAGCCTGCATGGGGGTAAATAATGATCAATTTATACGAAGTAACGGAAACCAATAAAATGATCGAGAAGGAGAATCTGGATGTGAGAACCATCACCCTGGGAATCAGCCTTCTGGATTGTATTGATTCTGACCTGGAAGAACTAAAGAGGAAGATTTACGGGAAGATATATGAGGCGGCCAAGGATCTTGTGAAGACGGGAGAGGAGATTTCCAGGGAGTTTGGCATTCCCATTGTGAACAAGAGAATTTCCGTGACTCCCATCGCCTTGGTAGGCGGCGCGGCGTGTAAGACCCTGGAGGATTTTGCTTCCATTGCAGGGACACTGGATCAGGCAGCCCGGGAAGTGGGAGTGAATTTTATCGGCGGCTATTCCGCGCTGGTCAGCAAGGGTATGACGCCTGCGGACGAACTGTTGATCCGTTCCATTCCCCTGGCATTGTCCAAGACGGAGAGGGTGTGCAGTTCCGTGAGTCTGGGCTCCACAAAGACGGGTATCAATATGGACGCGGTCAGGCTGATGGGCGAGATCATCAGATCCACTGCGGAATACACGAAAGAGGAGGATTCCCTGGGATGTGCAAAGCTGGTGGTATTCTGCAACGCACCGGACGACAATCCCTTTATGGCGGGGGCATTCCACGGCGTCACCGAGGCGGACAAGATTATCAACGTGGGAGTCAGCGGTCCCGGCGTGGTGAAGACTGCGCTGGAAAAGGTGCGGGGCGAGAACTTTGAGGTATTGTGTGAGACGATTAAAAAGACGGCGTTTAAAGTGACCAGGGTGGGACAACTGGTGGCGAAAGAAGCCTCCAGGATGCTGGATGTGCCTTTCGGAATCGTGGATCTGTCCCTTGCGCCCACTCCGGCCGTGGGGGACAGTGTGGCGGATATCCTGTGTGAGATGGGGCTGGAGCATGCGGGAGCGCCGGGAACCACAGCTGCCCTTGCCCTGCTAAATGACCAGGTAAAGAAAGGCGGCGTCATGGCGTCTTCCTATGTGGGCGGTTTAAGCGGCGCCTTTATACCGGTCAGCGAGGATCAGGGAATGATTGATGCTGTGCGGGCGGGAGCGCTGACCCTGGAGAAGCTGGAAGCCATGACCTGTGTCTGCTCCGTGGGACTTGATATGATCGCCATACCCGGGGACACGAAGGCATCCACCATCTCCGGCATCATTGCGGACGAAATGGCCATTGGCATGGTGAATCAGAAGACCACCGCTGTCCGTGTAATCCCTGTGATCGGCAAGGGTGTGGGGGAGACGGTGGAATTTGGCGGTCTGCTGGGATATGCGCCCATCATGCCCGTGAACCGGTTTTCCTGCGATGATTTTGTGAACCGGGGCGGAAGGATTCCCGCGCCCATCCACAGCTTTAAGAACTAGTACATCGAAAAATAAGTTTCTAGCTATATGACGCAGAATGAATTTTCATATGCAAGGCGGAGGAAGGAGACGATGCGGTGGCATCGTTGACTGACGACAACGCGGCAGATGGAAATTCAGGCAAGTCATATGGCTGGTTACTTATTATTCGATGTACTAGTACAACGAATAATTAATTTCTGATACATTGGCGCAGACTTAAAATTCCTTCTGCGCCATTTGGCTGAAAGCAATCGTGTCAGCACACTGGCATGTGAAGAAAGAATGGAGAGAGCTTATATGAACTTATCCGCGTATTTTAAGAGTGTCATAGATATGGACCGCTGTGCGGTGGTCATCTGTAATCTGGAACACAGGATCATTTACATGAATCCGGCGGCCTGCGCCAGGTACGAGAAGCGGGGCGGGGCAGGTCTTGTGGGAAAAAGCCTGCTTGACTGCCACAATGCCGTTTCCTGCGACAAAATCCAGAAAGTGCTTGACTGGTTTCGGCACAGCGGCGAGCATAATATCATTTATACATCGCGCAATGAGAAGGAAAACAAGGATGTCTATATGGTGGCGCTGCGGGATGAAAATGGGGAACTGATCGGTTACTATGAGAAACATGAGTATAGAACAGCAGAAGAAGGCTCTTTATATGATTTTCAGGGGGAGTGAAGGGATTGTCATGGAGGCAATCCCTTTTTTTGCTTTTTTTGCAACTTTTTGTACTTCTTTTTTATCTATAAGATAAAGGGCAGTGTGGAGAAAGGAGGTGGTTTCATTGAAGCAAACGCTTTATGACAGGCTGGCTGCCTATATCATCGAGAATCAGAATCAGTTTTACAGGCTGGCCTTCAGCTATGTAAAAAATCAGGATGATGCATTGGATGTGGTTCAGAATGCGGTTTGTAAGGCATTGGAGAATTATGAAAGCCTGAGAGACGAAGCAGCGCTTCGCACTTGGTTCTACAAAATACTGGTGAACGAAAGTTATGCCTGCCTGAATGCAAGGAAACGGATGGTTCTGACAGAAGAAAGCAGTTGTTGGGAAATCCCGTGTGAAGAGAGTGGCTATGAAATCCATGATGATCTTTATGAACGGATCTGCAGGATGGAGAAGGATGTTCAAAGTATTATCAAACTCAGGTTTTTTGAAGAAATGACACTTAATGAAATCGCGGGGATTCTCAAAATGAATCTCAACACGGTAAAGGCAAAATTATATCGCGGCCTGAAAACATTGCGGGTTGAAATCGGAGAGGAGAGAGGGGCATGAAGCGTATGTCAGAAGCAAAACAGAAATATGAGGATATTCCTATTCCGGAGGAATTGTCGAAACGGGTTATGTTGGAAGTGGAAAAGGCACAGGTCAGGTACGGAGAGAAAAGGAAAAAGCATAGGATGGTTTTTGTGAAAAGAGGAATGATGGCGGCAGCGGTGGCAGTGGCGCTGTTTACGGCAGGAGTGAATACCAGTGAGGTTTTTGCCCGGGAACTGCAGAATGTGCCTGTGCTCGGTACAATGGCAAGGATTTTCACCTTCCGCTCCTATGAGTCGGAAACAGAAGATTTCAAGATCTCTGTAGATGTTCCCGGCATTGAAATGATTTCTGAGGAACTGAGCGGTCTGGAAGATTCAGTAAACGAAGAAATCCATATGTTTTGTCAACAGTATGCGGATGCGGCAATAGAAAGGGCGGAGGATTACAGGCAGGCATTCCTGGACACCGGGGGGACCGAGGAGGAATGGGAAGCCCATCATATTGCGATCAAGGTATGGTATGAAGTCAAGTCCCAGACAGACAGATATCTCTCTCTGGCAGTTATGGGGAGTGAGAACTGGAGTTCTGCATATAGTGAGACAAAATTCTATAATTTTGATCAGGAAGCGGGAAAGTGGATCACACTTGAGGATATATTGGGAGAGGATTATGCCCGGATTGCGGAACAGAGTGTGCGTCAGCAGATAAAGCAGAGAGAGTGCGAGGAAGGCATGGAGTACTGGACGGATGAATGGGAGGGTATCGGGGAAGATACCAGATTCTACATGAATTCTGTAGGAAATCCGGTGATCGTGTTTGAACAGTATGAGATTGCACCCGGTTCCGCAGGTGAACCGGAATTTGAGATAGTGATTCCGTAGCAGGAAATCCATAGAGTGTATAGTGGATTGAAAAGAAAGAGAGGAGAGTCTGATGAAAAGGATATTGAATTTGTTTTTGGCGGCTGCTGTTGTACTGACATTGGCGGGCTGCGGCGGTAAGACAGGTGAGGGGATGGATTTGCAAGGAACAGGACAGGATACAGGGGAGGAAGCCAGTCAGGGCACAAGTCAGGATGTAAGTCAGGAAGTGAGCCGGGACAGCAGTCCGGTGCAGGGGAATGATAATGCAGGAAACCCGGAAGTGTCCCAGGATGTTTCGGATGCGCAGCAGACGGAAACATCGGCGGAAGCTGCAGGGCTGAGGGATGATTACGAGGATAACTTTGATGTGGACGAAACAGCAGCGGCAGAATTTGCAAGAATGATAAAGGAGGCCGTGGCGCAGAAAGATGTGGAAAAGCTGGCAGATTTGACGGGCTTTCCTGTCTATGTGGGCCTGTCGGGCGGAACTGTTGTGGAAACCAGGGATGATTTTGTCAGTTTGGATGTGGAAGAACTGCTGCCGGAGGAAATGCTCAGTTCCATAGCGGATGCTGATGAAAAGAATCTGAGTCCAAGCATGGCCGGCTTTACACTATATGGGAGCGACGGCGCGCCAAGCATTACATTCGGGGTTCGCGACGGTTCTCTGAAAATAAGCGGAATCAATTACGGTTACTGAAGAAGCCATGATTGAACCGGTGTTTCCCTAAATTTAACTGCTGTGAATTATGGACGGGCAGATACATCCTGAAAGAGGGTATATCTGCCCGTTTCTCAGTTTTCCGGTTTCACAGAGTCACAATGGGTATCGAATACTCGCTGACAACATTCCTTTCCTTAAAATGCGGGGTCACGCTCCGGTAAATTTGGGATACCAGAATATCCTGTGCCAGCATATGCATGGCATCCGGATCAAGGCTCTTTTCCGCATCCGCAAGCTTCGTGATCAAAGGGATGGCGGACTGTTCCTTGATGGCGCCCAGGAGCTCATGGGCATCTTTGCGCATGCCCAGCACACGGGCGTAAGGGATATAATCCAGCTTTTTACAAAATTCCACGTCTCCCTGCCTGATGTTCAGCAGAATGTGGAGCAGGCAGCGGCTGATGCGCGTGTATGTCATGTTCTTGGTCTTAAGCAGGTCGCAGAAGTTATCGTAATCGCGGTAGTAGTCCAGGTTATTATGTATCCGGTCTGAGAGGTCATCGGATACATCCAGGTATTTCTGATATCCCTGTTCCCGTTCCAGAAGCAACTTGTAGTATAACAGATCGGAAAAATCATTGCTGCATATAATGGCGGAATCCTCTAGGGATTGCCGTAAAATCTGCCATGCTTCAACAGGCATCTGGGATTTCATGGAATCGGGAGTCTGACCTGTATAAAGAGCCTGGCGGATCGCCAGCGCGGAGCAGTATTCCATGTCCGTCATCCTGTCGTGGTAGCCTGCGCCGGTGCGGAGGACGGTTACGGGGGACATCTTGCTGCCACGGCGGAGCAGGGCCTTGATATATTCAATTCCAAGGATATTGTTCGGGGTGGCAAATACATCCCTGTAGGCCTGCAGGAACGGGTAATTGAGGAACATTGCCCAGTTGCGCGCATTGGGATAGGAAACGCCCTGTTTCAGATATTGGCGCATGGTGGCGGAGAAGTCCTCCGGCTCTTCCACAAGGATCCGGGCGGCCTTTGTCATGATCTCCACATTGCCGCATTCACTGCCGAAGCACAGGTGTGTCACTACTCCCAGCTTATCCAGTGTGGAAACGGCGCCCATGGAGAAATATTCGGCGCTGGAGGTGGAGTAGATGGCGGGCAGTCCCAGAACCAGGTCAGCGCCGCATTTCAGCGCCATCTCGGCACGGCGGTGCTTGTCCAGAAGAGCAGGAGCGCCGCGCTGTACGAAATCTCCGCTCATAACTACGACAGTGTAGTCAGCGCCGGTCATCTGGCGGGACATATCCATCTGGTATTTATGCCCGTTATGAAAGGGATTGTACTCTGCAATGATTCCGTTTACTACCATGAAAACCTCATTTCTCCGCATGCAGCAGCAATAGTTACGATAATACGTATTAAAATAAAAACGGCACTGTGAAAAAAGCAACATATATGTAAGCGTTTACACATGCCAAAGTAACGAAAAAGTTGACAGGAAAATACAAGGAACATGTACTTGAAAATATACAATTTAACGAAGATTCAACCTTGTACATTGTCTTTGTATCTAGTATAATATAAATATCTCAGTTTGTTAAGTGCAAAACTTACAAAACTTATTAAAAAACAAGAGGGACAAGCGGTGGACCCGCCGGAAAGGAGAATGGATATGTCATATATTGACCTGATCAAGGAGAGAGCAAGGCTTGACAAAAAGACGATTGTTTTACCGGAGTCCAATGACAAGAGGACTCTGCTGGCAGCGGCCAGGATCGTAGAAGAGGGTATTGCCGACATTATCATGATCGGAGACGAAGAGAAGATCATGGATGGTGCCGGCTGGCTGGAAGTCGATCTGTCCGGTATTACGGTCGTCAACCCTAAGAAAACAGATAAACTGGACAGCTATGTAAACCTGCTGTATGAGACCAGGAAAGCGAAAGGCATGACGGAGGAAAAGGCGAGGGAGATTCTTCTGAATGATCCGTTGACCTTCGGTATTGTTATGGTTAAGGCGAATGAAGCGGACGGCATGGTTGCGGGAGCATGCCACTCTACCGCAGATACCTTAAGACCTGCACTGCAGATCCTGAAGACAGCGCCCGGAGTCAAGTTGGTTTCTGCATTTTTTGTCATGGATACCCAGTTTAAGGATCAGGGTGAGAACGGAGCTTTCCTGTTTGCTGACTGCGGCCTGAACCAGGATCCCACGGCGGAGGAGCTTGCAGCGATAGCAGATTCTTCTTCCAGAAGCTTCAAGGCTTTGGTAGGACCCAAGCCCGTTATCGCCATGCTGAGCCATTCCACCAAGGGCAGCGCAAAACATGCGCTGGTGGATAAGGTGGTGGAAGCCACCAGGATCGCCCGGGAGCAGTACCCTCATTTGACATTGGACGGCGAATTACAGCTGGATGCTGCGCTGGTTCCCGGCGTGGCTAAGACCAAATCTCCCGGAAGTCCCGTAGGCGGCAGGGCCAACATATTGATCTTCCCTAATCTGGATGCGGGAAACATCGGCTATAAGCTGGTGCAGAGACTTGGTGGTGCGGAGGCTTACGGCCCCATGCTCCAGGGAATTGCCAAACCTGTCAACGACCTGTCCAGAGGTTGTTCCTGGCAGGATATCGTAGGTGTGGTAGCCCTCACCGCGGTACAGGCCCAGCTGGTATAGGACAGTGCAATATCATGAGAATGATCAGTTAAACGATTACCGGACAAATGATTGCCAGAAAGTCAATTGCCGGACAGATGATTGTCAGGCAGATGATTGCCGGATGAATCATTGCCGGACAATATATGAGATGAAAGGAATATGAATGACATGAAAGTATTAGTGATTAACTGCGGTTCCTCTTCCCTGAAATTCCAGCTCATTGATTCCGAATCCGAGAAGTGCCTTGCAAAGGGTCTCTGTGAGAGGATCGGTATCGACGGAAGTATGATCACATATGCTCCCGAGGGCGGAGAGAAGGAAAACACCGTGACCCCCATGCCCGACCATACGGAAGCGATCCGCCTGGTGCTGGAGGCGTTGACCAATCCCGCGACCGGCGTTGTAAAGAGCCTGGAGGAGATCGGGGCGGTGGGACACCGCGTGGTACATGGCGGCGAGAAATTTGCAGAGTCCGTTCTGATCAATGACGAGGTGATGGCGGCGGTTGAAGAATGCAACGACCTTGCGCCCCTGCACAATCCCGCAAACCTGATCGGTATCAATGCCTGCAAGAAGCTGATGCCCAACACTCCCATGGTAGGTGTGTTTGACACCGCCTTCCACCAGACCATGCCCGAGGAAGCATATATGTACGGGCTTCCCTATGAATATTACCAGAAGTATAAGATCAGAAGGTATGGCTTCCACGGCACCAGCCATTCCTATGTGTCCAAGAGGGCGGCGGAAGTCCTGGGCAGGAAGTATGAGGATCTGAAGATCATTGTATGCCACCTGGGCAACGGAGCGTCTGTGTCGGCGGTCAAGAACGGCAAGTGTGTGGACACTTCCATGGGTCTTACCCCGCTGGAGGGGCTGATCATGGGAACCCGTTCCGGCGATATGGATCCCGCTATCATTGAGTTCCTTGCACATAAGGAGAACAAGAATATTGACGAGATCATGAGTGTGCTGAACAAGAAGTCCGGCGTGCTGGGACTCTCCGATAACCTTTCCTCTGATTTCCGTGACCTGGAGGAAGGCTTCCATAAGAATGATGCAAATGCTGTACGCACTATGAAGACTTACTGCTACCGCGTGGCAAAGTATATCGGATCCTATGTGGCGGCGATGAACGGTGTGGATGTGATCTGCTTTACCGCAGGCATAGGAGAAAACGCGGCGCTGGTTCGCTCCATGGTATGCGAGTATCTGGGCTATCTGGGCGTGAAAGTGGATGAGGATGCCAATCACAAGCGCGGCGAGGATATCGCAATTTCCACCGCTGACAGCAGGACAACCGTTATGGTGATTCCTACCAACGAGGAACTTGCGATTGCAAGGGAGACCGTGCGTTTAGTGAAATAACCTGTAACTGTTCAGAACCGGGCAGATTGAACTGATTATATGCCCTGATAGATGGAATATAGATGAAATAAGGCCGGGACTTTCTTTTATAAGATTGAGCCCCGGCTTTTTTGTATCATAGAAAAATCCGTCACAGTGCGGGAAGAACGCGAAGCATTCTTCGAAGTGAGTGTGCTCATTTTGTGCCGCTTGTGGCACTTTTTTACCTTCAGATGAAACTTCTCGGCTCTTTGTGGGGAAACCACTGAACGGATACATACGTACTGAAAGGTACTAGTACATCATTGCATTAATTCCTGAGTAATCAGCACTCGCTGTTCGCGCC
>CANDMD010000033.1 GCA_947385725.1 uncultured Lachnospiraceae bacterium | reverse complement strand
GTCCTATCATAGTAGTTTGTGATAGAATAGTCTACCGAGCTTTTTCCAGTGAAATAACTGTTTGTATATAAAGTGCTATGTGTAGCTTCACCGGCAAAGTTCAATTCCTCTTCAGTCAAATTTACGCAGTTATCTTCATTGGGTCTTCCTAAGCCACGGCTTATATTGGCTTCGGTAGGAGCCTCTGTGGATACATTTAACATTTCTGATGCAAAAGCAGTGGTGCTCATACCCATTAACATTGTGCAAGTTAATATAAACGAGAGAATTTTTTTTATTTTATTCCTAATTTTACCTCTTTCTATTTTAGTATGCAATGGTGTATGCAATCTTATAATAAAGATTACATTAGTGTCAATCATTCAATTTTTTTATTCATCACCTCCGGTCTGAAGCTTTAGCCAACGCAGTCCAGCCCCTTTAAGGCTTCTATGGATTTGCTGTCCATTGCATGGTATACTACGGTATCTTTTATACTGAAGTTCCTGATATAATCCTGTTCCCCATTTACCGTTACGACTGTGGCATCTGTTGCCACCACTTCCTGGTTGAGTAGCTTATTTTCCAGCCTCTGTATGTCTGCCTGTGAAGCCTGTGCAAACTTTTTACAGAAACCGTAGATGCTTCCCTCTGATAATTCCAGTTCCCTATTACCTGCCGCATTTAAGAATGCGGCGATCCGGTCATTAAGAGTGTTTATCTTTTCCTTTGAATCTCTTTCCATGGTTTCCAGACGCCCTATGATAGCCATATGAGCTGTTGGTACATTCCACTGCCATAATCACTGCTTCTTCCCATGGGGCTTCCTCCTTCCGTGTGTTTCTGATAAACATAGTTTATCAGAAACAGAAGAAAAGGAAAAATCTGTCAAAAAGGCAGTCTGTCAAAATGACGGTGCAGGGTACTTCCGGAATCAAGGATTACTGTGGACAACTGATGCGAAAAATTTTTAAATTTCTCCCTTTTGGCTATGGGAAGGCTGAACTGTTGTTACTGTTCACTCCGTGACCAGTAACATATGCACAGAAACCGCAAAACAGCGGTTTCGCGCACAGCTGTCTCTGGTTTTGCACGCAAAAGACGCGTGAAAACACCTCGCGGTGGCGTGGGTGTGAAAAGTAACGAACTGTTACTAAGATTTTTTGTTTTTGCTTTTTTTGGTTTACATTTACATCCACATATGATAAACTATATAAGTATGATTTAGCCGGTGCTCGGTTTTCGGAGACTCCAACCGTTGCTTAGTGCCAGGCGGTTCATACAGAACACAATGACACATGTGATTTAAATGGAGGAAAAGAAAATGATTTCTAAGGAAAAGAAAACAGCGATCATGAATGAGTATGCGAGAACACCTGGCGACACCGGTTCACCCGAGGTACAGGTGGCTGTTCTGACGGCAAGGATCAAGGAGCTCACCGAGCATTTAAAGGCAAATCCCAAGGATCATCATTCCCGTCGCGGTATGTTGAAGCTGGTAGGCCAGAGACGTGGTCTTCTGGAATATCTGAAGAGGAAGGATATCGAGAGATACCGTTCCCTGATCGAGAGACTGGGATTAAGAAAATAAGCATTATGCTTACAGTAGGCGGAAAGCGGCCGGATAACCGGTACTTTCCGCTTGTTGTGCGTATACAGGAACCGCTGTCGACCGGCATTGTTTGATGTGGTTGATGTGGTGCGTCAGAAGGTTTTCTGACTGGACGGCAGCAAAAGTGATCACGGAGCAGAAGTAAGCCCCGAGACCGCTGAAAAGAGCATGGATGTCGCGTGAAAGATTAAAGTGCCGGAGTGTGTCATGCCTTTTTCAGTAGTTTCGGTGTCTTCTGTTCCTTGAGATAGACAAGCCATTGTAAAGGCAGAATGGAGGACATATGTACAAGTGTTATGAAATGGAACTGGCCGGCCGTACCCTTAAGGTTGATATTGACCGTGTGGGCAAGCAGGCAAACGGATGTGCTTTTATGCACTATGGGGATACGGTGGTGCTTTCCACGGCAACCGCATCGGAGAAGCCCAGGGAGGGAATTGATTTCTTCCCTCTGAGCGTGGAATTTGAGGAAAAGATGTATGCAGTGGGAAAGATTCCCGGCGGTTTTAACAAGAGAGAGGGAAAGGCAAGCGAAAATGCGGTCCTGACCAGCCGTGTCATCGACAGACCCATGCGTCCCCTGTTCCCCAAGGACTACAGAAACGACGTTACCCTGAACAACCTGGTAATGAGTGTGGATCCTGAGTGCCGCCCTGAGCTGGTAGCCATGCTGGGTGCAGCCATTGCCACCTGTATTTCCGATATTCCTTTTGACGGACCCTGTGCCATGACCCAGGTGGGTATGATCAACGGCGAACTGGTGATCAACCCCTCCCAGGAACAGTGGAAGATTGGCGACCTGAATCTGACCGTTGCCTCCACAAGGGAAAAGGTCATCATGATCGAGGCTGGCGCCAATGAAGTCCCCGAGGACAGGATGATCGAGGCGATTTACAAGGCTCATGAGGTGAATCAGACCATCATTGCCTTTATTGACAAGATTGTTGCCGAGGTGGGCAAGCAGAAGCATGAGTATACCAGCTGTGCGATCCCCCGGGAAATGTTTGATGAAATGATGAAGGTGGTTACTCCCGCGGAGATGGAAGAAGCCGTATTTACGGATGATAAACAGACGCGCGAGGAGAATATCCGTGTGATCACCGAGAAGCTGGAGGAGGCTTTCGCCGAGAAGGAGGAATGGCTTGCCATCCTGGGCGAGGCTGTTTATCAGTATCAGAAGAAGACCGTGCGCAAGATGATTTTAAAGGATCATAAGCGTCCCGATGGCCGTGAAATGACACAGATCCGTCCTCTGGCAGCAGAGGTGGATATCATTCCCAGGGTGCACGGTTCCGCAATGTTCACCCGTGGACAGACGCAGATCTGTAATGTATGTACGCTGGCGCCCCTGTCCGAGCAGCAGAGAGTGGACGGGCTGGATGAGAATGAGGTCAGCAAGAGATATATGCACCATTACAATTTCCCTTCCTATTCCGTAGGTGAGACCAAGCCTTCCAGAGGACCCGGGAGACGTGAGATCGGACATGGCGCATTGGCAGAGAGGGCACTGATTCCGGTGCTTCCCAGCGAGGAAGAATTTCCCTATGCCATCCGTACCGTATCCGAGACTTTTGAGTCCAACGGCTCCACTTCCATGGCGTCCACCTGTGCGTCCTGTATGTCCCTGATGGCAGCAGGCGTGCCCATCAAGAAGATGGTGGCAGGTATTTCCTGCGGTCTGGTAACCGGTGAGACGGATGATGACTTTGTGCTTCTTACCGATATCCAGGGTCTGGAAGATTTCTTTGGCGATATGGATTTCAAGGTGACCGGTACCACGGAGGGTATTACGGCGATCCAGATGGATATTAAGATTCACGGCCTTACCAGACCTATTGTGGAGGGTGCGATTGCGCGCTGCCGTGAGGCGAGGCTCTTCATTATGGATACCTGTATGAAACCTGCCATTTCGGAACCCAGGCCTGAGGTAGGACCTTACGCGCCTAAGATCATCTCCATCCAGATCGATCCTGAGAAGATCGGGGATGTGGTTGGCCAGAGAGGCAAGACCATCAATGAGATCATTGCCCGCACAGGTGTCAAGATTGATATTACCGATGATGGAAACGTATCTGTCTGCGGTACGGATAAAGAGATGATGGAAAAAGCGGTGGAGATGGTCAAGATCATTGTCACCGACTTCGAGGAAGGCCAGATCTTCAAGGGCAAGGTGGTAAGCATCAAAGAGTTTGGCGCATTTATTGAGTTTGCTCCCGGCAAGGAGGGTATGGTGCACATCTCCAAGATTGCCAGGGAAAGGATCAACCGCGTGGAGGATGTCCTGACACTGGGCGATGTGGTCACGGTAGTATGTCTGGGTAAGGACAAGATGGGCAGAATCAGTTTCTCCATGAAGGATGTGGCACAGAAATAAGTCAGTCAAAACCGGGTTGGAACCGGATTGGGATCGGAGGAAAGCCAGATCAAAACCGGGCTGGAACCGGATAAAGTAAAGATCAGAAAGACAGCCGCACTGATTAAATCAGCGCGGCTGTCCTTATCATTCAGCTCATTCGGGGAGCCTTATTTCATCTGCTCTTCCTGCTTCTTGATCATACGACGAACCATCTCGCCGCCGATAGAACCTGCCTCACGGGAAGTCAGATCACCGTTGTAACCCTCTTTCAGGTTTACGCCAAGCTCGGAAGCTACCTCGGTCTTAAAACGATCCATAGCTGCCTTTGCTTCAGGTACTTCTACTCTATTACTTCTGTTACCGGACATTTCATTCACCTCCAAACATTACATATTTAATACCTTCTCTATTTTCAAGATAAGTGCCGCTATCACTTATCCTGAAAATTTCTCAGTCAAGTAATTGCTGCGACTTATCTTGGTCTTATTATCTGCCCTGAGGGAAAAAATATGATGGAAGTTTCTGGATTTTTGTTTTTGTTTTGCTCCTTTTATGGTATACTTACCTAATGAGACCGGAAAGCTGCGGCTGACCGTGATCACACACATTATTCTGGCTTACGAAGATTCGTTCTGAGTAGTAAGGGTTTATTTTTTATACCTTGCTTGTCAGTCAAATTTTATAATTGCCGGAGGACGGTACGAGGAGGTAAGACATGATTCAGACAAAAAAAATTCAACGGAAAAGGATTTTGGCGGCGGCCTTGAGTCTGCTGATGCTGACAGGCATATTGGGCGGCTGTGGAACTGAGGGCCGGCCAGAGAGCAGCGCAGCAGCAGGAACCACGATGCAGTCAGAGGGCAGCGCAGCAGCAGGAACCACGATGCAGTCAGAGGGCAGCGCGTCTGCAGGAACCACGATGCAGTCAGAGGGCAGCGCGTCGGCAGCAGGAACCACGATGCAGTCAGAGGGCAGCGCGTCTGCAGGAACCACAGAGCAGACGGCGGACAGGGAAGCTGTAACAGTCCGTGTGGGTTCCTTAAAGGGACCTACTTCCCTGGGACTGCTGTGCCTGATGGAAAAGGCTTCCGGGGGAGAGACCATTGACAATTACAATTTTCAGATGGCAGTCGGAGCGGATGAACTGCTGCCGCTTATGGTCAAGGGCGATCTTGACATCGCGCTTGTTCCCGCCAATGTGGCGGCGGCGCTTTACCGGAAGACCGACGGCGGCGTGGCAGTCATTGACATTAATACACTGGGAGTGCTCTATGTGGTGACGGGGACAGCAGATGTGACCAGCATTGCCGACCTGAAAGGAAAAACGGTTTACCTTACAGGAAAAGGAACCACACCGGAGGCTTCCCTGCGGTATCTTCTGGAGGTCTACGGGCTGGCGGAGGAGGATGTGGCCCTGGAATTTAAATCGGAGGCCACAGAGGTGGCGGCTGTTCTGGCGGAAAATCCCGATGCTGTCGGCCTGCTTCCCCAGCCCTTTGTCACGGCAGCTTGTATGCAGAATGAGAATTTGAAGATTGTGCTGGATATCAATGAGGAGTGGATCCGCGCACAGGGCGGAACGGAAGAAAACAGTGGTATGGTAACGGGTGTTACTGTCGTGCGCAAAGCGTTTCTGGAGGAACATCCGGAGGCTGTGCCCGCTTTTCTGGAGGAACATGCGGCCAGTGCCGAGGCTGTCAACGCAGATCCGGCGGCCGGTGCGGTACTGGCGGTTAAAGCGGGTATTGTGGCGAAGGAGCCCATTGCCCAGAAAGCCATTCCTCAGTGCAATATTACCTGTATCACAGGGGAAGAAATGAAAGCGGCGCTTTCCGGTTATCTGGAAGTGTTATACGACTTTAACGCGGAATTGACAGGCGGCGCGGTGCCGGGAGAAGATTTTTACTATATCCCGTGAGGATTTGGTGTTTCATTGGAAGCCGGTAAAAAGCGGCAGGACGGGAAGCTATAAAAAAAGGTATGAAGGAAAAGAACTTGCGTAAGATTATCATTATATTGGCATGGATTCTGGTCTGGCATATCGCCGCGATAGCGGTGGATAACAGTATTCTGCTTGTCACCCCCATGCAGGCACTCACAGAGCTGGTTTCCATGCTGGGGGATCCCCGGTTTTATCAGACCGTGGCTCTGTCTCTGCTGCGGATCGGAAGCGGATTCCTGGCCGGCTTTGCGACAGCGTTGATCCTGGCGGCTCTGAGCAGCCTCCATACGCTTCTGGAGGAGGTGCTTTCTCCGGTGATGACTTTGCTGAAAGTCGTACCGGTGGCATCATTTGTGGTATTGCTGTTGATCTGGTGGGGGTCTTCCTTTCTGGCAGTGGCGATCTGCTTTGTGGTAGTGCTGCCCAATATTTATATCAATACCCTGGAAGGGTTGAAAAATACCGACAGACAGCTTCTTGAAATGGCTCAGGTGTTTCGCCTGTCAGCAAAAAGTAAATTCTTCTATATATACAGACCTGCCATTGCGCCTTTTCTGTACAGCAGTATGAAGATTTCCCTGGGCATGTGCTGGAAGTCAGGCGTGGCGGCAGAGGTCATAGGAACGCCGGACCATTCTATCGGAGAAGGGCTTTACCTGTCCAAAATATACCTTAACACTTCGGGTGTCCTTGCATGGACGGCGGTGATCATTTTGCTGAGCGTTCTGTTTGAGAAGCTGGTTTTATGGCTGACAGACTGCTTTTTTCAATGGCAGCCGGCCTGCGGAAAACCGGAAGTGCGGGAGAGAGCGCCGGAGAAGACGAAAGTAAAGACGAGGGAAACGGTTCCGGAAAAGATGAAAGAAAGCACGGAAAAAAAGACAAAACAAAATACTAAAGATAAGACGAGGGACAGGATGCCGGAAAGAACATCGGAAAAGATTTCAGGGGAAATGCCGGATAGAATGCCGGGAAAACCTGCGGGCAGGCTGGAAGTGAGCCATGTCTGCAAGTCCTTTGGATCTCAACAGATTTTGTCCGATTTCAGCGCGGTGTATGAGGCCGGAGAGACCTATATCCTGAACAGCCCTTCCGGCAGCGGTAAAACTACGTTGCTGAACATCCTGGCAGGCATTCTGAAACCGGACAGCGGCGGAATGAAGGGTGGCGGAATGTGCAGTGCGGTCTTTCAGGAGGACAGGCTGTGCCTGGATTACAGCGCGGTCAAAAACGTGGAATTAATCACGGGAAATCCCGTACAGGCGAGGATGGCGCTGGAAGAATTACTGGAACCCGGGGCGCTGGAGAAGCCCTGCCGGGAACTGAGCGGCGGCATGAAGCGCAGGGTTGCGCTGGTCCGGGCAATGGAGGCGGAATCGGAGTATGTACTGTTGGATGAACCTTTTACAGGAATGGATGCGGACACCCGGGCACAGGCGGAGGAATACATACGGCGGAAACAGAAGGGTCGGATGGTTATTCTGGTAACGCATATCCCTGTCCCTGCGGGTATTCTATAGTGAACCGGAAACCTTGAGGTGCAGGGCAGAGATTGAAACCAATAGCCATTTGCGCAATCAGGAAGGAGGTGCGGTATGACAGACATAAATAACCGCGTGGCGCTGATAGGGATCATAGTGGAGGACAGGGAAGCGGCAGCGCGCATCAACGGTCTGCTTCATGAGTACGGAGAATATGTAATAGGTAGAATGGGCATTCCTTACCGGGACAGGCAGATGAACATTATCAGCGTGGTGCTGGATGCCCCACAGAGCGTAGTGAGCGCCCTGTCGGGAAAACTGGGTATGATTCCGGGGGTAAGCAGCAAATGTGTGTACAGCAGCAGATAAACGGGGAACTATAATGCACTGACACGTTCATAATTTGACGAATGACTTGCTTAAATTTCCATCTGCTGCGTTGTTGTCGGAGGGCGTGTCCACCGCATCGCCTACCGCCTGTCTGTCCTCGAAAGAGAGCGTTTCCCATGTTTTCGCATGATTGGTGATCTGCTTCAATCTGGCCTTTGTGTCTGTGACATTTGCCGTAACGATTTCTTCCTGCAAGGCTTTTCGCTCTGCGTCCAGTTCCGATACTTTTTCATCTATGTATTTCATCAGAACGCTGCTTGCCCCGGACACTTTGGAGAGAAGTTCTTCGATTTCTTCCTCAATCTGTGTCAGACGGACTTTTTTCGTCATGTTTGTTTGTTCTTTTCCTGTGTCAGATAGACAGGAGAGTTTTTGAAACTCTGCCTTATGCGGCGCAAGCACTATTCACTTTCTTCCGGGACTTCCTCATACATGGAAGTGTGGATATTGTCAATGACCGTGTTTGTCAGACGGTAGCCGTAGGGGATACGCCCGCCCATGTAAAAGCCGCGCTTGCACCTTGCATAATAAGCGTCTGTTACCCGCTTTTGTATGGTTTTGCTGGTGGTTCCGCCACCCTTGACGGTTTCCCAAAGGGATGTTGTCAGTTGCTCACATTGTGAAGGATTTCAACAAAACGATAGCTTGTGTAATGACACCCTTGGTCACTATGTAGGATTGTCTCCTGGTTCAGGGATACACCATGGTCCCTGATCAGGATGTTGACTGTTTCCAGCACAAAGTCTACTTCCAGGGTTGCACTGACCACTGTGTGAATACAGGGTACTGCCGTGTGGTTGGGGCGGTGCCTTTTTGGATAAATTATTATTAGAGGTGAATTGCTATAGAAAAATTAATGGAATCAAAGAATCTGCAATATACTCAGAATAATGAAATATTGCGGTTCATTATAGAACCCAACGATATCAGAAGTATTCCATGAATGGAATGACCGCAGTTCCTGACTGGCATCCGGGTAGGAGAACTTGTGGCGCTCAAGCATTCTGATTTTGATGGAAACACGTTTAGGATTAGGCGCACAGAGACAAAATATGTTGATGAAAATGGGAAGTATGTGTATGGTATTAAAGATTTTCCAAAGTCTGAAGCTGGTGTACGCACTGTTATCATACCCAAAACATATTCGTGGGTGGCAAATAAACTCAGACTTTTCAATCCATTTGGCGAATACATTTTGTGGAAGATGGGGATAGGCGGTTGACAACGAACTGTATTCGTAGAAGGATGGAACGTGTATGTGACAAACTTGGGATTATCAGAAAATCACCACACAAAGCAAGAAAGACATATGGAAGTATATTGCTTGACAATGGAATAGATAACAAACTGATCACGGATTTAATGGGACATACGGATATCCTTTGCACAGACGGACATTACCACCGTAATAGGAAAACCATTGAAAGGAAATCAGGGATATTGAGTGATATTCCTGAGTTTTTAGCTAATTGATTACCTTTTTGCAGAAAGTAATCAAAGGTAATCAAATGAAAAACGTTGAAACACGCACAAAGTCAGCATGGCTGACCTTGTGCTGCTGTTTGCCCGGGCAGGGAGAAGATCTTCCCTGCTCAGCAGTACGATACTATTTTGCCATTTCCGTATACTTCTCCTCACAGTACTTGCATCTGTACACTTCCTTTTCTGCATCAGCCAGATAGAAGATATGGGGAAGTTCCTGCTCGATGGAAGTGATGCATCTGGGATTGTGACAGCGGATCACATTCTTGATCTGCCTTGGCAGTACCAGGTCTTTCTTCTCCACAATCTCGCCGTTCTTGATCACATTTACCGTGATGTTATGGTCAATGAATGCCAGCACATCCAGATCGAGGGTGTTAATATCACATTCAACTTTGAGGATATCCTTTTTTCCCTTTTTGTTGCTGCGGGCATTTTTGATGATCGCCACAGTGCAGTCGAGTTTGTCAAGCTGCAGGTGTTCATAGATGGAAAGGCTTTTGCCTGCGGCAATATGATCCAATACAAAGCCTTCTTCAATTTTTCCGACATTTAACATGATATTTGCCTCCTGTATTGTGGAACTGTCAATTCATCCTTGATAGTTTCATTGTTGTTTTTAACAGTTCCTAAGCTAATTCCAACAGTGTCAGGATCAATGCCATCCGCACATAGACGCCGTACTGCGCCTGCTTGAAATATGCGGCTCTGGGGTCATCATCCACCTCCACGGATATTTCATTTACCCTGGGCAGGGGATGCAGTACCAGAATATCCTTTTTTGCAAGGGTCATTTTTACGGTGTCCAGAATGTAGAAGTCCTTCAACCTGACATAATCCTCTTCGTTAAAGAAGCGCTCCTTCTGGACCCGGGTCATATAGAGAATGTCCAGATGAGGCATTACGTCTTCCAGGCGAATGACCTCCTCATAGGGAATGTTCCTTTCTTTTAACATATCTGTGATATAATCGGGTACTTTCAATTCTTCCGGTGAGATAAAAATGAATCGTATATTTTTATAACGAACCAGTGCATTGATCAACGAATGGACGGTACGGCCAAATTTCAGGTCACCGCAGAGACCGATGGTAAAGTTGTCCAGTTTGCCTTTCATACTGCGTATGGTCAGAAGATCGGTAAGAGTCTGGGTGGGATGCTGGTGTCCGCCGTCTCCGGCATTGATCACAGGGATACCGGCTCTCTCCGCGGCTACCATGGGAGCGCCCTCCTTGGGATGGCGCATGGCGCAGATATCCGAATAGCAGGAAATGATGCGGATGGTGTCGGATACGCTTTCCCCTTTGGCAGCGGAGGAGGAAGCGGCATCGGAAAAGCCGATGACCCTGCCTCCCAGCCGTGTCATGGCGGATTCAAAACTTAAGCGGGTGCGGGTACTGGGTTCATAGAAGCAGGTGGCCAGTATCCTGCCATCGCAGGCATGGGCGTATTTCTGAGGATTTTGCTCAATATCGTTGGCGAGATCGAACAGTTTATCCAGTTCTTCGGTGGAAAAATCAAGGGGACTCATTAAGTGTCGCATGGTGATACCTCGTTTCTGCTTTGTGTTGAAAGTTAGAGCAACAGCCCGGCCATGAATCGACTGACAAACTGTGCGTGAGTGCCTGCCCGCCTTATCAGGAATGTGAGTGCTGAACTGTTACAGGTTTAACGGTGGCGTAAAAAAATCGAAGAGAAAACTCTTCGACCTTTCATTATTCCTGAAATGTTAATAAATCCTCCACGGTCTTCCTTTTGGGGGCAGTGGGAGATTCTGCAGGATAGCCAATGGGAATGAGTGCAACAAGCTCTCTGTCTTCAGGGACATTCAATGCCTTTGACGCCTCTTCCTGATCAAACAGTCCCATGATAACGGTGCCGAGCCCCTGCTCGTAAGCAGCGAGACAAAATGCTTCGCTGGCAACACCGGCATCATACATCTGCCAGCCGTCACCTTTCACGGTGGAGAAAGAGCCATCTCTCTCATAACCGGATCGCCCTTTGATTATGGTAACGGCAATGACCATGGGAGCTTTCTCCATGATAGCGCCGTTCCCGGGGAAAATACTGGTGCATTTTGCCAGATCTGATTTTTTTGTGCCCTCCACGGCAATATAACGGGTGATCTGCGTATTCTTCCAGCTGGGGGCATAGGATGCCGTCTCAATGATCCGGGCAAGCAGTTCATGGGATATCGGCTGGTCGGTAAAGGATCTGATACTTCTGCGTCCTGTGATACATTCTTTAGCCGTCATGTGAAATCCTCCAATCATTTTTTTAATGATACCACTTTAGGAAAGGAGAATCAATTGAAAATTTTATTATTTGCTTCAGGTTTTTTCCTGTAGTGCAAAAGGAACACAAGGAGGGATCCCAGTCCCGCTGCCAGTGAGATTCCTTCGGCAATGCGCCAGTGCAGCGGTTCCCGGAAGGTCAGAAGGATCTTTCCGTCAAAACCTTCCGGAAAGCTTACCCGCAGCATGCCGTTATTGCCGGAGGATACGGGGAGGGAATGTCCGGAATCATCCGTGCAGACGTAATATTTATAGTAATTCAGCGGAAATTCCAGATAGCTGTCCTGGGATCCGGCAGAAACGTGACACCGGATCTCTGTGCCGTTTTTGTCATAGGCGTCATAGGAATTGATATATGACTGGTTGATCCGCCCGGCTTCAACGGCATCCACATCGGTGTCGGTGGGAAAATAATCATTGGTTGCCAGAAGCATTGTGTCCAGATCCTCAGTGGCATAAATCTCATGGGGCCTGCCGGCAAGGCTCTTTTCGGCAAAGAACCAGCCACAGTTACCTAAGAGCAGGATCGCAAGAAACAGGGTTACGCCTATGGTGACATGCATATTCAGGCGCTCCCGAAGAAAGGAAATGCCATAGCAAATGGGAAAACTCAATAGTATGGAACTGGGAGCCAGCATCCGCCAGGGAAATTGCAGGCTGTAGCACAGTTTTTCAGCCAGCGGGCACGTATTGGATAACGCATTCCAGGGAAACAGGCTGGTGGACATGAATAATGTGACACATCCCATGACAAAGCAGAAGAGCGCTGGGAAAAAGTTTCTGCTGGACTGCGGCCGCGGCAGCACAGGCTGAAACTTTTTATCCGGTCGCCCGATGTATTGGCAGAGAAGGAGTATAAGAAACAGAAGTATGCCAGCGCCGAACACCAGGCCGACCCCGTGCTGGGGCGGGAGGAGCCGGCTAGAGCCCTGGGCTTCCGTGAAGGCGTCTTCCCTGACCAGGGTGAACAGCTGGTTAATGTCAAGTCCCACAGCCTGGAGATCCTTGCCTGCGGTGCGCTCCAGCCATTGAGGGGAGGTAATCAGGATGTCTTCCCGGTAATAATCGAAAAGAGGAACCAAAAACCCCAAATTCAAAAGCACCGTCAGGACGGCTGCGGATAAAAGTGCGAAGAAACGGTATTTCTGTAATGTCAGACGGATCAGGACCAGGCATGTGACCAACACTAAAAAAAATACGATCTCACAGCTCAGGATGTGGGACTGTATCAGTCCGGTCATGCTGAAAGCCGTCAGAAGGGCGTGCTTCCACCAATTCTTTTCTGTGGTTTCCATGAAGATCAGGTAAAACGAGAGCAGAGCAAGGGGGAAGAACATAATGCCCAGGCATTCGCCCACGGCTGCCCGCTGATAGACATCCAGCAGGCGGTAATGATTCAGGCTGCAGAGGGCACAGCCTGATATTCCTGATAAACGGCTGTGGAACATGCGGCGGAAGGAAAAGTAAGAGATGATGACCGTGCCCAGGTTCAACGCTCCGACAAAGAACTGGTAGGCAGACTGCACGGAGAATCCCAAAAGCCGGAGCAATGCAGGAAAATAGAGGGCAAGATCGCCATAAAAAACGCCTACGGCATACCCGTAATCCTGTGCCATGACGGGATAGATCTTTACCGGGAAAGTACCGGAATGCAGTCCTTTTTGCAACCCCTCGATCCGCAGCAAATGAAAGAAAAGGTCATCCGCATAGAGGAGGTGATCCCGGAACAATAAAAAGCTTGATATTGCAAAGATGCAGGACAGAGCCAGGAAAACGGCCTTTGTCGTCCTGGCGCTGCGAAGGAATCTGTAGAAGGCAAAAATGAGCAGGCAGAGCAGGAACGCATAAAAGAGTGTTCTTTTATATAGGGCGCTGGTCTCTGAAATACTGACATTGGTTATGCTCAGATAACCATCGCCGGAAAAATCCGCGGAGATTACAATCGTATCGGCTTCGGTCAGCTCCAGGGAGAGGGTGGTCCGATGCAGATTAGGGTTCAGTATGGCATCTCTGCAATGGATCCGGCTGTCATCCGGGGCTGTGGTCGTGATGGCGATCCGGCTGCCGGGATGGTTGGCATTGTAGCCGATATCCACCTGGTAAACGCCCCTGTCCAGCGCCAGTGCAGGGGTCTGCATGAAAACGCCGCCCTGGAACATGGTTTCGTCCGTGGTCACGTCCTGTGCCACCACAGTGGAGTCAGAGACCTGAAATTCCTCCAGGGAAAAGGTTTTCTGAAAGGCATTCCCGCGGCTGGCAAGCCAGTATAAGACAGCGGCCGCCAGGATCATGCCCTGGATCAACAGGAGGATCAGTTTTTCTCTGTTTTGAACGATGTTCTTCATGTCTACCGCACCTTTCCCGAAGAATTTCTGCTTTTTTATCATCACACACAATAAGTGAAAATGCAAGCATAAATGGGAAAACAGGCTTGAATATTGCCGGAATTAGGATATAATAGAGGAGAGCGCAAAAATGTACAGATGTGCCCGCTGGTCACGGAAAGGTATGGATGGTTAGATGGAATTTGTAGAAAGAAAACGCTGGTTATTTTTAGGGCTTCCCTTTACTTTTACAAAGTATACGATCAGGGAGGACATGATCACGATAGACGAGGGATTATTAAAGACGGTGGAGAACGACTGCTATATGTATAAGGTGCAGGACGTGGAACGCAGCGCCACCGTTCTGGAGAAGCTGGCGGGACTGGGCACAGTGACCTGTTATACCGGTGACACCACCCACCCGACCCTGGTGCTGACACATATCAGAAATTCCAGGGAAGTCAAGGATTTTATTTTGCAGAAATCAGAGGAAGCGCGCTTGAAGAGGCGTACCGTAAATATGCTTGATATCGGCTCCGGAGATATTTCAGATGCGGATGATCTGCCGTAGGGCGGCAGACTGCCGGGGGATGCAGGGCTCTACAGTATGGTAAGACCAGTACTGTAGGGCATTTTGATGGCCTGGAAACCGCTGGTGGTGTGTGTATCCGCCGAAATGATGGGGGTATGCAGAATCCAAAAGCCAACAAGTTGGCTTGCGGGAAACGCTTTAATCAACGTTTCCCTAACGCTGGCTACTCAGGGATGATTGCAGCAGTTTTTGGGGAGGAGCGACTGTAGGACGGCATCAGGATCCGCTCAAACAAAAGTCCGGCTCCGAACCAGAAAGGGGCAAAGTCCAGACGGATCAGATGGCTGATATTCCAGCGGCTGCGGCTATAGTCCCAGGGACAGAGCGTTCTCTTCTCCAGAAAGCGTCCGGTGAGGTATTCGGCGGAGAAGATCAGGCTCATATAGGTAAGTCCGCGGAACCAGAAGGATCTTTTTTTTAACAGGCGGCCGACGGGGGAAAGAACGGCGGCACAGCCGTAGATGGGAAACATCCAGACGGAAGTCACTCCCTTGAGGGTCATATCGCGACGACGCAGGGAATCCAACGAGGTAAACAGGATCTCCATGCACCAGCCGGTGAGGCCGCATTTTAAGAAATTGTGGAAAAAGGTAAGCAGAGTCTTTTTCATGGTTCCTCCCATTCTGCATGATTTGTATTGGCGGTCAAAAAGACTGGCCGTCCAGTATAACATAATAAGCACAACCGCATAGGAAATATGCCGCTTTGCGGCTGCGGTTGGAGCAATATTCACGGCAGATTTCATCTGTCGCGAATATAGTTCATGACAATAGAAGACTCGCGAAGCGTGGATTCTATTGTTGAATCAGTGTTTCCTTAGTATGTTCTGTCAGCCGGATTTTATGACGGGAAAAGTGTGAGAAGAATTTCTAAGACGCCAAAGTACGTCGTTTAAGAAATTCTAAGTCTCAAACTGAAAAACGCAAGGTCAGCGCTTTTCTTACGGCTTGTTCGTGCCGCCGGAGGCGGCATGACGGGAAGTGTGTAAAGATGAGCGCTCGCTAAAGCGGGTAACAGAGGTATGGTCATGAATGAAAAAGAAGCGATGGCATTTTTAGGCGAGGCTGCCTGCTATGGAATTGTGCCGGGGCTGGACAGTATCCGGGAACTTTGCAGACGCCTGGGGGATCCGCAGAAGGAACTGAAATTTGTGCATGTGGCGGGAACTAACGGGAAAGGTTCTGTATGCGCCTATATTGCTTCCGTGCTGAAAGCTGCCGGATACAGGGTGGGCAAATATATTTCACCCGCTGTTTTTACCTGCAGGGAAGAAATACAGGTCAATGACAGGAATATCACGGTCAGGGCATTTTGCCAGGGATTGGAGCGCATCAGGGACATCTGCGGCGAAATGGCTGCGGAGGGCCTGCCCCATCCCACGGCGTATGAAATCAGGACGGCGCTGGGGTTTCTCTATTTTAAGGAGAAGAAATGTGATGTGGTAATCCTTGAGACAGGCATGGGCGGATCTATGGATGCCACAAACATAGTGGAGGACACGCTGGTGGCAGTGATCACGTCAATCAGCATGGATCATATGAAATTCCTGGGAAACAGCCTGGCGGAGATCGCAGCCCAGAAGGCGGGAATCATGAAGAGGGGAAGACCTGTGGTGAGCATGCGCCAGGAGGACAGGGCGGCAGAGGTGATCTCAGAGAAAGCAGATGACTTGGGATGTCCTCTGACGGTTGCAGATTCCCGATTATTAAAGGGCATACGTTATGGATTAGAACACCAGCGTTTTGATTATGGGATCTGGAAACGGATGGAGATTACCCTGGCGGGAAAATACCAGCCTGAGAATGCTGCCCTGGCGCTGGAGGCCATAAACACGCTGATAAAGGAAGGCTTATCCATACCCGAGGAGGCCGTCCGGCAGGGACTGGCAGGGACAAGGTGGCTTGGACGATTTACGGTGGTAGGAAAAAAACCCAGCTTTGTAATAGATGGCGCCCACAATGAGGACGCGGCGAGAAGACTTGCTGAGTCCATAGAATTTTATTTTACAAATAAGAAAATTATCTATATAATAGGGGTATTGAAAGATAAGGAATACGGGAAGATCCTCCGCCTGACGGCTCCCCTTGCGGAACATATCATCGCAGTCACGCCGCCGGGCAATCCGAGGGCGCTGCCTGCTTATGAACTGGCGCAGGAGGCGGCGCTGGTACATCCCAGAGTGACGGCGGTGGACAGTCTGGAGGAGGCGGTGGAGATGAGTATCCTTCTGGCCGGAAAAGAGGATGTGATCATAGCTTTCGGCTCTCTGTCCTATCTGGGCAGATTGACGGAGATCGTAGAGAAGAGGGCTGCGGGAAAGAAGACCGGGGGAAAAAGACCGCAGGAAAGACGACCTGGAAGTCCGCGGGAAAGACGATCACAGAAAAAAAGACCGCAGGTGGAAAAACCGGAAAGGCAGTAAGGCAATGGTAGACCAGGACAAAATAAAGGAGGCAGTGAAGCTGCTGCTAGAGGGGATCGGCGAGGATCCCGCACGGGAGGGGCTGCTGGAGACTCCGGACAGGATCGCAAGGATGTACAGTGAGATATTTGCCGGAATGGATGAGGACGCGGGAGAGCATCTCTCCAGGGTGTTTACCGTAGATCACAATGAGATGGTGCTGGAGAAGGATATTGTATTCTACTCCATGTGTGAGCATCATATGATGCCTTTTTACGGGAAAGCCCATGTGGCATATATCCCTGATGGCCACGTGGTGGGACTGAGCAAGCTGGCCAGGACGGTGGAAGTATATGCGAGACGACTGCAGATACAGGAACGGATGACGGGGCAGATCGCAGATGCCATTATGCGGGAATTGGCTCCCCAGGGAGTCATGGTCGTACTGGAGGCAGAGCATATGTGCATGACCATGCGGGGAGTAAAGAAGCCCGGAAGCAAAACGGTGAGCATTGCCGCCAGGGGTACCTTTGAGAAGGACGTCAACCTGCAGAACCGTTTCCTACAGATGCTGCAGGTATAGTGGCTGTAGCGTGGGGGTCGGGGATGAAGAGTTCGGGGAATGAAAATGGACAGGATAGACAGGATATTGAAGCATAATTTATTTATGGAACACTTGGATGCGAACAGAGCGGCAGAAGCAGAGCGTTGCTTCTGCCGTCATGATATGGCGCATTTTCTGGATGTGGCGAGGATCGGAATGATATTGAATCTGAGGGAGCAGCAGGGATTTGATGAAGAAGTCATCTATGCGGCCGGTCTTTTGCATGATATAGGAAAGCATCTGCAATACAGCAGCGGGATCCCCCACGAACAGGCAAGCGCGGAGATTGCTCTGACGATCCTGCGTGACTGCGGGTTTGACGAAAACGATACAGGTGCTATTGTAAATGCGATCCTTTCCCACAGGGAGGGCGCATCCGCTTCCGCCGGAGGGCTGACAGGAATCCTTTACCGCGCGGATAAGGCGAGCCGTCCCTGCTTTTTCTGTGAGGCGGAGAAGGCGTGTCATTGGAAGGGCGATAAGAAGAACCGCAGCATCCGGTATTGAGCGGCATAAGGAGCTGGTCGAAAGTAACCTGTGGAAATGGTGCGGGATAAATGCCCTATGCAGGGAAAGGCATGGTGGATGAAATGAAAATTGGCAGTAGGGAATACGCTACAACAGGGCATACTTATGTGATGGGGATCCTGAATGTGACTCCCGATTCCTTTTCCGACGGCGGAAAGTGGAACCGGAAGGAGCAGGCGTTAAAACACGTGGAGGAGATGCTGGGGGAGGGTGCCGATATCATCGATATTGGAGGGGAGTCCACCCGCCCCGGCCATATTCCGGTCTCCGAAGAGGAGGAAATCTACAGAGTGGCTCCGGTGATCGAGGCGGTGAAAGCAAATTTTGATGTGCCTGTATCCCTGGACACTTACAAAGGACGGGTGGCAGAGGCGGGAATTGCCGCGGGAGCAGACCTGATCAACGATATCTGGGGATTGAAAAATGATGATAAAATTGCAGAAGTCATTTCAAAGAACGACATGCCCTGTTGTCTGATGCATAACAGAAAGAAGCCCGAATACGCTTCCTTCCTGGAGGACGTGGCGGAGGATCTGTCAGAGTCGGTACGGCTGGCACAGCAGGCGGGCATTGGCAGGGAAAAGATCATTCTGGATCCGGGAGTGGGATTTGCCAAGAGCTGTGAGCAGAATCTGGAAATTGTCCATCATCTGGAGAAGCTTGGTGAATTGGGGTATCCGCTCCTGTTGGGATGCAGCCGGAAATCTGTGGTGGGTCTTACCCTGGATCTGCCTGTTGACCAGCGGGTGGAGGGCACGCTGGTCACTACGGTCATGGGGGTCATGAAGGGATGTATGTTTGTGCGGGTCCATGATGTGAAGGAGAATGTCCGTGCGATTAAAATGGCAGAGGCGATTCTGCGCGCGTGAAACCGCTGCTTTGCGGTTCCTGTGCAGAAAGCCTTTGTAAGAAGGCCCGGCCGCGGAATGAACGGCAACTATTCGAAGGAGGCGGAGAAAAAATATGTACCTGGAGAACGCAAAGGATGAAATCCGGATTGAACTGTTGGAAGTGTACGCATATCACGGAGTGTTTCCGGAAGAGAAGAGAGAAGGACAGACATTTCTGGTCAATGCGGTACTGTATACGGACACGCGCAAGGCCGGCAGATCAGACCAGCTGGAGCAATCTACGGATTACGGGGATGTGTGCGGGTTCATCACCGAGTGGATGAAAGAAAACATATGTAATTTAATAGAGACAGTGGCTGAAAGACTGACTCAGGAAGTTTTGTTAAGGTACGATTTGATTTCCGGTATTGATTTGGAGATCCGGAAGCCGGAGGCGCCGATCAAACAACCCTTCGGCTGTGTCTCCGTGAAGGTGCACAGGCAGTGGCACAGGGTATTCCTGGGTGTGGGTTCCAACATGGGGGACAGGAGGCAGTATATCCAGGAGGCTGTAAAGGCATTGAGGGAGCATCCCCTGATCCTTGTGCGCAGGGTATCGGAGCTGATCGTGACGGAACCTTATGGCGGCGTCGAGCAGGAGGATTTCCTGAATGGCGCCGTAGAGATAGAGACATTGCTCTCGCCCCGGGAATTGCTGGAGGCGCTGCATGTGATCGAGGCGGCTGCGGGAAGGGTGCGGGAATTGCGCTGGGGACCCAGGACGCTGGATCTGGATATTATTTTTTATGACAGGCTGGTATATGAGGATGATGCGCTGGTGATCCCCCACCAGGATATGGAAAACCGCCGCTTTGTGCTTGAACCCCTGCATATGCTGGCGCCTAATTACAGGCACCCTATCCTGGGGAAGACCATTGCACAGCTCCTGGAGCGTGTTTAAAAAATCATCCCCCCGGCCTGCATGCCCCACTTCCCAGGGTAAGCATTTTTCAAACACGCTCTTGGGCAGGTGGCAGATGTGTGATTATGGATGCCTGCGCACTATTAAAGATCAGGCGCTATTTTAAATGCGGCAGCAGATACCGACTTGCGAAGTGAGCGCAGAACCCTGTGAACAGGCCGGTAAGGATACCGCTTACTGCAAGGTAGGGGGAATAGGCAAACACTCCCGCCGTTGCGGTGACGGCAAAAGCGGTGAGAAGCTGTCCGAGGTTATGGAAGAGTCCGCCCAGTGCGCCTGTGAGGAAGGAAAACTTGCTTTGCAGCAGGCGATTGACCGGGTACATGACGGCGAAGCTGAGGAGGCCGCCGGAAAGGCTGTAAAACAGACTTAAAACCTGTCCGAACAAAAGTGTGGACAGCAGCAGCCTGACGACCAGTACCGTAAAAGCATCCCTCGCGGAATCCTGCTGCAGCAGGATCAGGGTGATGATGTTGGCCAGCCCCAGCTTGACACCCGGCAGGGGAACCAGCGGGGGAATGGCGCTCTCTATGGCATAGACGGCCAGTGAAAGGGTGGTATATAGGGCAAGGCAGGTTAATTTTTGCGGAGATATTTTTGCACTCATGGGGAGAGCCTCCTTTGCGGGCAGCTGAGAATGCCCCTCATCGGGCAATGACATCGATTTCTTCAGAATCCGCCTTCCGGAGCTGTATCACCAGCCTGTTAGGCAGGCAGACAATGGGAAGCCCCGGCCGGTCAATAAATCCCTGGTGGACGCAGAGCTTGTCAGGACAGTCCGCGGATACCATGCCGATGCTGCCGGAACGGATTTCCAGTTCATTGACGCAGCCGTTTGTACCGGTGACGGTAAACCGGTAAGGAGCGTCAAAGCCGTCCAGTGGTAAACTTGCCAGCAGTTCACCTTCCTGATAAATATCAGCCACACAGTCTGTGCCGCCGGAAGAGGGGTACAATATGGCAGTCAGGCTGATACCCAGGATCAGGCACAGTATGAGCGTAATTAGAGCCGTTGCTGTTTTATGATTCCATCGTTTTTTCAAGAAAATCTCCTTTATATGTCAATCTGTGGATACCGGATCACCCGGGAAATTAATCTTGAAATAAATTATAACAAAAAGTAAGGCAAAAATGAAGAGGGGCTTCGCAGCGGGGTTGTTGACTTGCGGTAATATGGCGACCTGTGATATGATATAGACAGCGAAAGGAAGAGAAAATGATGGAGACACCTGCTTATATTCATGTAAAGGAACAGACATTGAAACGGATAGACGAGAAAATGCCGCCGGAGGAGGAATTACAGGATCTGGCGGAACTTTTTAAGGTTTTCGGGGACGGCACGAGATTAAAGATCCTGTATGTGCTGCTGTGCTCGGAAATGTGTGTCTATGATATTGCGGCTGTGCTGGGAATGTCCCAATCTGCCATTTCACACCAGCTCAGGGTGCTGAAACAGATGGATCTGGTGAAGAACCGCAGGGACGGAAAGACAATCTTCTATTCCCTGGCGGATGACCATATTGTGACAATCCTCAGCCAGGGACTGGATCATATCGAGGAATAGAAGACGGAACCTTACGCCCGGGTCATTCCGCAGGCACTGCCTCCAGGGCTGCCGTAAACTCAGAGCAGCCGCCGCTTCCGATGAAGGAATGGTAGGTGGTATACTGGTCGTCAAAGGCCCGGAAGTAAACGTACTGGGAAGTCATGTTAATGTCAGTGTAGTTCCCCTCGGCGACAACAAAAGCGTTGGAGCCGTCCGTTCTCATGCAGATCAGCTGTGGCGTGCTGCTGTTTTTCTGGTAATAAATATACCCGCTCCCCACATTAAAGCAGTCCACCCTGTCATTGGTCAGCACTTCGATCACTCCCTGGGACAGGGAATAGCGGCATAGTCTGTAATTTTCGGCCACGTCCAGATAGTAGACGTAATTATCCGACAGAATGGGATACCAGAGATTGCCCGCCCACACTTCCGTGGGGGTGTCGTTTGCAGTATTCAGGGCATATAGATAATGGTCGGTCTCCACGCCGTTATAGTAGATGACGCTGTCCTGGGCACAGGCGGGATTGATGGGAATCGCCGCCAGCACTTTCTTGTCAGACTTATCGATTTTCATCTTATAGAAGGAGGGGCCGGAATTGGTGGAGGTCAGCATATAGAGGTAATTGTCTACCAGCTGTGCCGTCACCACTACATCTGTGGTCAGGGTAGTGGTATCCCTGCCTTTCAGGTTACAGCGGTTAAAGGACCTTCTGCCCTGCACCTGCCCCAGGCCGGAGGTGGAGTTGGAGCCTGTCTGGAAATAGTAGAGATATTTTCCGCCGGCCAGGATATTCTGTACCTCCAGGGAATTCAGCCTTCGGATATCGCTTTCATCGGGGTTCATGGCGTAAAGACTGTTGCCGTCGTAGGAATTGGCAAAGTATACGGCGCCGTTATGCTCGCAAAACAGTCCGCTGTTATTCAGGTTGCCGGCAGTATTGCCTATGGTGCCCTGCGGATTCATGGGTATGCGGTTCAGGAAGGCCATCGCCGCAAACAGGATGATCAGCAGGAGCGCTGTCACAATGCCGATCAGAATACTTTTCTGTTTTTTGTTCATAATCAATGCCTCGATTCTTTCTGATATAATCTCTTTAACAGTTCCTGACCTTAAGTATACAACTCTTTTTACTTGCTATCAAGTTTGTTTTGGTATAAGATTATGGTAGCTATCCGGAACTGTTCGCTCCGTGACCAGTAACAGGCCTTCTTGCGAAGGCTTTATGCACAGAAACCGCAAAACAGCGGTTTCGCGCACGGCTGTCCAAGCGATTACCCTGCTCCCTCTTGGGATTTATGGAGGACAAGTATATGCAAACTATTACCATATTATTGGATCCGGGGAAACTTGAGAATCCTGATGTGGATTTATGTTATTGTATTCCGGATCGTATTGAAGAGGTTTCCAATGGGGCTATATGAGATAACGGATATGATTTTGTTGACACCGAGGATGGTCAACCCGGTCCGTTAATGGGAATTTGGTTCTAAGCGGAATCAGCAAGAGAAAATTGGCTCATTATCAAAAAATTGTTTCAAGAGGACAAATTCAAAGGAAACGATCTGGCAGCTTCTGCGGAGATTTACATTTCGGAAAATGATACGGAGGCGCTGGAGGATTGTACTTTGGTTTTCCCTGAAATTCTGTAATTATATAATTGGAAAAAAAAGGAGCATATGGCATGGACTTACTGGAATTGCGGGATGAACTTGACGTCATCGACAGTCAGATCGTGAATCTGTATGAGAAACGTATGGACGTTTGCAGGCAGGTGGCGGAATATAAGATAGAAACGGGAAAGAAAGTCTTTGACAGGCAGCGGGAAACGGAAAAGCTTGAGATCGGAAGAGCGTCGTGTAGGGAAAGAGTGTTCTGTTGGGTGGAGTTG
>CANDMD010000032.1 GCA_947385725.1 uncultured Lachnospiraceae bacterium | reverse complement strand
ACAGTCCAGACCGGCCACCGCCCTGCCTTTCCCGTCCTCCACGCAGGATGCTCCTATGGCTTTTTATACGATATCACCGCCCTGCTGCTGTCAATGTCAGCCTTAAAGAAATCCTCCTTATCCAGCAGAGTCACATACACATTGATATCCCGATACCCGTAACTGCAGTGCAGCGCCGTATGCCCGGGGCAGTAGCAATCCCTGTGGATATCATGCCGGTAACATTCGCCATCCATGGAATGGGTATGTTCCTCCCTGCCGCAGTCCTGTTCCCAATAATGGCTTTCCTCTGTGCAGTGCGCCGGATCCCCGCAGTCCACACCTGCAGAATCCATATGCCTGGAAATCCGGCAGGCCTCGCTGTGGCTATGCTCATCTCTTGTACAAACCAGCACCCACTCATCCCACTCTGTATATTCACAGCCTTTCCCGCCGTATATATATCCCCCATTATCTGTATCTCCTGCATCATCCAAATCACCCGCATTCTTCAGATGTGCTTCTGCCGCCTCTTCATACATCACCACGCCCTCTTCCGCCGCAGAAGCATAATGATCATAAAAATCCCTATCCGTACAATAATAATTCCCGCCGTCAAAAGGGAATGTGTCTGTGGAATACTCCGTATGGTAGATATCCGATTCACAGAGGGTCAGCACCGGCTTCATCCCCTCCCACATGTCCCCCAGGAAATCCTTTACCTCAGAAGAATCCTCCAGGCTGTTGTGCATCATCACCGCCACAAGGCTGATGATATCCTTTGTGTTGGAATATTTTCGTATACAAAATGCAAATATAATGAATGTGGAGGGAGTGGGGAAGATGAAAAAGGGATGCATTCCGTATCTTGTTCCTGCTCCACATTCTCTTGCTTGAGTCTCCACTCCTGCAGCAGTTCATATATCAGCCGCTCTTTCTGTTCATCCGTATAATCCCTGGGGAAATATCCGTCAATCTTCTTCCTCTCCAGCCTGAATGCCCCCGGCTGTACCTTTTCTTTCGACAATATCTGTACAATGCCCTTTTCATCCAGTTTCCCATCCCTGCTTAACTGTTTCATTTTAACTGCCTGCGCCAGGTTCGGCACCACAACCAGCTTGTCCATGACTTGGAGCAAAACGTCCTGTTCCGCATAGTTAAGATAAGATAACTCAACACCGACTCCAAAGGGGATTTTTTTGCTGTCTACACGCTCCAGCAACACAGGAAGAAGTTCCGTAAGCCGGATACAGCGGTGAATCTGGTTCTTGCTTTCATTCACCTCGTCCGCCATGATTTCAATCGACTTTACCCCTCTATCAAAATGGTTCCCAACTTGGGAACCATTTTGATCCCCGTCTGCCCTCGGCCTCCCCGCCCTGCGCTTCATGGCGTCCAGCTTCATCTTGTAGGCGAAGGCTTTCTCACTGTACAGAAGCTCCTCCCTCTGGATATTAGAATCCACCATCAGCAGGACGGCCTCATCATCATCTATCTCCCGAATCATGCAGGGGGCTGTCTTTATCCCCGCAATCTCACAGGCATGTTTCCTGCGGTGCCCGGAGATAAGTTCATACCCGCCGCTGCCCTTTGGCCTGACCAGCAACGGATTCAATACGCCGTATTCCCGGATACTCTGCACCATTTCCTGCATTTTATCATCATCCAGCACCTTGAACGGGTGGCCGGAAAAAGGATGCAGGACATCCAACGGCAGTTCTTTGACCTGCCCATCTTTTTCTTCCGTACCGCCGCTTAAGTTAAACAGTTCATCCACGTTGGAAATCTTAATCCGCATACCGTTTGCAGATCTATTCGCCACGGGCCAGCACCTCCTCCGTCAGCTTTTCAAAAGCGGAAGCCGCCTTGCCTTTCGGGTCATGCAGGTAAATACTTTTCCCACGCGCTGGTCTCCGCCGCCCTCACTGACATGGGGATATAATTCCGTAACACCGATATCCGCCTCCCAAAATTGCTTGCCACCATCCCCATGATTTCCTTGGAATAATTCGTCCTTGTATCCACCATTGTCATCAGAATCCCCTCAAAATCCAGCCTGGGGTTAATCTGCTTTTTCACCTTCAATATCGTAACAATAAGCTGCTCAAGCCCTTTTAAGGACAAAAATTGTGTCTGGAGCGGGACCAGTACCGTGTCAGCAGCAGCCAGCGCATGGATCGTCAGCATCCCCAGGGACGGCATGGTATCCACCAGAATGTATTCATATTCCTCTTTCAGACTGTCTATGTACTGCCGCAGCACCGTCTCCCTGCTCATGACATTCACAAGCGCCGTTTCCACGCCTGCCAGCCCAATATTCGCCGGCATGAAATCAACGCCCTCTTCATGGTGGAGGATGCCCAAGCCTGGTTCCAGTTCCTCTCCATTCACTATCCTTTCCATAATCTCCGCCAGCGTCACATCCAGACTGTCCGGCTCCTGTACCCCCAGACTGGCAGACATACTCCCCTGAGCATCAGCATCAATCAGGCACACCTTCTTCCCTGTCCTCGCCAGCCCTATCCCCAGATTCACGCAGACCGTTGTTTTGCCCACACTCCCTTTTTGATTCGCAGTCACTATGACCTTGCAATTCTTTTTTGATTTATCCATACCTTGTACCCACCCTTCCTTTTTCTGAATCACAGAATATGTACCGAAGTTACAGTTAGCTTGACACCGCCAGCCGCCAGACAGTGACCAGCGGCATCAGTTCTTCTTTTCTATCCTCCCTTCCCACCAAGATTCATCCGCAGAAGTAAACTCCCCTTTTTCCGGCACTGTCTTCTCCAGGTCTGTGTAATAAAAAATTGGACTAAGCAGAACCCCTTATTTTCCAAGGTTTTCTAACTTAGTCCAATTATAACAGCACCGTAGAGGAACGGATCATTCCCCCTTACAATCCCCGCTGGTGTCAAGTAATTGCTACAAATTTTTTTGAACTTTTTTGCCCCGATTTTCCTTATAAATTCGTTGGCCAGTGTTACATTATTGCTACTTTTGCCAGGGGGTACTGTTACATTATTACTACATTTGCAGATGGGTGAAGTTATATTATTGCTACAACTTTGAAGTACTGTTCTCCCTTCACATAAATGGTATCGCCCTCTAAAAAGCACCATTACATTGGTATTGCAATAATTATGTACTCACGTATATATATTTTCCTGGTGTTAAAGTCTTTGGCATACTTTGGGTTCTGCCTGTGCCCCAAAATATGCGGATTGCAAATGGGTAAAATAATATACCAACCCATATACTGACTAACACCATTTTCCTTTATAATGTCAATTGTCCTTCTAACACTCCTGTAACGGGATTCCTTTGCATTTGAACCTTCTTATGTGAAATTATAAATTCCCCATCAACGTTCAAAATAATTCTGTCTTTTTCCCATTCATCCCTGTTGGCATCCCTCGCTGCCTGCCCTAATAAAGGGACCAGAGTCCGCGGGTTGACTGAATGATTCATATCGCCAAATTTATCGCTTTCATAAGTAGTATATGCAATTGCATCCCGTATCCTTATTCCCAAAAAATCAGCGATCGCCAGCGCAGTAAAATAGCTTGTCCGTACCTTCGGCTTTATAGAGTCTATCCATGTTTTATACCCCACACTGCTTTTCATTTCTATTAAATGTAATCTCCAGTCATCCTGGTGCCTCTCAAATATAATATGATCCACGCTTTTTTGCATACCTGTTTTTTTATCATTTCTCAGGAATTGACATTTCCCTTTACTGTCGAAATCATAAATACACAGATTCTCATTAGAAATAAGCAGAGTCAAATCACTCTTCCCGGAATCCTTTTCTTCCTTTAAATGATATACTATATTCTGTTCCATAAAATAATTCTCCGCAATAAAGTTATCCAATGCAAACCTTACTCTTGTATCATGCATTCTCAATCCTCCTGAAAGGCGTATACTTCTTCCAAAATCTGTTCAAGAGCATCGTTGAAAGTAGGAATTTCGAAACCGTATTGGGTACAATCCAATTTTTCCAGCCTTGACCTGCCCATTTCCGTTTCAGTAAACTGATACATAGATATATTTTTTTCATCTAACAAATCATCCTTTTGATACCCAAATTCCTCCATTAAATCAGAGCAATGTGTATTTGCCTTAAGTTTAAGCATATTATTTATGTGCTGGAGCATAGTGTCGCTGTGTGTCGTAATCCATACTGGAATACCATGATTCACAAGGTTAATGATCAGTCTCGCCATTTTCTGCTGTAATTCAGGATGCAAATGCGCTTCAGGTTCTTCAATAACCATAGTCTTAAAATTGATGTCCGATTTAAATAAGAGCAATAACGGAGAGATTTCAGCAACAATGGAAGACGCTACATATAAAGGGATTTCTTTATCAGTCCCTTCCGGGTAATATTGAATTAACGGAACCATATCTTTTTTAACTGCCAGATTTCCCTTTGTCATGTTTCGTTCAATATAATCAATAATCCATGCATTTTTCCTATTCACCTTACTCTTCGTTTCAAATTTTGTAATCAGTTGTAAGAAGTCCACATATGGTAATGTCAACGAACTTGAGTTTTCCCGAGATGCCGGTGCAAAACTAATTTGTAATGAATTTTCAATCAGCTGGGAGTATGTCAGCATAAATCCTGTTCTTGAAGCTGGTAAATATACAGGTTCTCCCATCCTGCGACCTTTAATAATTGGCGTATATAAAGGCGCTGCAATTCCTTCCATTAAAAGATTCCAACAGATATACGCATTCATACGTAAAAGCTGTTCTCGATTATACATTTCCTGTTTCGGAAATCGAATATAACTCTCGGTTACAGAATAGCGTTCCCCTGCATTTTCCCACTGCATTTCCAGTTTCTTTTTGCGTGTATAACCGCTGATCCAGATTTTTTCTGCTTCGACTTCATAATTGAAAATCTTATGAAGCAATTCTTTTTTATGAATATCCAACAGTTCATTAAACCACTGGATATACATTTCAACTATGTCATCTGTTATCTCAGCATTTCTGTTTTTATTTTCTTTTAACCAATTTTCACATTTTCTGTATGTCTTTGAATCTGAAGGTGTTTTGGGAAACAGTTCCTTCCCCAGGGTAAGAATTCCCCAAAGAAGGCTCATCAGGTAACTCTTCCCACTGTTATTATCTCCTACAAAGCACATTAACGGAGTTATACAGATGTCTGCCGATTCTATTTTTGCAAAATTTTCTACGTGCAATGTCCATGCTTTATTCATAATATACACTCCCTCACTTCATTTTTTCATTGATTGCTTTGTCAACATTTTCATCTGTCAATAAATATTGTGAAACATCTTCTATCTTCTGCGTTTCGAAACCTGTCAAAAGTTTTATTTCTCCCAAAGTCAATCCTCTTTCAATCAAATTAGCCACCCCGGACAAAGCCACTGTAGTTGGCGTAAAATTAGTTATATCCATTTTTTCCAGTCTGCTTTTCAGCGTACCCAATATGCTGTCAGAGGTCAATGGTGTCCCATTACTTTTTGTGAACAGATATACTCTCTCATCATACTTATTTAAAGTACAATACTCTGCCAGATCCTGATAAATATCTTGGAACAGATTAATAGATATACTATTCTCACCATTATAATTTATCAGTAACTTGCCGTTCTCGCTGTCAAAGTCCTGCCGTTTAAAATTTACAACCACTTTTTCCTTAAAACCATATGTTAACAAAAGTCGACAAATGATGGATTGACCAAGTTGATAAAAGTTTTGGTTGTGTAAAAGCGCAATCTGCTCATCTAATATCTTCCGTTCCCGCTTTCCATCAAAAGGAAGATAAATTTTCTGCTTCAATTCATTATTCAGATTAATACAAATATCATGCACAATTTCCTTTCTTCTGCAACCGGCTTCCAAACTTTCGCAAATGATGTCATTCTCTTTCAAATATCTGTAAAAATAATCCATCGATGTCAGGAAACGTTGAACCGCTTCTACGGAAGTGGCTTTTTTACTTTTTTCGATGTAATATTTGCAAGCCTGCTTAATATGGAAAATTGTAATATGCCTTTCAAATAATTCTCTTAAGGAACACTTCGAATATATGCCATTGCAATACTCCAAAAAACTATTATAACATGTTCTATAATTTGGACGAATCTCTTTTATTGTTTTGTAATAATCATCCAATGCCTGTTTCAGTTCCAGATTCATCTGTACCTCCGGTATCGTAAACGCGATATTTCTTTTGTTTTATAGTCATCATAGCATACTTTTTTATCTAAGTAAATACGTTCAGAATATATTTACAGCAGGACTTCAAAAGCAGGGTTACTGTTCACTCCGTGACCAGTAACAAAACAGACTCCTTTTCACTCCGGCAGACCGGAACTGACTCAGCTTGGAATGCTTGAGGATACACATAGTCTTCCCCATCCAACCCGAGAGTTCGGATACTCCGTCTCCCCCCTAAGCGGCCTCGCTCCCCTTCTCAGATATGCCTTCACCTTCTCCCCGTACAGGAACACATCATTCCCCCTTACAATCCCCCACTCCATTAAAAGCGCCGCACTTCCGCTGACAATGGGGGCGGCAAAGGATGTCCCGGTGACAGGATTGTATCCCCCGTAAATATCCGGCGCCAGAATATTCACTCCCGGAGCCACAAGATCCGGCTTTGCCAGTCCGGAAGCCACCACTCCCACCGTCCTTGTGGCATCCGCATACCCCCTGCCGGAAAAGTCCGCATAGGCATCATATATACTGTTATAGGCTCCCACGGTGATCACCTTGGAGGCTGTGGAAGGTATGGTCAGCGTCACCTCGGGAGTAGGACGGTAAAACCCTGTCCCCTCGCTCCTCACCGCGGAGGAAGGCAGATAGAAATAATAATTTCCTGTGACCACCTCCACCGGTATCAGCCGGATCGTCCAGATCCCACTGTCAATATAAAGGCTTCCCACCGGTATCAGGTCCAGATAGATCTCCTGGGTTGCCGAGTAGGGCAGCGGTTCCCCTATATAGACCAGGATGTCTGTCTGCCCCAGCCTTAATGTGTATTTTCCACCCTCTATGCTGGCAGGCAGTTCGGTTTCCTGTCCGCCTGGAGCCCGCAGATAGATCCGGTAGACATCGCTGTAGTTTTTCCACAGCTGGACGTTCAGGGCACGTTCATACTGTGCCACTGCCAGTTCTATCTCTGCCGGACGATAAATATTGCCGCCTCCTGTCCGTTCCAGACTGCCTGCCAGGTGTCCGCCGTTTGCCCCCTCATTTCCACTGCCCACGCAGATCACCGTGCGCCCGATCTCCGAAACATTATCCAGAAAACGCTCCAGCAGGGAACTGCCGTCATGGGCGCCGTAGGTATTGCCGAAGCTCAGGTTCACCACCAGTGGCATCTGGAGCTCCACCGCCCTTTTGACCACATAAGTCATTGCCCGCATAATCTCGGTGGTACGGGGGAATCCCAGGGCATCCGCCACTCCCAGCTTCACTACCAACAGTTCCGCCTCTCGTGCCACGCCCCGGTATCCCGCGCTGTCTCCCACCGCAATCCCCGCCACTGCCGTCCCATGCCCGCTGGTGTCCACACTGGGCAGAAGGTCAAACTGCTGCTGCCTGGAATCTGCTGCCAGCGCCTCATCGATCTGCTCCGACGTAAATTCCACTCCCACGGAAAAGCCCTCCGGCGGGCGGCGCTCCTCCGTAGGCCGAAGGGTCTGATCCCACAGATAACGGATCCTGGTATTGCCGGCGTTGTTACGAAATTCCGGCAATGTATAGTCGATTCCGGAATCAACTACCGCCACCAGAACCCCCCTTCCGGTAAGATTCGGATTCCGGAAGAGCACCGGTTCCAGGCAGGAGCCTTCCGCAGGCGGAATCTGCTGGTAAAAGTACCTTTTCGGCTTCTCCACAAATTCAATCTGTTCCAGCTCCACCATCCGTTCCACCAGCAGTTCCGGAACGGTAAGTATGGCGTATCCCGCGATCAGGTATTCAATCCCCACTCCCAGACTGCCCAACGCATCCAGGCTGCCGTGGTATTTGACAATCAGCTCCCATGTGCGGGACAGGGCGTCAAACCCTACATTTAAATCTTCCGTCTCCTCCCTTATTTCCTCCGGTGTCTGCAACGCAAGCTGCAAAAGATTTTCCAGTTTCTGATTCATTCCATCCTCCTGGGTTTGCGCCTTAAGGCGTGATATGACCAATCTCTCTCTAAAAGATATCGCTCAAATCCTGTCCCTATGCCACCGGGGAATGATCCACAGCCTGCTCCTAGTACATCATTGCATTAATCCTGAAGTAAATCAGTGCTTGATGTTTGCGTCAGCGCAAGGCGGAGGAAGGAGGCGATGCGGTATCAAATTGCTAAAGCAATTGTTGACTGACGACAACGCAGCGATGGCGCGAACAGCGAGTGCTGATTACTCAGGAATTAATGCAACGATGTACTAGCGTCTCTCCGCCCTCCAGTTCTCGTTCCTGTCCCTGCCGGCAGCCGTTGCGCCGGCGATCTGCCGCACGATCTCACTAAAGTATCTCTCGGGCACATCCCTCAAAAGGTAAGAGTTCTTATCCTCCGCCTCATCGTACATATAACTGCCCCGCTTGATGGTTCCCGCCTGATAGAACCTGGCCTCGTACACTGTCACATCTTCGTTTGAGCCTGCCACATAGCAGCCGGAAAAGTGTAGTTCCACTCCCAGGGACAGTTCCGGATCCTCCCTGTAAAAAGTGTAAAATCCTCCTCCATCCTGGGTGGAACCCCGATACCAGCCGGCTCCCATCAGCTTTCCTCCTAGGGACAGATCGTTGACAATACAGCCCCCAAACCGCTCCAGGCTCTTCTGCTGTTCCTCCTCCTTCGTCCTGCGGTACACGGCTCTGTCAAGCTGTTCGATGGGCTGCGTGATCTCATAATCCTCCAGCTGTTGTTTCCATGCCTCCAGGGACTCCGTTGAAAGTTCGATGGGATGCACCAGGCCGATGGTTCCATTGTCCTGCGGCAGTTCAAACTCCTCCTCGTCCTCCGTGTTAAAGGAACCGTCCTCCATATAGCGGAAGCTTTCCACCAGCTTTCCTTCCTCATAGACGCCCCAGACCAGCCCTATGGCAAACTGATGCATAATGGGATTTTTCACAAACAGATCCTTCCATGCCGACACCTTCCACTGACGTTCCGTGGACAGTGCCATGTCCAGCCGCATCTTCTGACTTCCCACAGTGGCTTTCATCTGTTTCTTCATCTGTTTGAATGCCTCGTAGGCTGCCGCGGCTTTTTCCTCATGATCCCGCTTGCCCGGCGCGGGAAGGTTTTTCAGCTTCTTCCCACCCTCGTCGAACACTTCCACCTCCAGTGCGGGTGTGATCGTCACAGTAAATTTGCGCTCGCCGTAATCAAAATGGCGCTCCATCCTTTCATCAAATCCCAGATTCGGCACGATCCTGTCCGCCAGTTCCTCCTTCGTGATCCCCAGCTGGGATGCGGCGAACTCCAGGGCTTTCCCCGCCGCGGCTTTCACCTGTTTGAACTTGAATTTCCGGGAGATCCCATCCACCGTCAGCAGCGCCTGGGGACTGGGGCTCAGCGCCAGCGCCTGCACTGCCTCCGACGCGATGGCGCCCCGGGCCGCCTGAGGCCACTCCTGGATCTGATGGCGCAGCTTCTCCACCATGGCGCTGCCTCCATGAATGGCGGCTGCGTAGAGCACCCAGCGCTTTTTTGACTCCGCCCCCGCCTCCAGCCACTTGTCAAAAAGTTCGTTCATATACAGTGCCAGTTCCTCCTCCACAAGGCTCTCCGCCAGCATCGACGCGCTGGGACTGATACCGCAGGGGGACATGGCGGAATAGCTTAACAGGATCGCCTGCAGATACTCCTCCGATGCCTCCCCGCCGTCCTTCTTATGTACCTTGGAAAAGGGCGTCTCATAGGCCCAGGCAAGGGTGCGCTTCTTATTCCCCTTATGGAGTTCCTTTACCAGATCCTCCGTGGAAATATTTCTTGCGCCGGACTGCCCGCCGCCATCCCCATTCAGCGCGCTGTCAAGAAGCGCTCTTACCTTTCCGTTCTTTTCCTTCTCCAGGGCTTCTGCAAAAAGAGTCCCATATTTTCCGCTGTCCCATTTTGCCAGCACACGAACTGCCACATCCCTGTCCGCCGCCTTTTTGGAGGAAAGCAGCGCTATGATATCCTCCTCCCAATCCGTCTGTTGATACAGCAGTTCCAGAAGCTCCTCCTTCACTGCCTTTGCCGTATCCTGGGCAAATTTCAGGAGTTCCGTCCTGTTCTGCCCAGGGTCTTCCGAAAGGAGTCTCAGTCCCAGGCTCCTTCCGATGCTGCCCGCTTCCCGGATTGCCGCCAGCATTTCCTCCCGTCTCTCCGCCAGGTATCCCCGGAAGATCGCTGTTGACGTCTCCTCGTATACCTTCGCTCCCTCCGGTCCCAGGCAGTAGGCATCCGCGATATCCTCATAACCGGCCAGCTGATACTTTAAGGGCAGCTTCACCGATTCCGCCGCGGAAAACAGCTTCTTCACATCCTCCTCCTTTACATAATTGTAGCTGAAAACGTAAACGTACTTTGTAAATCCTCCGCACAGCATCAGCAGAGCCACAACCTTATTATGCAATACATCATACCCAAAACCATCGCGGTAGCTTTTTAAAACATCCCAGAATTTGCTCACACTATATCCGCCGCTGATATCAAAAAGCTTTTTCCCGCAGGCGCAGAACGGCTCTATCTGATCTGTCTTGCCCTCCAGGTACGCCTTCACCTCACTGCCGACGTTTTGATCCGTCATTTTCACAAAGGCGTCGATCACCTTCGCCTGCTGCCTGCGCACCCCTGCCCCGATCCTGGCCTGATATTCGGCGGGATGCACCTGCTTCAGAACGGATGCCATGGTATTATAAACCTGGAAATCAGCCTTCTCCATATATTCCAGGAAACACTCCCCGTTACGCTGGCACTGGGCTTTTAAGACCGCTATGTCTCCCTTCTGCGCCGCCCAGTTTATGTATTGCCGGGGCTCTATCCCGAAGATTCCGTCATATTCCCCGCCTCTCCTGACCCGGTCCCGCCGCACATCCAGAAAAACCATCATATTTTCCATCACATCAAGATTCGCCCTGAGACAGATCTTCACCACGTTTTTCAGCCGCGCCGACAAAGGATAATTGAGGAAACTCATGCCCCCGAAAAGCTGTAGCCAAAACTGGTTGACCATATGACTACCGGTTTCCGCCATTTTCAATATCCCGGCATCCACCTGGTCCTGATCGACGGCCTCCCTGATCGTCTTCCAGTTTGCCAGCACAGCGGGATCCATATAAATCTGAGAAAGGCTGTCCACGATCTCGTCCTCATACTCCCGCATCAGCCGGGCATCCTGTTCCTCCAGACTGCCCTGCCCCGCATCGGGATATTTCGCCACAAAGTATGCGCCAAGAAGAACCAGACGCCCCGCAGGCGATTTGTTTTTCTGATAGGCAAGAGCCTTCAGGATATTTTCGGGATCGCCGTCAGCCGCTTTGATTAAATCAGGAATCGCATTGGGGCGGCGCAGATACGTCACATCCTCCATCTTTGGCGCATAAACCGCCGCCCTTTTCTCCGGCTCAGAGGGGAAAAAGTCAAGGTGCCTGCCATAGTAGAGCGAATGCCTGGGCATGAGCACCGCTATACTTGTGGACTGGCCTGCGGCAAAAAGGAACTGCGCCATTCTCCTGGCTTCCCCGCTCCCGCCCTGATTCATCAGCTGGGACAGCGTCGATTCACATACCTGTGCCTTGTCGGAGGAAAGATTTGACATATCCCGGAACGCCAGCTTCTCCAATTCCTGCTGCTCCACACTTCCCAGCAGATAATCCTCCGCCAGCGACAGTTCGTCGTCCGTAAACAGTTCTGTCTGTTCCAGGGCTTCCCTGGCTTTCGTAATACGTTGGTCTTCTGAATGAATCATACTTCCTCCTGTTCCGGCCGCCCTGCGGCAGCCTGTTTCTGTTTCTTTTCCGCCCTGCGGCAGCCCGTTTCTGTTTCTTTTCTCCCTGCGGCAGCCTGCTCCCGCTTCTGTTTCTTTTTTCTCCGCAGGCGCTGAATTAAACGGCAGATACCGGTTAAGTCAGCGCTTCCTCAGTATCTGATGTACCGGCATACCGCTCCATCCCGCGATCATATGCCGCCTTCTGCCTGCATAAATACAAATATTCATTGATCTGCGTGTACAACTCCGCTATCTGTACCGTTTTTCTCTCCATCTGGTGACGGCCTGCAGAAATATAACCGGCCAGTTCCTCCAACAGTCCCGACAGGTATTTCATTCCATACCGCCGTGTCTTTACCACCGCCTGCTCCATACCCTGTATGGTACTGTCGTGCACCGTGTCAAAACCGCTCTGGCACAATTCCGTCATCAGCGCAAGGACATCCTCCGCAATATCTCCCACCACCTCGTATTTCGACCTCGGATTGCCTGTGCCCTCCATATACATCCCCCATTCTTCCCGCTGTCCCGTTCCTACACTTCCGCTGTACTCCCGCTGTACTGTCTCTTCCCTTCCGCTGTACTCCTGCTGTACTGTCTCTTCCCTTCCGCTGTACTGTCTCTTCCCTTCCGCTATCCCGTCTCTGCCCTTCCGAATTTCCCTGTCTCGACTCACCCCTCAAAAAATGTATCCTGCATCGCCACCGGGTACATCCGCAGCCTTCCCTCCTTCAGATATACTTTTCCCGCAAAGCAGGGCAGTCTTTGCTCCGAAAGCTTCTCCAGATACCGGATCGTGCCGGCTTCCTCCTTAGAGTACGCCACCTCTATGGTGACCTCACGTTCCGCCTCATCATACAATGCCATGGAAAGCAGCTGACCTGTCTGGGAAAATTCCGCAGCCTTCCGGGCAGCCGGCTGCACGAATACGAGTTCCGCAGCCTCTTGGGAACTGCCCCCTGCAAGCCATGCCTTCCGCCGCTTTCCGATCTGCTCCGAGAAAAGCTTTCCAAAATCCCTGTAATACCAGCCTTCTATATCGGACAGCGAAAGCCTTTGCTCTCCCGTGATCTCGCCCCTGGTATCCTGGCTGGCAGAAAGGCGTCCCCTGTCGTCGCATTTCGCCCCTGTAAGGCTGATCCTGACTTTTAAAAGTTCCTCCATGGAAATCCCCAGTCCCCAGGGAGCCTGCGCTTTCTCCGTAAATTTCCTTCTCCTTCCCTTTTCGTAAAATACAGGTCTGGCATTGGTATAAGTGTACCACTTTTTCGTATTCTCTTCCAGGAAATATACCGTTTCCCCCTCATAGCCCGTGCCGCTGTCAAAGTGCTCCAGCCCGATACCGATAAGATCCAGCCTGCCCACGGGAACATAATCCGCACGAAATTCTCCCGCGTATTGCTTTACTTCCATGCTGCTGCCCGCCTGCTGCAAAAGCCTTACACGTCTGTAAAGCCTTGTGATCTGTCCCATGAGCTCTTCCGTTTGAAAGGCGGCTTTCCGTTTGAAATATCCCTCATAGGACGTAAAAAGCCCCCGAAAATACCCTTCAAACCTGGCAAGCCCTGCATTATGGGCAAGGACAGCAAGCCGTTCCATATGATCCAGCACATCCGGAGAAGTCCTGGAAAGCCCGGTTGCCAGGACTTCCTCTAAAAACTGCCGCATCTGCCCCGCCGCCTCCTGCACTCTGTCCATGTCATAAGCAGGTTCGCCCGCTGCCTCCCCTGTCAGTTCCTCCCCGGTCAGCTTCCCGGTCTCCAGTCTGCACCAAAGGATAGCGGCGGCCTTGTGCGCACACAGTTCTTTTTTATGGCAGGTACAGGAGGAATATTCCAGGGGGGACAGGAGTTTGACCACCGCGCCCGCCTCCGACTCCCTGCCGGGGAGATATATGGTGACGGTAGAAGCATACCGGATCCTGGGCCTGATCCCTGACAGAACCTGACCGACAAAGTTCTGGAACTGCCGGTTACCGAGGGCTTTCTTAAGGGGCTGCAGGGGATACCCGTCTATTTCCCGAAGGATCTTTTCAGAGGCTGCGAATTCCATGGATGCTCCCGTCTGTTCAGGCTCCTTTTCCGACGGCAGATTTCCTTCCTCCCCCTGTCCGGACATCGCTCCCTTTGCCGTATCCCCCTTCACATTTTCCGCCATATCAAAGCCGCCGGAAGTTTCCTGGGCGCTTTCCCCCATATCAGGGCTGTCAGCGGTTCCCTGTACGCTTTCCTTCCGATCAGGACTGTCAGCGGTTCCCTGTACGCTTTCCTTCCGATCAGGACTGTCAGCAGTTCCCTGTACGCTTTCCTTCCGATCAGGGCTGTCAGCGGTTCCCTGTACGCTTTCCTTCCGATCAGGACTGTCAGCAGTTCCCTGTACGCTTTCCTTCCGATCAGGGCTGTCAGCGGTTCCCTGTACGCTTTCCTTCAGCGTCAGTACCGCCTGCACCACATGGCGGCAGATACTCCGGGAAGGGCAGCTGCATCCGCTTTCCCCCAAGGGAAACCGAACCGTCACCGTCTCCCCGCCCACTTTCACAACAGCCTCTTCGCCCAGGCTCAGGACTTCCGCCTCGGACTCTTCCTTATCCTTATACGCCCGCTTTACAATTCCCTTATTGCTGATGCCAATGAGGTAATCGTCATCCACATCCGCCAGCCTATCCTTCCAATCACTCATAAGACCATCTTCCCCATCCATTCCGCCAGTTCCTCCGGGGTCATTGCTCCCACAAAGGCTCCCATATCCGCCAGTGCTGTCGCGGCATTTCTATTATAATTGGGAACTGCCTCCATATCCAGCGCCGTCAACACCACCAGCTTCGCACCGCTCTCAATGATCCCCCGGGCAACGCTGTAAAGAGACTGACAACTCCCACCCTCATACAGATCCGTGACTAACACTACCATGGTACGATAGGGGAAGTCGATCAGCCCTTCACAATAGGACAGAGCTCCTGCAATATTGGTGCCACCTCCCAGCTGTATACTCATCAGTGTTTCCACAGGATCCTCCACATATCCGCTGAGATCCACCACATTGGTGTCAAATATGACCAGCCTGGTATCCAGCATGGGCAGCTTGGCAAAGATGCCTGCCATGACCGCGCTGTGAATCACGGAATCCAGCATGGAACCGCTTTCATCCACACATATCACCACGCGCCACTGGTGATACTTCCTCATGCGGGAATTGAAATAAACCTTTTCCAATATCAGCTGTTGGCGCTCCGCGTCATAGTTTTTCAGGTTCCTGCGGATGGTTTTCTTCATATCCAGGTTTCTTGCCGATCTCACCGGGCTGCTGGCATTGCGGTCCAGCTGACCGAAAAAGGACTTTCTGACCTCCTGCTCCAGCTTCCCCGCTATTTCCTCCGCCACTTTCTTCACGATCTCCCTGGCCAGTTCCAGCACTTCGCCCTTCATCATATGCTTCAGTTCCAGGATGGTCTTCAAAAGTTCCTTATTCGGTTCCAGCTTCCTCAGCACCTCCGGATCCGTCACCAGTTCCGTCATTCCATACTTTTCCAGCGCGTGCCTCTCCAGGATCTCCACTGTCCGCTTTGGGAACAGTCTTTTGATCTGACGCAGCCAGTAAGGCACGGTAAGGCGGGAGCCTTCGCTGCCCCCCGTCCTGTCCTTACGCACCTCCTGCTCCTCTCCATACTCCCTGGAATACAGGTAATCCAGCACACTTTCCATATCCATATAGTTGATCTCGCCGGAAGAAAAAGGAATCTGTCCGGCGGAATATTTCCCCAGAACCAGCCGCCACCGGTTCAGTATCTCCTGCTCGTCAGCCATTTCGTCCACCTCCGCCCGATACTTTGCAAGTCCCTGTTCCCCTCAGTTCATTTCCGCCTGCACATACGCGTCCACTTCCGCCCCGTAGGCAGACCACTCAGGCAGCACTTCTTCCCTGTCCAGGATATCCGCCCGGTTCTTTCCGTGAAGTGCGGCCGCCTTTTCGGCGATCTTATCCGTCTCCCTGGGGGTGAACCAGGTAAAGGCCATGCGCAGTTCCGGCAGAAGCTCCATAAATTCCTCCGGTGTCACCTGCCCCAGGAACGTATCCAGCATCTTCAAAAACGCATCCCCGATAAAGACCAGATCACGGGCGGTATAAAACAGCCCTCTAAAAAACTGTGCCGTTCCCATAAGCTGTCCGCCGGTTCCCGTCAGGTAACCCCGGCATACCGTCTCCACCTCCGCCGCCTTCTCCCTGCCGCTGCCGTAGAGGATCCCGTGGATACAGCCGTTCAGTCCCGCATGGATCTGACTGTCCCGGATCATTCTGGAAAGAGCGTCAAAATAGATCCCCTGCACATCCTTTTCCCGTGCCGAGACCTGGTACAACAGCTTCAGCGCATTCATACAGCCCGTCAGATCCTCGTCCTTCATTCTCGTCATGGAGGGCAGAAGGCCGATCAGCTTTCTGCATCCCGTCTGTATCAGGCTTCCAAATTCCATGGAAGACCCATACAGTTCCCCCAGTTCCTCCATCATCAGCAGGGATCGCAGCGCTTCCGCCAGGGAATAGAAATCCGTATCCTGCAGCATCAGTTCCCGGACTCTTTCATAGACAGGCTGCAGCTGATCCGTCAATCCCATCTCAAAGACATGGGTCAGAAGTTCCGCGCCTTCCCTCGCCCCCATCTCCTTTACAAGCCTTTCCTTTACGATGCCTGACGCCGCCTCCTCTATGGTTCCGCCGTACACGGACACATCGATCAGGGCTGCATTTACCTGCGCGCTCCATTTATATTTCCAGATCTCCCGCATCAGGTTCCGATCCTTCCTCAGCTGCAGGTTCGGCCCCTTCGCCTTCCTGGCAAAGGCCGTGCCGAGAAAGGCCATCCGGTGAAAGAAAATGCCGGTCTGCCTGTGCTTTGGATTGGAAAAGATGGACAGGGTGGCCTCTGATTCCAGGGTGGAGCCGATCTTTAACCTGAATGTCCTGCACTGTGCCTCAAAATCATGGATAATGGGCGGCACATCGGCCTGTTCACACAGCTTCCCCACCTTTTTCCCTGTCATACGCCTGCGCAGGATTCGCATGGGGGTGTCCGTGGCAAGGTTGTACTCTCCCTTCACGAAGGAGGACAGCACCGCATCCATCAATTCGTAGGCTCCCGGTTCCCGCTTCCCCCGCAGTCCCGCCAGCCCCTCCGCCATGGAGCAGGCGCAGATTTCGTCACAGGTGGACAGACCGCCCTCCTTCCGGCGGGTCTCCGTGCCGGAAGCCACAATCATGTCCAGCACCACGCCGCCGTAGGGGGTATCCGTGTCCCCCTCCCGCAGCGCCTCCCAGATCTTCTGGTAAAATCCTGTGAAGGGCATCCCGCTGGCATATCCGTTCAGCGCATCCGCCGCCTCCATGGAATAAGGCATGAGGTAGACGCTTTGATCCTCTCTGGACACCGTAGCGGTCCGATCATTCCTTTTCGCAGCTGCCTTCCTGCCCTCTCCGGATGCCATGACAGATCCAATGTCCCTTCCCGCAGACACAACCGCTTCCGTCATCCCGGTATCCTCCGCAGGCAGGCTCCCTGCTGCCTTCCTGCCTTCTCCTGTCAGCAGCGTCTTCAACGCCGTCGTATGAAAGCCGCCTGTGACCACCAGAACAGGAGCCTCCCCGGAGCAGGCGTCTCTGGCATATTCCCTGATCCGCTCCGCCATATACCGCTCCCGGGCAAGACAGCCTTCCTCCTCCAGCGTCTCCTCCCGGCTGTTCTCCCTGGCGAGGTTACAATAGGTCAGCAGATTTGAGAACCAAACCTGATCCGTCTGCGCCAGTCCGTTCAGTTCAAAATACTTTTCCCAAAACTCATCAAAGCAGCGGAGTCCCGTCCGCTCACAGAGCTGTTTCAGATATTCATTCTGCGAGAGGAAATGATCGTCGTTGTAATTATTTTTCTCCGCTTCCCTGTTCAGCAGCCCCCTGCCTTCCCCGGAGGCCGCCAGGATATCCCCGTAAGGCAGGTCAATGAACGCCGTCCTGATCCCCAGCCGTTCCCCCTCCCGCAGCGCCGCCAGTTCCGGCGAATAGTCCAGGAAGGGGTAATAGCATTTATACCGCTCCTTTTCCTCAGAGATCCGCCCCCACCGGTCATAATAGGAATAATAAATGGCAAAAGGCGCCTCCGTATCCCTGTGTACCATGACAGGTATCAGGGGGCTGGCATTGTCAGGACCCTCCACAAGTATGACGCAGGGACGAACCCTTTCTATGGCCCTGCCCACATGAAAGGCGCAGGCCGGACTGTGATGGCGGACAGGAAGCAGGATTATCTCAGCCATTTCCTCGCTTCGTAATATTTTCTCCATAATCCACCTTCCCTGTCGCTCTTATCCTTGATGACAGTGTTAAAATAATCCTTTACCTTCTCCAGATCGTCCTGGTTCTCCTTGGCTACTGCGCCCACCAGATTCTGCACCAGACAGTCCATGTCGATCCTGTCCTCCCCGTAGTAGTAGCCCGTGATCATTGTCTGATAATACACCGACACAGCCTCCGCCGTACTCATCACCGCCGCCGGTTTATCGATCCTGTGTCCGTAGGAGGAGACGCCCTCCCGCAGCTCGTGGTAGGTGGAAGCCAGGATCTCTGCCACATCCTCGTCCGCCTGCATACGAATATGACTCTCCTCCGCCAGCTTGTTCACCTCGTTCACGATAATCCTCTTCTCCATGGCCGCTTCCCGCACAGGCATCACTGTCTCGAAGTTAAAACGGCGCTTCAAGGCGCTGCTCATCTCATTGACGCCTTTATCCCTGGTGTTCGCCGTTCCGATCACGTTGAAGCCCGCCCTTGCAAACAGAAGCCCGTCATCCCCAAGCTCCGGCACATTCAGAACCTTGTCGCTGAGCACGCTGATCAGGCTGTCCTGGATCTCCGCAGGGGTTCTGGTGATCTCCTCAAATCTTGTCAGAATCCCCTTTTCCATTCCCACATACAGGGGTGCGGGCACCAGGGCTTCCCGGCTGGGTCCCTGGGCCAACAGCATGGCATAATTCCAGGAATATTTGATCATGTCCTCCGTGGTTCCGGCGGTTCCCTGTATGGTATTGGTGCTGACACCGCTGATGGCTGCCGAGAGCAGTTCCGAGAGCATGGTCTTTGCCGTTCCCGGTTCTCCCACCAGCATCAGCCCGCGGTTTCCCGCCAATGTCACGATGCAGCGCTCCACCAGGGCGTCATTGCCGAAATACTTTTTTTCGATGGCGTATTCCTTTCCCTCATATTCTATGGGCTTAGGGCTTCCCAGGAGGAAGGTCCTGACCGCCCGGGGAGACATCTGCCAATTTTCCGGCCTGCGCCCCGTATCAGTGCCCTTTAATGCCTCCAGTTCCCCCCGGTATCTCACTTCCACAGGGGGCTTAATCAATATCTGCTCCATATCCATTCCTCCCTATTCTCTCGCGGCGCTGCACGTAAAGTAAATAATCTGATACTTTTCTCCCAGGTTTTCCAGGAAATTCCTGCACGCGCTGACCTTTCTGTCATCCAGGCTGATAAAGGGATCATCCATGATAAGCACCGGTTCCTCCTCCTGATACATGGCATCCACAAGCGCTATCCTGAGGCAGATCCCGATCAGATCCCTGCTGCCGGAACTGAGCGTATTGGTATCCCGCTGTTTCCCCAGCTCATCCACGGTAACGGATGTATTGGCATCTATATGGAAGCCTGCGGCTTCCCTGCCGGAGATCATCTCATAATATCTCCGGAATCCCTGCAGGATCGGATCCGCGTATTTTGCAGTCATGGTTTCCTTCGCCAGCTCCAGCTTTTTCTTGGCCAGGCTGACATTCCTGTATTTTTCCTCCTCCGCGGATTGCTGCTCCCTCAGCTCTTTCAGCTTCGCGCAGCTCTCCTCCCATTCGTCGCAGGCTTCCCGAAGATCCTCCAGTGTCTTGTTGTAGCTGCCTATCCTGTTGTGGACTTCTTCCCTCTTTTCCGCCAGCTGCTGTATCGCCTGATGCAGCTCCTCCAGCGCTGGAAGCGATTCCTCCGTCTGTATTTCATCCGGATCAGGAAGCGCGTTTTCCGCCTTAAACTGCTCCAGCTCCTTTTCCGCCTCCTCCAGCGCGGCCACGGCATCCCGGTATTCGTCCGCCTGATCCCTGATCTCATTCAGCAGCGCCGACAGTGACGTGAACTGCCTGGGCGGTTCGTAACTGTACTTTTTTAAAAAAGAAAGGATTCGTTTTGCGATTTCCCTGTACTTTCCCTCCGCACGCTCCAAATTGTTCTTTTTCTCCAGGAGAGCCTTATATTTTTCCGCGCGGCTCCTGAGTATGTACAGTTCGTCGCCAAACTTCATATCCGGCGGCTCCATCCCGTACCTGATAAAGAAAGTATGCAGGGAATGCCGTAGACTTTCCAGCTCTGCTGTTTTTTCACTTTCAAAAGCTTTCTGGGCTTTTTTCTTTAAAGAAATATATTCTATGGACTCCTCCGTGATCTCCTGTAAAACGGCAGACACCGTTTCCTCGTCATAGCTCTTCCCGTGTGCCGCGAGATAGTCGGACACCCTCTGATCCGCCTCATGGATATAGGCCTCGTCTTCCCCGATATCCCGTCTCAGATCCTCATACTCCGGGAGAAATACCGGCGACGGCGGCTTTCTTCCCTTCCTGCCTGCCGATACGCCGGCAAACATGCAGGCCGCCCCGGCTGCCGCAGCCAGGATCCCTGCCGCAGCCGCCGTGATACCGGCCGCTGTCCCCAGCCCGCCTGCAGCGGGAGAAAGGAGCGCCGCCAGCAGCGCCCCTGCCGCGGCCAGCAGGATCCCCAGAGGCAGCAGGGGGGACGCCCCTCTCGATTCCTGCCGCCTCCGGGATCCCAGGGAAGTCTCCAGCGCCGCAAGCGCCGCCTGTTTGGAGGGAAGCGCTGCCTTCCTTGCATTTCTGTTATTCCATTTTCCCACAATGGAGGTCACGCTTTCCAGATCATCCGCAAAATACGGCTCCAGCTCCGCCAGCCTTTCCCGCTCGGCGGGACGCAGCTGCTCAGACTGGCATTCCTGGCTCAATTCCCTGAATCTCAATATCTCGTTCAGCTTTCCTTCGATCTCTGCATCCGATGGCATACCATTCTGAAAAATGTCCTTCAGGGAAGCAAGCTCCTCCTTCTCCCCGTCAGAGATCCGGTACGTGGAGACCCGCTCATACGCCTGTCTCATCTCGACGCATTCCGTGATCTTTTGCTTCACATCCTCCAAGGCCGGAACTTCCCCGGGAAACATGCGCCGGATGGCCGCTTTTTCCTCCGCCCTCCTGGCGGCATTCTTCTTAAGTCTCTCCCACTCCGACTTCCTTGCCAGGGCGGACTGCCGCTTCGACACAAGCCTCTGCTTCTCCCCCGCCTCCTGCATCTGCATTTTCAGCAATTCATAGGATTCTTCCTCGCCGCGCAGATAGCTCCGGTACTCCTCAATGCTGTCGGGAATTCCCTCCCCGCCTTTGACGATCCTCTCATACCTTGCGATCTCCTCACTCCTTTTGGCGATGGAACCGGACACGCGTCTGGGATTTAACTGATTCAGGATTTCCGTCAGTCTGGCGGCGGCAGCTTCATAGTTGTTCAGGTCGTTTGCATTGTCCGCAAGCTTCCCGATCTTTGCATTAATGTCGTCCGAAGAAGACGTTTCACACTGATTCTGTCCGATAAAGGCTGTCCTCAGAAAAGATTCCCTGTTTATTTTAAAAAGTTCCTCCCCGATCTTATCGGTATAATCCTCAGAAGGGAGATTGGTCCCCGCATCCCTGAGTTCAAACTCGTCGTTGGCTTCCTTGTCCTTAAATATCCTTGAGATCAGGTACTCTTTCCCCCGGATTTCAAAAACCAGCTGACCGCCAAAGACACCGCCCTGCCACGGCCTGTATCTTTTGCGCTCATTCTCCTCGACACTTCTTTTCCGGTCTCCTTCCAGTCCATAGAACATGGCCCTGACAAAGGATGCGAAAGTACTTTTTCCCCAGCCGTTTTCTTCACAGATAATGTTGGCTCCCTCTCGAAACTCCATGGAATAGTCATGAAGCTTCCCGAAATTTTCTATATGGCAGGATAAGATCCTCAAGCCTACTGCACCTCCTCCCCGGCAATTGCCAGCAGTCCGTACCGGATAATCACCTTCCTGTCCTCCTCGGGAATGGATGCATCCGCCATCACCTGGCGCACAAATTCCCCTTTCAGCGACTGATCCAGCATATAATCTCCGGCATCCATCTTCAGCCCGGTCTCGTCATACACTTTCACATAGTAAAAGCGCTGCCGGAACAGGGATTGAAAGTACACAAGATCCTTTTCGCATTCCACGTCAAGCGTCCCCCGCAGCACAATCTTGACCAGTCCATCCTTCCCACAGCCCGCCTCTTGCAGACAAGGCTCCGCCTTTTCCACCATCTCCGCCGTTGTCCGGCAGTCCGTCACATCCACCTCCACAGTGTACAGTTTTCTCCGGGCGAAGGGCACAAACTCATGTGTGTAATGCCCTGTGTCCTCGTCAATGTCAAGCACCACGAATCCGTGTTCCCCGCACTCGTCAAAGCCCCTTCCCTCCAGACACCCTGAATAGCAGTATATACCCCTTGCATCCAGCCTCTCCTTCTTGTATGCGTGGACATGCCCCAGCGCAAGGTAATCGATTCCCTTGTTTTTCAATGCCTTTACATGAATGATCTCCGCTTTATCCTTCGACGCCCCCTGGGATTCCTGACCGTGAAGCATTACGATATTGAACTTTCCGGAGTCCAGCACCAGCGATGTATATGCTGATTCCCCGTTCCCGCCGGACAGCTCCAGCCCTGAAACCGCGATCCTCCCACCTGCTTCCCAGTATGTTTCCCACCGGGCTCCGAACATTTTCAAGTTCCGGGGGATCTCTTCCAGTCCGGAAAGGAAGTTGTCATTGTCATGATTCCCCCTCAAATAATAGAAATTGATCTCCGGATGACCGGTAATATTATGCAGAACCACATTCCTGACGGTGGCGGAAATATTGCCCGTGTCAAACAGATCCCCCGCAATCAGAATGGCAGACACCCGGTTCTCATCCGCATAGGCCACCATCCTTTCAAAGGTGTGCAGTATTTCGCTTCTTCTTTCTTTGGCGTTTTCCCTGTCCAGATTCGCGTTCATCTTGGAATCCAGATGCAGATCCGCGCAGTGTATGATTCTCATTGGCATTCACCTTTTCTTCCACAATTCCACCCCATACCCTTATCTCCACCCGTTACCTTTATTCCCGCGAGCTATGAGCCAAGTCAACTGTGTTGACTTTGTGCCGTTGCTTGCACGAGCATTTGGCG
>CANDMD010000031.1 GCA_947385725.1 uncultured Lachnospiraceae bacterium | reverse complement strand
CGGAATACGCGATCCTGAACTGTGACTGGAGTTCAGACGTGTGCTCTTCAGATCTCACTTCATCACACCACCTTAATAAATCGTATCTGCATGTTCCGGCATCTATCATGAGATAATTGGAATGTACTTCCGAAAGGTACGAAAAAACCTCCTTTTTCATATCCAAGATCCCATTTCTTATCTGAAAATTAGAAGTACTGTGAAAGATATCCCTTATCTGAGCATCCTCTTGTTGTACATCTTTTAAAAGCATACATTTTGAAACCGCTGAAATGGGACTGACAGATTGTATAAAACGCTCTATCCGGTAACCTCCGTCATTGTCATGCATACCAAATATATCACGCAATACGCATATTCCTAAAATACTTATACTGGATTCCATTTACTTTACCTTCTATTTCTTCTTGCAGATGCACTTTTAAAGGATGAATCTGCAAGATGTTATAGATTTACATCCTCTGTTTTTTTACGATATTCCTCAGGGAGTGAATACAATGCTTCATCACTCAGACATGCATTCTCTCTTCTCCATGCAATATTTTTTTTAATTACTTTAGCCGGACTTCCTGCGATGACGCAATTATTTGGGAATTTTCCTTTTACAAGACTGCGATAGCCACAAATACTACCGTCGGCAATATATGTATTGGGCAAAACAGCAGTCTCACCCCCCACCCATACATGATTTCCGATTATAATACTTTCGTTTCTGACTCCTCGGGTATTATTTGTACAGGTTCCCGTATTCAAATCAAATATCAGGTGTCCATCATGTGCCAAAAGTGTAATATCCCATGAAAACATACAGTCATTGCCGATAATGATACTCTGGTTTCTTCCGCTTCTGATTCTGCCATCTCCAAATGTGCAGAAATCTCCTATTGTAAGCTTACCATCTATGTTAAGAAATATTCGTGCCCCCCCCAGATGAACATTTGTCCCTATATGTAGTTCTGCACCATTCAGCATATCAATTTTACAACCTGACATATTAACATTGTTTTCTATTCGGATTATGTTGTCACTGTATACCAACAAAGTACTTTTTGCCGGATAATGAACGTTCTTCCCTATGCTTACATCTGCCCCATATCCCTTAAACAATATATTAACGTCTGACTCCGAAGATATTATGTTGCCATATGGATCCTTCTCCTTATAGGCAACAGGCAAATGATTTATCCATAAAACATCCTCCGTTTCCTCAAATCCCATTGCCCTGTATCGTAATATATCTGCTTTGCTTTGCGGCAAGGAAGGAATCAAAAGATAATACTTGTCCTGTTTCCCCGACAGATATTCTGAGGGAAAAGTAGAGATGTTATCAATCCTATCCTCTGCATCAGATACATATATATCTGCCTTTAGGCCGACTGTTGCCAGCAATTGTTCCATATAGAAATCTTTCCAGCGAAGCGCTAATTTACGCCCGGCCATTTTTAGTTTTAATAACTTTAAAATAATATCTTCTGATTTTTTCATGCCTTATGCCTCTGTGATTCTAATACAGTCAATGCACAAATAATTTTCCATTCCCTTGACCTGAGATGCGCCTACCATAAATTCATCAAAAATATCAGACTGTGGTGTAAATTCTATATCTGCTACTTCCCATATATCTGCATGAGAGATCTTATGGGAGTGTATCAGCTGATAATACTTTGTACCGGAATCCTTAATGTGCAGATTTAGAATCGAGGACTCACTATTAATCTTAAACCGAAAATACAAACGATATTCTTTTCCCTTACTCAAGGATTCATACAGCGGTAGACAGGCATACCTTCCCACCTTAGATTCTCCTGGTTTTACCATTAATGTCTGATAGCCAAACAATTCTACTTCCTGCCATACACTAGGGTCATATCGGAAATGATATAGTTTTGAACTATGATCCAATACAACATGTTTGCCATCCCTCGGTCTCAAATCATAATTTGGCTTCAGTGCATGGTCAGATGCTTCCTTAAATCCCATTTTCTGTATTGCAGCATAAAATGAGTCTCTTGAAGGAGATGCCCAATTTTTATTACCTTTGACAAAACCATTGCCTGATAACCATTCTATCGGTGCTTCCTTTTTCACCGCAATCATTTCATCTGGGATTTCTGCAAATAGCCGTTCCCCTTTTGAATTATTAATAAGTACCGCCGAAACACCATCTTTTACATTAACCTCCGCATCCTTCGAGTTAAGCCACCAAAAATCCCCGATCGTAATATCTCCATATCGCGGTGACGATTGAAACTGACATTTTTCGCAATGCTGCGCACACATGACATGATTATGATATACCCTCTGATAATTATCCTGTGCCCCTCCTCTTCTGACCTCAGTCCTGCCATCTGTTGCTGTCACTGCTACTGTTAAACAATCAGTAGTCCACCCCTGCACTTTATGCCTGAATTCATATTTTTTTATTCCATCCGGAAATTCTTCCTCTATATACTTTTGAAAAAACATAGCGCTTGGAGCGCTTCCGCACAATAAATCTATTGTTACGAGATTAGAATAATCTTTTTCTAAGAAGCTTAAAAGTCCGGCAACCTGGCACGGACAGCCTGAAAATAATACTTCCCTGCCACTATCCAATAACCTTTTTATTTGTTTTGGAATATCACCCATATATGACTGCATATATTTTGATTTCTGTAGTTTAGACAATTCTTCTGTTGAATCAATAAAGATATGTTCAACAGAAAAATCATCTTTCCATGCTGCACCGCACACAATTCCGCCTTTATTTAATACAAGTCGAGCCAATAATCCAAAAATTCCACCGGATGAACTTTTTTCTAAAAGTTTCTGATCAGAAGTAATAAATTCATAGCATTTCGGATTTTTTGCATTTCTTTTCTCCGGCAACCGATACGCCGGACATACTTTCTGACACTTCCCACAATTAATGCATTTTTCCAAATGAAGCACGGCGCGATAATATCCGAGATTATCCGCTTCCAGTGTAAGCGCACCTGTAGGGCAGGCACTTACACATGCACTACAGCCGACACACTTATTTTCTGTCACAATTTTTAAAACCGTATGCTGCTCCGCCATAATACGCTTTTCCTGTTCCGGTATTTTAAAGTCTTCAATACATACGGAAGGCAACTGTGCCGTTGGAGTGTTTAATGCCTTCTCAAGCCAGGCAAGGGCATCTTGGCGGGCGCTTTGAATCTTTTGATTCGTTTCCGAATAATCAAATTCTTTCAGAAACCCTTCATTCCTTCCGTATGTATCTAAATCCCGATCATATACCATACGATTCATCAAATCAAATCTTCCCAATAAATCCTCAAATCGGGCGTATCCCCTTTTTTGATTTGCAATCGATAAAAAAGGCTTGTTAAATATAATGGAAAATGCCGTGCCATGAAAGGAATCCGAAATAACAAAATCCGCATTCTGAAACAGCTTAACAAAATCCTCCACGCCAATACCCGCTAAGCAATTCGGTAAATTAAGAGCCTCTTTATTTTTACGATATGTACTAGGCTGCCCGTCCGGAATAATGATAAGTTTTTTTCCGGATCTTTCACTATAATATTGCAACACTTCTCGTTTTTTATCCGTCGGATCCAAAATATATGCCAAAATATAGTGCTCGTCCAATGCAATAGCGGACGCCTCTGCAAGCCTGTCATATTCCTCCTTGTCGATGCAAAATACCGGCTCTATTACCGTCTGAGCATTCACGCCGTATACATTTTTACATAAATCCACGGCGGATTCCTCCCGCACTGAAATTGCATGGAATTTTTGTAATAATTTTCTGTAATCGCCACGCAGTTCAACAGGGGTAAAATCCTGCGCATGACCAAAGGATGTTCCAAAGCTTATTTTTCGCTTATCCTTATCCACAAAATTCATAAAAAATGACATATGAAAATAACTGTTAATATTATAATGCCAAATCTGATCCGAGCCCGTCAAAAAGGCATCACAATACTTATTTAATTCACTCAGATGTTCATAAGAGTACACCGGGCTGATATCTTCGTCAGGATAAAACTTTTCAATAAATCTTGCGTTATGGGTTCCGTTAATCTCTCCGTCATTTGGCATAGCTCCAATCTTATGAATCATCAGAACTTTCTTTCCCATTTTATTTAAAAGTTTATATACGGCGTAGCCATTTAAAAGTGAACCGTAATTAGCCCCAAACCAAACCCCCAGCACGCCTACGTCATAATGTTTACCAATCGGATCTACTTTATCTATTGCCATTTCTTTTCCTCTTTTCCTTACTTGCTCTCTTCCCCTGCAAGTCCAAAACATCCCTTCCAGTTCTCCTCCTTTACCACGTTACTGAAGGCTTCCTGATAAGCCTTGCGAATCCCTTCGCCTTCTCTTTGCATTTTGTCCATAAGGGTATGATACCTGTTCTTTACTTCCCTGAACTTTTTACAATCTTTCTCAAAAACCACATACTTCTGCGTCTGTCCATCAATTGCATAAATTTTCTTTACCATACACATTTTGGACTGGAAATATCCCCAGCCGTAGGGTATGACCCCGATGCTCTTCCTTTTCGTCAGGAGCTGTGGGATTCGCGCCTGTCCATTGTATGTATAGTCATAAATCCACTTTTTCTTAGGCGGTAGTGTCTCATATACATACAATTTGTCCCAGTCAATTTTAGCCTTTACCTCATCCGTAAGGGGCATCAGCTGGTTATCCCGCGCCTTTGTTTCCCGCATCACCTTTTCACCGTCCAAGTTGAACAGATACTCCGGTCCCTTTAGGTAATCGTCCAGCGCGTCAAGCAGTAACGATGCTCCTTTATAATTAAATTTATACATTTCTTCCCAAAATAGCTTCTGTATGCGTCCAAGGACATCCACATCTGCCAGACCACCATGAGATGCTACGACAAGTTCATTCCTCTCTACCTGGTAAAACTCCATTGCAGCGCTAAATTTTCCTTCAAATCCTTCATGCCAGATACACAGGCCATTCATGGTAATAAACCTTGCCTTGTTTCTCAAGGAATATTCCACATCATCTCCCCTTACAAAGACAGGCAAAGGCAGGTTATCAAGCCTTGCCGTTCCCACCGGGATACAGCAGAACCACCAGGCGGCATAATAATGCCCGTTTTCAAAGGTATAGCTTTCATTGTCCACGATGCTGTTCCACAGGTTCAAATCCAGATTCGGTTTAGCAGCCTCGTGATACCCCATTGCATTCAGCAGACCGACATCCTCATGTTGGATATTGGGCTGTCCCATCTTCAACATCGCTCCGCTGATAAAATAATCCTTATATTCGTCCTTTACCAAAGAAAGAAGCACATATAGTCTTTTAAAACTCTCCGGGATAAACATGACGTCATCATCCATGAAAAGGATGTGTGTATATTTTCTGTTCTGAACTAAAGATTCATACATACCCCTTGCGAATCCGCCTGCGCCCCCCAGGTTCGGGTTCTGAAAAATGCTGATGTGGTCGTTTGCAATCTCTTGTTCCAGCGTGTGTCCGTTATCTATAATATTCCAATGGAAATAATCCTGAAACGCCTGATCGCTGAACAAATTCTCCATCAGGAGTTCTGCATTTCTCCGCACATAGTCTTCCCTTTTAAACGTAGTCGTTACAAGAGCAATATCAACTGTGCGGACATCCTCCTCATTTACCTTTGCCGCATAGTAGGCATCAAAAATTTCGACATTGCTGTTTGCCATAATGCCGTAAGATACCACTGCACATTTTGATTCTTTTGAAAACGGGAATACCACGATCTGCCGCTCTTCGCAGTTCCTGGACGTACGGGAAAACCACTCTTTTTCATATCCGCCATTGTTCTTGTAATGCCCGAAAAGTTCAATTGTAAAATCTCCTTGAATTTCCAGCACCAAAAATAACTGCTTCGCACTTGTAAATTTACTCCACTTTCCATAGGACAAGGCATTGAAGTAAGTAAAGAAATCGTAGTATACTCCATCCGCCAGTCTGTACGTCCCATTTTCTAATTCCCATATATCCGCATTACTCCGGTAATACATATTCCTCGTTACTTCCGGGGTGTTATTGGTAGACATCAGAATATTCTGAATCCGCAAAATCTTCTCTTCTTCTTTGAGTTTTCCAAAAAGTTCATCTGCCTCATGCTCTTTTTCCACCCATGCGGCAAAGGAATTCATGCTTATTCTGACGTCATCTTTCTTACAAATTGCTCCGTCAGTTATTTTATAATTTAAGCTTTCGACAGGCCTGCACAAGTAACTCCAGGCATATGTATACTCATCGGGGGACAGGCTCTCCAGCCGCTCTTCACTTTCCAGTATATTGTACCAGAGATTCATATCCAGCCTTTGAGTCTGCGCTGCTGACAAGGCCTGTTTCGAAACAGTATAAATCCCACTTTGAAGATTCCGCTTCAATATATCAAGAGAAAGTCCTGCAATCACATGTTTCCCACACTCGCTCTTCAGAAATCCAAGAAAGCAATAGAGCCGCTTTATACTCTCCCCTGAAACCAACACATGACTCCCAAGATAGAGAATATGCGTCGGCATCTGGGGCGCATTTATATCCGCTATCGTTTGCGGCATTCTTTCCGCAGATATTTTAATATTATTGTTGGAAACACTGCTAAGTATCTTTTCCGAATCATAAATATACCATTGAAAACTGTTTGCATACTCCGGATTGCTTAACAATTCCTGTTCCAGAATCCCGATATTACGCCGTGTCTGCCCCAGTTCTTTTCCCTGCACTGTATACAGGCAGACATTTACTTCCCTTTTGTGATGCTCCACCGAATCCGTCAGGTAACATGCATGATAAACATAAACGTCTTTCTTTGCCTGAAGTCCAAAAGCAACAAAACTGCTAAACAGATTGGATGGATAGGGAATAACAATTTTTGTGCGTTCTGCAAAATCATAGGAATATCTTCCGCACCACTCTTTCAAATAACGGTTATTTGTTTTGTAGTACCCAAATAATTCAAGGTCGAAGCTTCCTCGTGCCTCCAATTCAAGATAAAAATTCTCTGCCATAGTGTACTTCTTCCAATTAGTAATTGAAAGCGCGTTAACGAAAGTGAAAAAATCAAAATCATTTTTTTCTTCCAGCTTATAAGCTCCGTCTACGGAAACAGAAATCTTTTTATCGCTTTTATAATAGAGGGAGTCTGTGCCGTCCTGTATCCCACATTCCGATAACACTATGCTTTGAATTACTTCCTTTTTCGGCATCTCCTTTGTATACATCTTTCTTCTCTCCCTTATGATCATATTCTTTATCATCCGCGTTACAGCGATTAAGCTCTATATATCAGTTGTCAACAGCAACAGTCTTTTCCATCCTCTGGTACGCCCCACATACGGTTTTTGCATCCCCCACCATCTGTAGGACCCCCTTCTCAATCCAGACCACCTTCGTGCAGTTTTCCCGGATCGTCCCCATGCCATGGGACACCATAATCACCGTGGAGCCGCCATGTATCATTTCCTTGACCCGCTTAAGGCTTTTCTTCCGGAAAAACTCATCCCCCACGCTCAGCACTTCATCCAGTATCAGTATTTCCGCCGCGTCTCCCGCGGTAGCGATGGCGAACCCGAGCCTGCTGACCATGCCGCTGGAAAAGTTTTTTACTTTGGTATCCATGAAGCCTTCCAGTTCGGCAAACACCACGATTTCCTCATAATGTTTATCAATGAATTCCCTGGAATAGCCGATAATTGCGCCATTCAAATATACATTCTCTTTTGCCGTCAGTTCCATATCAAATCCGGTACCCAGTGTCAGGAGCTGAATTTTGGATTGATCCACAATGACCTGGCCGCTGGTAGGTTTCAAGGCTCCTGAGATGATCTTGAGCAATGTGGACTTACCGGAACCATTGGTTCCGATCACGCCTACCACCTCTCCCTTGTAAACCTCAAAGTTCACGTCATCCAGCGCCAGCAGATCCCTTGTAGTGATCTGTTTCTTAATCTTCTGAATCACATAATCCTTCAAGCCTGATGTACTGCCGGTTGTCACCTTGAATTTCATAGTGACATTGTCTACTTTTATGACAGGAAGTTCCGTTTCCTCCGGCACACCGTCTGATGTTACATTGGATCCCGCCTTTTCGGCCGGTTCCGTCCCTTCATGGGATTCGGGTTCTTCCACGGTTTCTGCTATTCCATGGGATTCAGGCATCTCACAGAATTCAAGTTCTTCCCCGGTTTCTGCCTCACCGCTGGATCCAGGTCCTTCCACGGTTCCTGTTTCTTCGCTGGATCCAGACCCTTCCGCGATTCCTGTTTCTTCGCTGGATTCTGGCTCTTCCACGGTTTCTGCCTCACCACTGGATCCAGGTTTTTCTCCCTTTAGGCCACAGATTCCTTTGTCTGTCCTTTCCTTCTTTTTACGGGCTTTCTTACGTTTGCGGGACTCTTTCTTGTTGCATGTTTTTTTCCCACAATCCGCATTTACCCCGTACCCCATACCCATGGCATGGACTTCATCCACATCCCCCGCTTCCTTTCCGTATTCCAAGCCCCCTTCATATTCCACGTTCTCTTCGTACCCTGCAGCATAATCCTCAGTCTCCCCGAACCGCGTGGCATAGCTTTCATCCTCCCCATACCCTGTGGCATAATCCGCATCCCCTTCATACTCCGGGGCATAGCCCGCATCCCCATCATACTCCGGGGCATAGTCCGCATCCCCATCATACCCTGTGGCATAGCCCGCATCCTCATCACAACCCGGTGCATAGCCCGCATCCCCATCACAATCCGTGGCGTAGTCCGCATCCTCCCAATACTCCGTAGCGTAGTCCTCGTCCTCCCCATACGCCACATCTGAGCCATATTCTTCGTCTGTGAAAGCTTCCCCCTCATATCCTGACCCGTCATCATAACCGGTCTCTCCATCACTTTCCCAACCGATGCGTCTTCCCGGACCGACCACTTTCCTTTTTTTTAATCTCAAAAAACTTTCTGCTATCTTCATTTCCACAACCCTTAACGTAGAGGCAACACTGTGCACTGTCTGATCTGCATTCTGCGTGATTGATCCGATTATTTGCCGAACGATGTACCGGAAGCCCCTGACGGTACAGCCCTACTCATATCCTCTGCATCACATCGTTCTGTTTCCTGTCAAACACCACCCATCCCGCCGCAAAGCTTAAAAACGCTGCCAGGGACAGCTTGAGCCATGCCGAATAATGGGGCGCCCTTCCATACACCATGCATTCCCTTGCTATGTAGATGGACATGTACACCGGATTGAGACCCACTACCTTCTGAAGCGCCTCCGGCAAAGAAGACACCGGATAAAATACTGCCGTAAGGTACATCAGTATCCTCAGGAAAACATTGTACAGGTATCTGATATCCGCAAAGAACACATACAGGATCGAAAGCAGGTATCCGATTCCCATGGTGAATACCATCATCAGCAGCACATCCAGGGGAAGCAGAAGCATCGTCCATGACGGCCTGATCCGGAAAACAAAAAGCATCAGCACATATGGAATACAGGAAAAGCCAAAATTGGCCAGTGTCGTATACATTCTTGACAGTATAAAGGTCTGCCGGGGCAGCTTTGCCTTTATCAGCAGCGACTTGTTATCCACCAGCGCCGACATCGAATGCTCCGTCCCCTCACTGAACAGATTCCAGAAAAGGCTGCCTGTCAGGTAATACAGCGGGAAATTTTCAATTGACCGCTTGAACATATAGGAAAAGACCATGGTCATCACGATCATCATCAATAGAGGGTTCAATACGCTCCACACAATTCCCAGACGACTGCGGGCATATTTTCTCTTTATTTCCCTTGCCGTCAACTCCTGGATGACAAAAAGATACTGCCTTCCACCGCCCAGGCGGTGCAGAAGCCTCTCTCCTCTTGTCCTGACCTCCTTCCATGTGCCGGAAGGAAGGAAGATCAATGCTGCTGCCACAGCCGCAGATAATGCTGTCAATATCCCGATCACCAGGAAAACACGGTGTCCCGTTCCCTGTCCATGACCGGGTTCTTCCGACTTCCACTCTTCCAATATTCCTTCGGAGGTACGGCGGTAGTACCCTCCTGCCCCGCCTGCATCGACGGCATAAAATATCGTATGGTCACTCAGCAGGTCATCCGTCAGACCCTCCGGTGTGGTCAGGCATGCGTTGGACGACATAAAATAATATGCAATGCCGTTATATACAAGCTTATTGACCGGATAAAAACTCCCGTTTTCCTCCTGGTAGGCAAAAAGGTAGAAATCCTTCTTTTCATCCATTGTCAGGATGACCCTTATGTTCCTCCCGTTATCGGAAAGAAATGTAAGGTTTTTGCCCTCGTAGCCTGCGGTGAGAACTTTATAATCCCACAGTTCTATGTCCGGTTCATAGTCCGCCAGATCCACCACATAAAGCACGCTCCCGTCATCCTTTGTGATGCTGCCGATGACAGGAATGTCCAGTTCCATTCTCTCCGTCGCGTTCACTTCCAGCCGCCCGGCCAGCGCCAGAAGAAACACAAGCATGACCATGGCGGATATCCTTTTTGCCCATCCGCCGTTCTTTTTTATCAAATGCATTTTTACACCTTCGCTCGTGTCCCGGCACGCATACTGACTAATGTTTGACAGGCGCATAGCTTCCTGAAAGATACAAAACTTTTATACAGCCTTATATGCCTTAGTTCGAAGAGAAGTTTTCTGCCCTCTCCAAGCGTGCCGAAGGCGCTCCCCTCCAGCCATGCGCTCTCCCGGATCACCGCCTTTTTGATTCCCGTCATGATCAGAAGCTTCTGCAAAAGACGCTGATCCCTGATCTCCTTCCGGGTAAGATCCGCTGCGGCTTTTTTCTGGTTCTCGTCAGTCACATCATCCGAAAACAGGTTTTTCCCGTAGCACTCATATTCCAGGGCCGTAGGCTCCGACATGAATTTTTTCATCAGTTCCGCAATAAACTTTTTATTATCTGCCATCATGTCATATTCTTCTGTCCCATGGTTCCCCTTTTCAGACAGCAGATATTTCAGATACCGTTGTAAGGCTTCCGCATTCTGTGCCAGCTGTCCGGCATTAGGATTATTCTGTTCCCTCAGAATTGGATAATACCTGCCGCCTTCCATTCCATAGGCCATTGTCGTCCCCTCCGCCGCTGAGACGACCGTCTCAAAAAGGGAATTGCTGAAACACGCTTTTCTTGCCAGGCCGCGTTCCAGGGAAAAGAAGTAGGTATGGAACCGGTTCCTTTCGGCTCCCCGTGGATATTCATACATCCCGAAATAATAACCCTCGACCTGTATTTCCGGGGTGACGCTCTGGATCAGTGCCTCGATGGCGCACTGTAGTGTCCCGACCCATCCGCTGTCCACTATGGCAAACCGGTCATCCCTGCACAGCCCCTCCTGTTTCAGGTAGCCGATTGCATTGTCATACGCTTCCATGGAATGCTTCTGAATATATTGCCGCAGCATATCGCTTTTCACCAGCTGCTCCCTGAGCAGCTGTACCTGGCGGTAATTCATCACCTTATCCTGAATTTCCTCCATATGGAGTTCTCTGATCACATTCCCGCATTCCTGTTCTGTCAGTCCGCCCCTCCTCAGTATCTTCAGGGGAGTGACATCAATTCCCCCCACACAGATGCTGTCCAGGCAGCGTTCCATATTCAAGTGATAACCCGGCAGCCTCATGGAATATCTGGATACATGGAGATATCTGCAATCAATGGTCATATCCTTATACACGGCGAGTTGTCTTGCGACCAGGTACATCTGGTAACCGTCACGGCTCAGAAAATACAATCTGTCCTTCCCGGTCATAACGGCCTGCTCCATGACCCAGTTGACGAAGCTTACAAGCGCCGGCGCAAATACCATGAGATAGAGTCTGCTGTCAAGTGGCATCCGGCTTTCCTGACTGATCTGAAATTCCCCGCAGGTTTCGTCAAAGGCTCTCCTGAATGCAGGTCTTTCCTGAAGAATGGTCAAATATTCATGATATCTGACTTCACAGGCTCGGCTCTTTCCTGTCTTCATGCCTTTCCCGCCTTTCTCTTTCATGCAGGATTAAACTTACCGGCATCCTTTTCATGAAATTACTCCATATTATCTCCTTCACCGGCAGTTCCCGTCTCAGCATCTCCGCCGCCGGAATCCTCCTGACCGGCATTTTCTGTGCCGGCGCTTTCCTGACCGGTGTCTCCCATTCCGGTGCTTTCCTGGCTGCTGTCCCCAGCTCCGGTGTCTCCCAGACCACTATCCCCGTTTTCGGTACCTCCCTGGCCACTGTCTTCTGACCCGGCACTTCCCTGACCGCTGTCTCCTGATCCGGTGCTTCCCTGGCCACTGTCTCCTGACCCGGTACTTCCCTGATTGCTGTCTCCTGACCCAGGATTCCCCTGGCCGGCATCTCCCGACCCGGCACTTACCTGACCGCTGTCTCCTGATCCGGTGTTTCCCTGATTACTGTCTCCTGATCCGGGATTCCCCTGGCCACTGTCTCCTGATCCGGGATTCCCCTGACCGCTGTCTCCTGATCCGGTACTTCCCTGATTGCTGTCTCCCGACCCAGGATTCCCCTGGCCACTGTCTCCTGATCCGGTGCTTCCCTGACCGGCATCTCCCGGCTCGGCACTTCCCTGACCGGCATCTCCCGACCCGGCACCTCCCTGACCGGCATCTCCCGACCCGGCACTTCCCTGGCCACCGTCTTCCGATCCGGTATCATCCTGCCATGGCTCATTCTGTTCGGAATCATCCTGACCGGCATCATCAGAGATCGCACCCTGTCCCGACGGTACAGGCGTCCGGGCGGGCGCCGGCGTCCTTACCGGCTGCGAACTTCCGGCAGGATTCCTCCGGATTCCCGTGTTGTTCTGACTTCCTGTATTATTCTGATTTCCCGTGTTATTCTGTCTTCCTGTGTTATTCCGATTCCCTGTATTATTTTGATTCCCTGTATTATTTTGATTCCCTGTATTGCCACGGGATCCTGCATTACCCGGGGCATTCACATTGCCCTGATCTCCTGTACTTCCCTGATTCCCCGGCTCTGTCTGTGCCCTATCATCCCCTTCCGCGGACGATCCTGGTATCCTTGCATCAGAAGCGCTTTCCGGCGTTCCAGTTTCACTGAAATCAATCACTGCCACAATGGAATTGTCCAGCCCTGACAGCTGTTCATATTCCGCTGACCCTGCAGCCGTGTCACTGGTTGTACCGCAGCCGGTTAACAGACTCATGGACAGCAGGCTTGCCAAGATATAATTTTGCTTTCCTCTCATTTTCCATCACTCCACCATTCTCATAATCACGGGCAATTTCCGACTCTCTCCTCTTCATCCATGCCAACAGCCGATCCGGCACCGCACATGCCGCAATAGGCCTGAGTATGTATATCCATCCTTTGGGGAACAGAATGCCCATGGACTTAAAGTTTCGATATCTGCACTTTGCTTCGTTCACGCGATGCTGAAATGTCCTCTTTCTGTAGGAATCCATATCCTCCCGGTAGCAAAACAGATATTCCTGCAGGTTCGCTCCCCTCAATCCGACTTTCATAAAACGCATGAAAATCTCATAATCCTCACATCTCAGCGTTTCCTTTGACACGGCATAATCCTGGGCAGAATCAAAAATTTCAGCCCGGTACATTACGGTGGGATGCGCATAGGGCGAATATTTCAGATAGTCGGATTTCTGCGGCTGTTCCGGCATCTGCCTCCGTCCCCAGATTCCGGTCTCGTCAAAGACTTCAATATTGCACCCTACCCATGAGAATTCGCTGTTCTGATCCAGAAAATCCTTCTGTTTCTGTAGCCGGTCAGGGTATGATATATCGTCAGCGTCCATCCTCGCAATATATTTCCCCCTGGCTCTGTGAATACATTCATTCAATGAAAACGCCAATCCATGATTCTCTGCGCGCCCGATCAATATAATCCTCTTGTCAAGCTGTTTCACTTCCCTGAGCAGCTCCGCTGCCTCCGGGCAGGAACCGTCATCGTAAATGATAAATTCAAAGTCTGCCAGGCTCTGATCCAGGATAGAATGCACTGCCTCCAGAAGCACCTCTTTGTTAAGTTGGTTATAGACACCCATAATAACAGATATTTCCGGCATGGCATTTCTCCTTTGACTGCCTCCTGAAGGCTTATTTATTCCTGCGTGTAATGAGCCAAGTCAGCGCTGCTGACCCGCGAACCGTGAATCCGCCCTTCGCCCTGCAAGCTGCCGATCCGCTTTTCGGTATATGTCACGCATAATCTTCATTGTTTCTTTCCTGCTGAACTTTTCCGCTGACTGCCTGCATCGGCCGGCCAGCCCTCTTTTATACTCCGCATCGTCATATAAACGGAGGACAGCCTGCCGGAAGCCTTCCACATCATCTGCCTCACAGACAATACTGTTTCCATTATCCTCCGCATACTCCCGCGATCCCCTGTTATCAGAAATAATCAGCGGTACCCCGCAGGCTAGGGCTTCCACCGCCGCAATGCCCAGCCCTTCCCTGATTGACGGAAAGGCGAAGGCATCTGCCGTCTGCAGAATCTCCTCCATGTCAGTGCGGAATCCCAGTAACCTGACCCTACCCTCCAGATGCTTCTCCACGATCAGCTTTTTCAGGGTTTCCTCCTCAGGTCCCTTTCCGCACAGGCTGTAATAAATATCTTTCCGGTCGATCCTGGAAACTGCCTCTATCATGACCTTCTGGTTCTTATTGCCGTTCAGTTCGGCCGCCGTGACAACATGAAATGCCGTCTCCGGGATCCCCAGTTCCTTCCTTTTGTCTATATTCATGTGGGGCACAGGTCTGAATCTGTCCATATCGACACCCACCCCGTGGATCTGCTCCACGAAGCCGCCGGGCTTTAACCGGAATCTGATCCTGGCCCTATCATAATCTTCTTTATTAATTGTGATGACTACATCCGTCCATCTTGCCAGCAGCCTTTCCGCCGGATAAAACAACAGCCAGTTCAGCAGCGGCGCTCCTTTATAAAAATGCAGTCCATGGGCTGTGTAAATCACATAAGGGGTCTCTTTGCTCAAATGTGCTGCCAGTCTCCCTGCCACCCCTCCCATGGGGTTATGGCAATGGATCATATCGATCCGCTCCCCGTCAATGATTTTCTTTAACTGTCTCACCGCCCTGCCGTTTTCCCTGATCTTAAGCGGGCTCTTACACACATCAATCTGATGGCATATGACTCCCTGCCCTCTCAGCTTTTGCTCATTAAAAGGATACACGGGATTATGAAAGTTGGATGCATAATGTACCTCATAACCCATTTCCTGCATAATCTTTACATCATTCCACTCAAACTGCGGCAGAAATCCACTTATCGTAGTGATATATAATATTTTCTTCATGTGTCTGTCAGATTTCTTTCCCCTTTGATCATAGCCTCTTACTTTACCGCCCCAGATCTGGGCCGCCGCATTTGATTTTGTCCTGATTCCCCCAAAAGCACGGGGGAATCAGGACAACCACATGTTTCAGAAGTACAAAATGGTTTTAAATGATTTATTACTTGTTGTAGCGAATCCTGTTTGCGCATACAGCTGCGCCCACAAGACAGATCATTGCCACGGCGCCCGCTACAGGGAATGTCTCAGCAGTCTTGGGAGAAGTCCCGGGAGTTGCTGCGGCTGCCTGTGCCGGTGCAGAGCTGTCGTTAGAGTCATCATCAGAGTCATCAGAGACCTCAACGATCATGACTTCACTGGCAACGACCGGTGAGAGGGACTTAAAAGTAGCTGTCAACTTACCGTTTGCCACGGCATCAGGTATAATGGTCTCCCATACACCATCCTTCAGGTGCAGCAGGACATAGGTCTTTCCTGCTTCGATCCCGTTGATGGGGATGTCCAGCTGAATGCCTCCCACAGGAATCGTGATTCCCGTGATATCAATATCAGCTGAACCAACTACATTAGTCTTAACTTCCTGGCCTGCTGAAACATTGAGTTTCAGTCCTGCCACTGCCTTGTCTGTGGCAATCTGCTCTGCCTGGAGCAAAGTCTCAGGAGCTACAGGCTTCTTCTGCAGTTCTACGGTCTGACCGTCAACTGTGACGGTAACACTGCCTACCGCCTGAGTCAGAGTTTCAGATTTCTCTGTATACTCTTTCACCTGCTCTTCCTTCATCTCCGGGGCTGCCCCTTCTGTAGTAACGCTCCCAGCCGCGCTTACAGTCATACCAAAGGTAAATGCAAGCGCAAGTCCGAGAGCAGCCATACTGGATAATTTTTTCATTGGCGTATCCTCCTTTCTTCATGATCATGTGGTTATATCAAGCCTCGCGGCCTAATACCGATTGTCATCCGGCCTTCCACGGACCTCCCGCCCGGTTCCGGCGGCCTTCATCCGACCTTCGCGGGCCCCCGCCCGGTTCCGACGGCCTTCATCCGACCCTCGCGGGCCTCCCGCCCGGTTCCGGCAGTCATTTATTCCACTTCCTCATAAAATACCCTAAGAATCAGTTCATACAGAGCCGTTTCATCCGCATGAAATTCCTCGTACTGATCTCCCTTGACATTCTCTCCCTCCAGGGTATACATGCTGTCCTCATCAAAATGATATTCCATGGCCTGGACGGCCAGGTAACTGACTTCATCCAGCGAGATATCCGTCACCATATATTTGCTCAATGTATTGTACAGCGTCACCGGAAGCGTAATATCATGCTTCATGGCCTCCATGGCGGCCGACGCGTATGCTGTCAGATACTGTTTCTGGCGCTCCAGCCGTCCCGCGGCACTCCAGGGAACCGTAGTGTCCCTGTTATGCAGGTAGTTGTACGCTTCCTCCCCTTTCAGGAGAACCCTGTCGCCTTCTTTGATATCCGTGTATATCACATCCTCCGGGGCAACCACCTCTACCCCGCCCACGGCATCGTTCAGCATCGGGACTGCCCCCATGTTGACGGCACAATATCCGTGGATGGGCAGTTCATAAAATAATCTTGCCACGGCTCTTTTGGTACGCTCACAGCTCAGTTCCGCCCCGTCGCCATAGCCATGCTGTAATGCCAGCTGCGCCTTGATCGTGGCCACAAAGTATCCGTTCTCATCATAGCCGTCAATGTCTGCCATGGTATCCCTGGGGATGTTGATCATGGAAATCTCCTTGTTGTGGGGGTTCAATACCAACAGGAAAATGGCATCCGACTGCCCTCCATCCATACCGTTCTCCACCGGCTTTACTTCCTCCAGCTTGTCGATTCCCAGGAAGAGAAAAGTCAGGATATCCGCATTATACCTGTAATGGATCCCTTGATAGCGCACATCGCCCTCCTGCCAGTCGTCTTCTGTCTCCGCCGCCTCGTCCAGCCCCGGCAGCTCCGGGTTTTCAATCCTCCCGGCGACCCCAGCCAGATTCAACACGGGACTGCCGTTCCCACTCAGCCTTCCAAGGCTGTTTTTACCTGAAATCTGTAGTCCCGCAAAAGCGACAAACCCCGCCAGAACCAGAATGACGACCACCAGCATCGTCCATGCGGCGATACGGCAAAGCTTTCTTTTCATACGGCGTTTCATATTAATCTTCATTTAGCAGCACTCCCTGTACCAGATAGCGTCTGTCCGATTTATTCGCGACGCATGTTGAGAGTGTCACGATACGGTTCTCTGTTGTGACCGTGACGTTTTCCTTTCTATTACAGTTCATTGCCCGCATTGAAAAAAGATTCTCCAGATACTTTGCATACACATATTCGCTGGTAAAGTCGTTATTGTACAGAATGTGCTCATTACCGCTTTCATACGCCGTAAAGATTTCGTAGACAAACAGCTTCTCCTCCGTATAGATATACACATAAGGATGCTCTTCAAAGTATTCACTGTCCTCAAACTTGTGCAGCCCGGCAAACATGGTTCCGTTTTTCATATTATGTCCGTAGATCACCGTATTCGGATCGGAAAAGTCCTTCTCGTTATAGTCCTCCGTGTAGATGCACCCGGGATATCCCCTGCTTCCGTCCAGATTATACTCCAGATAGTAAAGGTTATCCGTGGGATGCTGAAGCACCGGGTAATCAATCTGGGTATCAGGTATGTAGATCCATGCGTAAATATCCGGATTGACTTCTTCCTGCAGCTGCGCAAAGTCAATCTCCTTCTCCGGGATCGGAATCCCCATCTCCTCCAACACCCGCAGGGGATCCTCTTCCGTTTCCCGGGCAGCCGGAGTTTCTTGCGGCGGATCCTCTTTCACCGCTTCGGAAGTCTCGGCCGAAGTAGTCTGCGTTTCCTCTCTGGCCCTGACACTCTCTGCCAGCTGCTCCAGCCGTTCCTCAGCCTGGTTCTGCCTGCGGACCTGCACAACGGTAACCGCAACACCAATAATTGCGGCCACAAGAAATATAACCAGCATCGCTTTCCATAAACCGCCGTTTTCCGATGGCCGCCGATTCCTCTCCATAAGTTCCCCTCCACAATCGTTCCAATGGGCTTTAAAACCTTTTTCATGCCTGATCCTGCTTATGTAAATATTCGGATTTTACCCTGACATATAGTCTATACGTAATATACCCGTACACGCTTTTCTTTTCGTGGATTTTTATAATCTGCGAAAAACCGGTGAAATCCTGTATTCAGCCCTTATGAAGACTGCTGACCCAGATATTGACCATAAATAGCTGACAGAGTATTCAGATGCTGCCGTTTGATCTGCTCACTGGGATGGACATATCTATTCAGGGTAATATTCACGCTGGAATGTCCTAGCAACTCGCTCAGGCTCTTAATGTCGGCTCCCGAGTCTATACAATTGGTTGCAAAAGTATGTCTTAGTATGTGAAAATTGTATTTAGGAATATCCGCCATATTGAGCAGCCTGTGAAAACAATTCTGATAGGTTCTCGGCTCTGTAGGTCTGTTCCCTGATATGACATATTCTCCGTCGGTATGGAACTCCTTTATAAGCCGTGTCATTTCATCCGAAAGTGGTATGAGTCTCTTTGAAAAGACGCTTTTAGGTTCGCTTTCCAGTAATTTTGTTTTTGAGGAGCCTTCCTCAACGGCAATTCTCTGTACCGTACGGTTCACATAAAGAACCTGCCCGTCTACATCAATGTCGCTCCATTTCAGCGCGCATATTTCCCCAAGTCTTAATCCGGTTGAAAGACAGAGCAGTATTCCGAATTTGTACCTGTTCATATCTTCATAAAGAACCTTAAACAGCCTTGCCTGTTCGGCACGCTTCATGATCTCAACTGGCTTTGCGGATTTAGCTGTCTTGTCTCTTTTAAATGTTGTAGTCACTGCAATGTGGTTATTCTGTGCAAATGAAAGTATTTGATTGACGACGCAGTAAATGCTTCGGATCAGGCTTTCTGAGGATATTTCCCGTGCTTTTATGATATCCTTTATCATTTCCGGGGTAATCGATTCTATCTTTAACTTACTCACAGCTTCCTCAATATGCTTTTCATAAATCTGTCTGTATTTTACATAAGTGCTGTATTTACAGTTTGCCCTGACATCCTGTAGCCACATGTCTGCTATCTGTCCGAACGATTCCGCCGATTCGACAGGTGCTTCAGGAAATACCGGCTGCCCTTTCATCTGTTCATGCTTGATTGTTATCAGTTTTTCCTTCACATTCCTGTAAGTCCGGGCGTAAACGGAATGATATCGCTTTTTGCCTGTATCAAAATCTATTGCGCAATACCGTCCCTCCCACCGTCCATCAGATCTTTTGCGTATATTCTCACCTTTTCTGGGCATACAACTACCTCCGATTCTTTTTTTCCTGCCTTTATTTTTTCTGATAAGACAGGTCTGTTATTAAAATTTAACTACAATAGAGTCCTCCATTCCACATAAAATAATTCACGCAAAACAGATTATTTTATACTCTTATTGGACGTCATTGTAGGAAATCGTCGCTTTCTTCATTAAAGCCTATGCTACCCGGTTGACCACGAAATCTGACCACTCATACAATGCTTCCAGAATGACATGCACACCTTCAAGACAAAGGACGATGTGCTGACCCTGCTGATCCATCTGGGATACTTGGCTTACGATGCCACAGAGAAAGAAGCGTTCATCCCCAACAGGGAGATCCTGGGGAAATTTGAGACCGCCATGAGCGTAAGCGGCTGGACGGACCGGGGAAACAACCAAACAGCAATGGTAAAAACTTTTAATTGACATTTATGCTATGGTTTGCTAATATGTAGTTGTTTGAAAATTGGGACTGTGAATTATTATGATTAGATTTTTTCCAGGATATTTTTTTCGCAGATTATAAAAATCTACGAAGGCAATAGTGCTTACGCTTCTTGAATCTTCTATTGTCATGAATGCTAAACGAATCCTCTGTCCATGTGGACAGAGGATTTTTTGATTCCCGCCTCCTCCCTTATAATACAGAAATTCCAGAAACGCCCACACTCCCTCCTTGTTTTCGAAAGCGCTGTTCATACCCGGCACATAATTCGGCATGAAATGCAGCATACCATTCAGGGAAGACCCGCTTCCGTCAAAGGTTGCGACGGTTATTTCCATGTCCGGCGGAATTTCCGTGGCAGCGCTTTCCTCCTTGGCACAGACTGTTGGTTCACTTTTCGGGTTAACCTTTTATGATATAATGACCTTATTCAGGACAATCAGTGTTCAACCGCACAGATGAAATTTTTATAAGCCCGCACATTTTTACCTTATGCTCCGTTAAACATTATGAAGGGAGGTCACGGTGCATGGATCTGGAAGAGCAATACGACAAAATATTCCGTTACTGCTATTTCAAAATATACGATAAGCAACTGTCGCAGGATATCACACAGGAAACCTTTCTTCGATTTTACAGCCGGGGTTTAGCACTTGACGGCAACAGCAAACTGCCTTATCTATACACAATTGCCAGAAATCTGTGTGTGGACGAATTTCGGAAAAAGCCTGCTGCCTGCCTGGACGATATTGGGGATAATATCGGGGAAGAAGCTGCCTGTGATACGTCGGCAGAATGGATAGACAGGCTGGCATTGAGAACCGCCATGGCAAGGCTTCCGCAGGAGGAACGGGAATTACTGTTTCTGCGGTATGTAAATGAGATTTCCGTCACCGCCATCTGCAGAATCACAGGGATATCACGTTTTGCCGTTTACCGCAGACTGTCAAAAGCCGTAAAGCATCTGAAGGACGAATTGAGGAAGGAGGGATTTTCTGAATGAACAGATATTTACGACAAAAGCTTCAAAAAGCATTTGAAATCCCCATGCCCGACCGGCAGGAGAAAGCACGGTTCTTAAGGACACTGCCCAGACCCCGGATCAGTATGTGTCAGTTTCTCCTGACCCAGATCGCTTATTTCAGGAAATGGACATTGGTTCTTTCTGTGCTGTTTCTGCTGCCTGCCCTGCTGGGCGCACGCCGCATAGATCCTGATACTTTATGGATCCTATCCTCGCTGATCCCTTTTCTGGGTCTGTTGGCCGTGACTGAAGGCACCCGCTCTGCAGCGGTTGGCATGCAGGAGTTTGAAATGTCCACAAGGTTTTCCTTGAAGAGTGTAATGCTTGCAAGATTGAGTGTCCTGGGGCTGCTCGATGTCCTTGTGTTATGCTGCCTGATCCCCTTATGCCATATCAGCAGTAATCTTACCCTGCTCCAAACGGGGCTCTGCCTTCTCGTCCCGTATTTGCTGACTGTAAATATCAGTCTGTGCCTCGCCCGCCGTTTTCATGGCAGGGAGGCCTTGTATGGCTGTATGTCCGCCGCAGCGCTGGTTAGCATGGGAAACTGGGGACTGCACCCGATTGCTGATTTTATCTATCAGTTTTCCTATCTGCCCTGGTGGATCATCTTATCAGTCCTCCTGATGGGCAGAATGGCACAGGAAATCTATCGCACAGTCAAACAGACGGAAGAATTAGCGTGAAAGGCATTTCATTCACGGCAGAAACTTATTCACGGAATCATGGAGGTTGGTATGGAACTTGTAATAGACAAAGTATCGAAACAATATAAAAATCATATTGCGGTTGACCGTATTACCATAAAACTTCAGAAGGGCGTTTATGGACTGCTGGGTCAGAACGGAGCGGGGAAGACAACGCTTATGCGAATGATCTGTGGTATCTTAAAACCAGACAGCGGTACTATTTCCTTCGACGGCATGGATGTAAGCGAAGAAGACTACCGCGCTGTTTTGGGATATCTGCCCCAGGATTTTGGCTATTATCCCGAATTTACAGGACAGGACTTCCTGCTATATATGGCGGCATTGAAAGGGCTTTCGAAATCACAGGCAAAACGAAAAGCAGCGGAGCTTGTGCAGCTGGTATCTTTACAGGATGCCGCTGCCAGGAAAATAAGGACATACTCCGGCGGCATGAAGCAGCGGCTGGGAATTGCACAGGCATTGCTGGGCCAGCCGGAGCTTCTGGTGTTGGATGAACCGACCGCCGGGCTGGATCCGAAGGAGAGGGTCAGATTCCGCAATCTGATCCGGGATCTGGGAAAGGAAAGCATTGTGCTGCTGTCCACGCATATTGTGTCAGATATCGAACACATTGCCGATACCGTATTGATCATGAAGGACGGACAGATGGTCTATCAGGATCAGTGGAACGATGGCAGGGGCAGCCTGGAGGACTTCTATTTGCAGCATATTGGCGGGGATAAGGAGATTGAAAATCAGGATCAAAAAAGATAGGCATAACATCCTACACTGAGAATAGAGGAGATTCACGGTATGAAAGAAAAAATCAAGAAGCGCAGCAACAATTACCGGATTTTATATTGGTATGAGTGCAAAAAAATATTCGGGAAAAAACTGGTCTGGTTCTCTCTTCTGGCAGGCATTTTGATCCTTGGCATCGGACTGCTTGCCCCGCTTTTCGATGGTTATTATATCGACGGGAAATACATGGGCACCACCTATGAAATGTATCTGGCAGACAGGGATTACGCCAGGGAACTGAGCGGCAGGGAAATTGACCAAACGCTCCTGGAAGAGACAATGGCCGCATATAAATCCATCCCGTACACCCCGGAAATCCATTACACGGCAACAGAGGAATACCAGAAAATCGCACGCCCATATAGTGAAATTTTTAATTTTGTACGCCAGACATCCGGCATGCAGACGTCAGAACTCATTCTGTCATGGCAGCCGGACGCAAACGACCTGTATGCCAAACGGCAAATATGGCTGATGTCCTTATGGGAAGATCTGGGACTGTCAGAGGGGGAAATAGATTTCTGGAGGGCACGGGAAGAACAGATAGAAACGCCCTATGTCTATGAGGAACATGGCGGATACAGTACCATGTTTTCCTTCGCCCTGACCTGCTATAATAAAGTTGTAACGGTAGTGGCTAATAAGATATACTGAAAATA
>CANDMD010000030.1 GCA_947385725.1 uncultured Lachnospiraceae bacterium | reverse complement strand
GATCAAGGAACTCATACATTTTTTCGCCGCGGAGAGTGGTCTTACAGCCGATGGCCATACCCTCACGAATCTTAAAGTTCGCGATGGATTTCTTTGCCTTTGTGAGAACCGCCTTCTGGCCTGTGATGATCTGCATGTCAGAGACAGCGTTCTCCAGAACCTTGGCATTCTCCTTTGCCTCGCCAACACCCATGTTGACGACGATCTTCTCAAGCTTGGGAACCTGCATAACATTCTTGTATCCAAACTTTTTCATCATAGCATCTACAATCTCATTGTAGTATAATTCTTTTAATCTTGCCACTTTTCGTTCCTCCTTCCTATTGATTAATCGATCACTTCGCCGGTTGCCTTCGCAAAACGGACTTTCCTGTCTCCATCCATCTTAAAGCCGACTCTGGTAGCCTTGCCCTTGAAGACAAGCATGACATTGGATATATCAATAGGAGCTTCCTTCTGAACGATGCCGCCGTTGGGATTCGCCTGGGAGGGTTTCGCATGCTTTGTGATCATGTTTACGCCTTCCACCACTACCCTGCCCTTCTTGGCATCTACGGAAATTACCTTTCCTTCTGCGTTACAGTCTTTGCCGGCGATCACTTTTACGGTATCGCCCTTTTTAATCTTCATTGTAGCCATATAGCGCCTCCTTATAATACTTCGGGAGCCAGAGATACGATCTTCATGAACTGCTTTTCACGAAGTTCTCTTGCTACCGGCCCAAAAATACGGGTTCCTCTGGGTGTCTTGTCATCCTTGATGATCACTGCAGCGTTCTCATCGAACCTGATGTAGGAACCGTCCTTACGGCGGGCGCCCTTTACAGTGCGGACAACTACAGCCTTTACAACATCACCCTTTTTTACAACTCCGCCGGGTGTTGCATCTTTAACGGAAGCAACAATCACATCGCCGATCTGTGCATATCTTCTTGTAGAGCCGCCCATAACTCTGATGCAGAGTAACTCTTTCGCACCGGTGTTATCAGCAACTTTCAGTCTTGTCTCCTGCTGAACCATGATTTTCCTCCTTTACCGTAATTACGGTCAAATTACTTCACTCTTTCCACGATCTCGACCAGTCTCCATCTCTTATCCTTGGACAGAGGTCTTGTCTCCATAACCTTTACGGTATCGCCGATGTTGCACTCGTTATTCTCGTCATGAGCCTTCAGCTTGTAGGTGCGCTTCACAACCTTCTTATAAAGAGGGTGCTTTACATGCTCTTCGATAGCCACAACGATCGTTTTATCCATCTTATTACTGGTAACCTTGCCAGTACGCGTTTTTCTCAAATTTCTTTCCACGATTGATCTCCTTTCCCCGCTCTCAACGGTCAAGCTCTTGCCTTCTCGGTGATGACTGTCTGAATACGTGCAATGTTCTTTCTTACATCCTTGATCCTTGCAGTATTATCCAGCTGATTGGTTGCGTTCTGGAATCTCAAATTGAAAAGCTCTTTCTTCGCGGCAACAAGATCCTGATGCAGTTCCTCTACGGACTTGCCCTTTAATTCTTCTACAAACTTACTAGATTTCATTATTCTACACCGCCTTCCAAATCTGCCTTAGAAACGATTTTACACTTGCAGGGAAGCTTATGCATAGCCAGACGCAGAGCCTCCTTTGCTGACTCTTCAGGAACACCGGCAATCTCAAACATAACGCGGCCGGGCTTGACAACCGCCACCCAGTACTCCAGGGTGCCTTTACCGGAACCCATACGGGTCTCAGCGGGCTTGGCTGTCACAGGCTTATCGGGGAAGATCTTGATCCAGACTTTACCTGTACGCTTTGTATAACGGGTAAGCGCAATACGCGCTGCTTCAATCTGATTGGATTTAATCCAGCAGGGCTCGGTAGCAACAAGACCATATTCACCGAAGGTAAGAGTGTTACCTCTCATTGCCTTGCCGGCCATGCTGCCACGGAACTGTTTACGACGTTTAACTCTTTTCGGCATTAACATGATTATTTATCGCTCCCTTCCATTTGATTTTCCTTTGTAGGAAGTATCTCGCCCTTGTAGATCCAGACCTTCACGCCCACTTTACCGTAGGTGGTGTCTGCCTCTGCAAAGCCGTAATCGATATCTGCTCTCAGGGTCTGAAGAGGAATGGTTCCCTCACTGTAGAACTCGCTTCTCGCAATGTCGGCGCCGCCCAGACGACCGGCACAGCAGGTCTTGATGCCAAGCGCCCCTGCCTTCATTGTCCTGCCCATGCAGGATTTCATGGCACGTCTGAAGGAAATACGGTTCTCCAGCTGCTGGGCAATATTCTCAGCCACCAGCTGCGCATCCTTGTCAGGCTTCTTGATCTCTTTGATATCAACCAGGATCTTCTTGTCGGTCAGCTTGGCAAGCTCTGCCTTGGTGACCTCGATCTCAGCGCCGCCCTTGCCGATGATCACGCCGGGCTTTGCTGTGTGAATGATCACTCTCACCCTGTCAGATGCCCTCTCGATCTCGATCTTGGAGACACCTGCATTGTATAATTTCTTTTTCAGATACTTTCTGATCTCGTAGTCCTCTACCAGATAATCTGCGAACTCGCCATCAGCGTACCACTTGGAATCCCACTCTTTAATAACACCGACTCTCAGGCCGTGAGGATTAACTTTCTGTCCCATTTTATTTGCTCCTTTCCTTACTTCTTCTCATCAAGCACAACGGTGATATGGCTCATTCTCTTCTCGATCCTGTAGGCTCTGCCCTGTGCCCTGGGCTGGACGCGCTTCATGGTAGGTCCCTTGTTCGCGTAGCACTCCGCCACATACAGGTTCTCTCTGTTCATACCGTTGTTGTTCTCGGCATTGGCAATCGCCGACTCAAGCAGCTTCTTGATGAGACTGGAAGCGTATCTGGGATTGTACTCCAGAATACCAAGCGCAGTCTGTACATCCTTGCCTCTGATAGCGTCTAATACAAAACACGCCTTCTGTACGGACACTCTGGCGTAAGATAACTTTGCCGAGGGTCTGGTATCTTTCTGGGCGTTTCTCTCTCTCTTGATCTGACTTCTATGTCCTTTAGCCATAGATATAAATCCTCCTTTTCAGAATAACCGCAACGCATCTGCTACGAGCCCGCGGCCCGCAGACAGACAGCCGCAATGCCCTCTCGGGCGATTGTGCGTTGAAAATTGCTTGTAAATTAACGTACCTTGGACTTTTTCTCGTCCTTGCCGTGGCCTCTGTAAGTCCTGGTCGCAACGAACTCGCCGAGCTTGTGTCCAACCATATCCTCGGTCACATATACAGGAACATGCTTTCTGCCGTCATGCACTGCAAATGTATGTCCCACGAAAGAAGGGAAAATTGTAGAGCGGCGGGACCAGGTCTTAATGACCTGCTTCTGTCCCGACGCATTTAAAGCGTCAACTTTTTTTAACAGGCTTTCATCTGCGAAAGGCCCTTTTTTCAGTGATCTAGCCATTGTCTTTCCTCCTGTTTTTATTTGATTGCTCTGCCGTCACGTCTTCTTACGATCAGCTTATTGGAAGCTTTCTTAGCCTTACGTGTCTTAAGGCCCAATGCAGGCTTGCCCCAGGGAGTGCTGGGACCGGGACGTCCGATACCGGTCTTGCCCTCACCACCGCCATGAGGATGGTCGTTAGGGTTCATGACAGAACCGCGCACCGTAGGACGGATGCCCATATGACGCTTACGTCCTGCCTTACCGATCTTAACAAGGCTGTGATCTGCATTGCCCACAACGCCAACGGTTGCACGGCATACCAGGGGAACCATTCTCATCTCGCCGGAGGGAAGACGAAGCGTTGCATATTTTCCTTCCTTTGCCATGAGCTGTGCACTGTTGCCCGCGGAACGAACCAGCTGGCCGCCCTTGCCGGGATACAGTTCAATATTGTGCAGCTGAGTACCTACGGGAATCTCAGATAAGGGCAGGCAGTTGCCCAGTCTTACTTCTGCCTCGGCTCCGTTCATTACGTTCATTCCGTCGGTCAGCCCTTCGGGAGCAAGGATATATGCCTTCTCGCCGTCCGCATAACAGATCAGCGCGATATTGGCTGTCCTGTTGGGATCATATTCAATGCCGATCACCTTGGCGGGAACGCCGTCCTTATTTCTCTTGAAATCAATGATCCTGTACTTTCTTCTGGAGCCGCCGCCATGGTGTCTCACAGTGATCTTACCCTGATTATTACGGCCGGCATTCTTTTTCAGAGAAGTACAAAGGCTCTTCTCAGGTGTTGTCTTGGTGATTTCAGCGAAATCAGAGCCGGTCATATTTCTTCTGGAGGGTGTATAGGGATTGTATGTCTTAATACCCATTGTCTTATCTCCTTATCTCAATCAATTTAGCGCAGCCCGTCTGTCAGGCCGCATACTTAACCATACCCACGAAAGAAGCGAAGCTTCTTTCCGATGAGATATAGTTTTTCTTAGGCGGCGTCTTTTGACGCCTTAGAAAAACTTCTCGCCGATGGAACATAGATTTTCTTAGCGAGGAACTTTCGAGCTTAGAAAATCTTTCCATCGTATTATAATCCGGTAAAGAGTTCGATATCCTTGCTGTCCTCAGTAAGGGTCACGATTGCCTTCTTTGTCTTGGCCGTCTTGCCCACCACCATGCCGCGTCTCTTCTTCTTGCCCTCGCAGTTCATGGTATTGACCTTCTTTACCTTCGTGCCGTCGAACATCTTTTCAACAGCTTCCTTGATCATGGATTTGTTCGCATCCGTATGAACCAGAAATGTATATTTCTTCTCGCCCATACCAGCCATGCTCTTCTCGGTGATGACCGGTTTGAGGATCACGTCATAGTATTTAATGTCTGCCATTATGCGTACACCTCCTCAATCTTCGCTACGGCATCCTTTGTCAGGACAACCGTCTTAGCCTTCATGATATCATATACATTGATTGAATTCACCAGGGCAGTATTCACATCAGCCACATTTTTCGCCGACATTACCACATTGGCGTCATTTTCAGCAATAACGACCAGGCCCTTCTGAACCTTCAGGTTATTCATTACCGCAACGAAATTCTTCGTCTTGATCTCGTCAAATTTCAGTTCATCGACCACGATCAGCCTGCTGTCCTGTACCTTGCTGGTCAGCGCGGACTTCAGGGCCGCTCTCTTTTCCTTTTTGTTCATCTTAAAGGAATAATCTCTGGGAACGGGAGCAAACACCACACCTCCGCCGGTCCACTGGGGAGCTCTGGTTGAACCCTGTCTTGCATGGCCGGTTCCCTTCTGTCTCCAGGGCTTTCTTCCGCCGCCCGATACCTCGGCGCGGGTCTTGGCCTTCTGGGTTCCCTGACGCTTATTTGCAAGCTGCTGTACAACTGCCATGTGTACCAGGTGCTCATTCACTTCCACACCAAATACCGCATCGTTTAATTCAATTGTACCAACTTCTTTGCCTTCCATATTATAAACAGATACGTTTGCCATTTGATCAGTCCTCCTTTCGCACTAAACTAGCTTTCTACCTTGACGGTCTCTTTGATGGTTACCAGACCCTTCTTAGGTCCCGGCACCGCACCCTTTACCAGCAGCAGATTCTTTTCCGCATCCACCCTGACAACCTCAAGGTTCTGTACAGTAACTTTTACGCAGCCCATATGTCCGGGCATTCCCTTGCCCTTGAACACGCGGCTGGGGGAGGAACAGGCGCCGTTGGAACCCTGATGACGGTGGAACTTGGAACCGTGCTTCATAGGTCCTCTGTGCTGTCCGTGTCTCTTGATCGCGCCCTGGAAGCCTTTGCCCTTGGAAATGGCAGATGCATCCACCTTGTCGCCCTGTGCGAAGATGTCAGCCTTGATCTCTGCACCCAGGGTGTACTCGTCAGCGTTTTCGAACTTAAATTCCCGCACATATCTCTTGGAGCTTACGCCTGCCTTCTTAAAATGACCCTGCTCCGGTTTAGTTGTACCATGTCTGTGGATAACCTCTGTCCTGCCCTTCGCATCCTTGTTAATGATCCTGTCTTTCTTGTCAACGAAGCCGACCTGCACCGCGCTGTAGCCATCGTTCTCCACAGTCTTGAGCTGGGTCACCACACAGGGTCCTGCCTGAAGAACCGTCACAGGGATCAGGCTGCCGTCTTCATTGAAGATCTGGGTCATGCCGACCTTGGTTGCCAAAATTGCTTTCTTCATATTTCCTCTCTTTCTGCCCTTGCGGGCTACCTGCGCCGCCCCATGGCCTGGAGACCGGCGCATTCTACATAGCGGACCACGCGGTTTCAGTACGTTGCGATTTGCGTGTTCTTACGTCTAAGTAGAGGTTTTTATTACTTTGTCTTCATCTTAATGTCGATATAAACACCTGCGGGCATCTCCAGCCTCTGCAGCGCATCCACCGTCTTCTGGGTGGGTGTGATGATATCGATCAGTCTCTTATGGGTCCTCTGCTCGAACTGCTCCCTGGAGTCCTTGTACTTGTGTACCGCTCTCAGGATTGTGATGACCTCTTTCTTTGTGGGAAGGGGCACAGGGCCGCTCACCTCAGATCCGGTCTTCTTTACAGTTTCGATGATCTTCCTGGCAGATGCATCAACCAGCTGATGCTCATATGCCTTCAGGGTAATTCTCATTACTTGATTTGCCATAAAAAAAGTCGCCTCCTTTTCGCACTCTTTAGAAATGAAAATCCTTGATTTTCATTTTAGTACGACAAGCGGTGACTGTACACTCTCCCGTGTGTGTCCCAGACCTTTACGCAACGTATTTCTTTCCGGTCTGTACATTTACACGTCGTTTCCGCGTCTCCTGCGGACTTAAATTTGGTACAGTGACTTGTCGCCAGTTTTCTAACTTGACATTCGCTCCACGGAAAACCTGCCTGCCATTGCTGACAGACAGCAACCTCACGCTTCACAGCTATCATGCCACAGCAAGGAATAGTATACATGGTGAAAGCCCTTTTGGCAAGGGTTTTTTTAAAAAAATTGTATTTTTTTCCGTACCCGCTGTGTCCTTTGACAGGCAGCCGCTGTGTCCGCAGAGTTGCCAATCCCGCCAATCTGGTGTATATTAAGACCGTCACCCAAACATACTTACTCACAGCAGAAAGGATTCCATCTATGTGGACTGCAGATAACTGGAAAGAATACGAAGTATTGGACACCTCAAACGGGGAAAAGCTGGAGCGATGGGGCGATTATATCCTTGTCCGCCCCGATCCCCAGGTCATCTGGAATACCCCTCATTGCCACAGGGGCTGGAAGCAGAAGAACGGACATTACCACAGAAGCGCCAGGGGAGGAGGCGAGTGGGAATTTTTCAGTCTGCCAGAAGAATGGTCCATCCGGTATTCGCTGCCCTGCTGCGATGCCGCCACTCCCGAAACCACCCTTACCTTCCGCTTAAAGCCTTTCAGCTTCAAACACACCGGCCTGTTTCCGGAACAGGCGGCGAACTGGGACTGGTTTTCCGGGCTGATACGCGATGCCCTGCGCCGCGCTCCCGGCAGGCAGTTCAAAATCCTGAACCTTTTTGCCTACACCGGCGGCGCCACTCTGGCCGCAGCCGCCGCGGGCGCTTCCGTGACCCACGTGGACGCCTCCAAGGGCATGGTCGGCTGGGCAAAGGAGAATGCTGCCAGTTCCGGCCTGGGCGATTCACCCATCCGGTGGCTGGTGGACGACTGCGTGAAATTCGTGGAACGGGAAATCCGCCGTGGAAATAAATACGACGGAATCATTATGGATCCTCCCTCTTACGGCAGGGGACCCAGGGGCGAGATCTGGAAAATAGAGGAAAGCATCTGGCCTTTTCTGGAACTGACCACGCAGATACTCTCCGAGGACGCTTTGTTCTTCCTGCTCAATTCCTACACCACCGGCCTGCAGCCCGCAGTGCTATCCTATATGATGAATACATCCATTGTCAGACGCTTCGGCGGACAGGTGGAAGCGTCTGAAATTGGCCTTCCCGTGACAGAATCAAAGCTGGTCCTGCCCTGCGGCGCCTCCGGCCGATGGAGCAGGTAGTTCCTCCAAAATATCACATTTACAAGGGCGTATCGGTCTGATACGCCCTTTCACTATATGCCGCCAAACACCCGTTCTTCCAATTCTCATTTCTTAACACTATCTTAACAGCAGTTTGTTGATATCAGCCTATAAAATATTTATAATTAGAACAAAGTAATATGATTAATGGAGGGGTTGTTTATGATTACCAGAAAACTATATCTGCTTCCTTCATATCAAAAACATTTATTCAGCCTGATCATCTCGATCCTCTGCCTGGCTGCAGCCATAGGCCTTTCCTGTATCTTACACAGTGTGGCCGGTAAAAATCCCGTTAATACAACCCTGCTCTTCATCCTCTTTCTGATCGTAGTGTCATGCTGCACCGCAGGCTACTTTTACGGCATTCTCTACTGCCTGTTGACATGTCTCTATTTTTTGAAGCAAAACATCATCCCTTTCGACTATCCCGTGGCCTTCGTCTCCATGCTGGCGATCACCGTCTTCATCAGTACACTCGCGTCCCATCTGACGCTGCAGGCAAACACCATCGCTGAGAGAGAAAAGCAGTTGTCCGAGATAGAAATGGAAAAGATGCGTGCCAACCTGCTTCGGGCCATATCCCATGACCTGCGCACCCCTCTTACCGGTATCATGGGAAACAGTGTTGTCTTTCTGGAAAACCAGGCGCATCTGTCAGAGCAGGAGAAGGCCGCTATTGTCACAAACATTTATGAGGATTCCAACTGGCTCATAAATATGGTGGAAAACCTGCTCTCCGTCACCCGCATCCGGGATCAGGACCTGTGCATCAGTACCAATGAGGAATCCATTGAAGAAGTCGTTGCGGAAGCCCTTCAGAAAATGGAGAAGCGTCATCCTGAGTGCGTGATCCATGCCAGTATCCCCGACCAGTTCATTATGTTGCCCATGGATGCGGTACTGATAGAGCAGGTCACCATCAATCTGCTGGAAAATGCCTTGTATCATTCCAGAAGCAGCGATCCCATTGACTTTATCGTAGAAGATAAGGGCGAAGAAGTGACCTTCACCGTCCGGGACTACGGCGTTGGCATACCTGCCGAAAAAATAAACAGCCTGTTCGACGGCGTGGACTATACCAATCCCCATTCCGTGGATACGCACAAGGGCATGGGAATCGGTCTTGCGATCTGTAAGACCATCATCACCGCGCATCATGGCACACTGACCGGGAAGAACCATAAAAACGGTGCTGAATTTACTTTTACACTCCCCAAGACGAAAGAGGAGACTTTTTTTCAATAAAAAAGATATTTACAGAGAGGAGATTACAACCATGAACACCAAAATCAACATTCTGCTTATCGAAGATGACAAAAGCATCTGCTCCTACATCACCGCTTCTCTAAGCGGAAACGGCTACCGTGTCATCACTGCGCTCTCCGGAAAGGAGGGTGTAAGTCTTGCCGCCTCGTTCTGTCCCGATGTGATCCTGTTGGATCTGGGGCTTCCTGATATCGATGGCTGCGATGTACTCAGGCAATTGCGCAGCTGGAGCAGTATCTCCGTCATCGTCATCTCCGCCCGGGTTGAGGAACAGGATAAGGTGATGGCTCTTGACCTTGGAGCTGACGATTACATTACCAAGCCCTTTGGACCCGCCGAGCTGATGGCACGGATCAGGACCTCCCTCCGGCACAGCCACTCCGCCATGCCTGGCAGAGTGTACAGAGCCGCCGGCCTGGAAATCTATTTTGATAAAAGAATGATCTACATGGAAGGCAGTGAGGTCCACCTGACCCAGATTGAGTATCAGTTACTCTCACTGCTGGCTGAGAACTCCGGCAGGGTTCTGACTTACAAGTTTATCATGAATACCATCTGGGGGCCTTACACGGACGGCAACAACCAGATCCTCCGCGTAAACATGGCTAACATCCGCCGCAAAATAGAAAAGAATCCTGCCCAGCCGCAGTATGTTTTTACCGAGATCGGCATCGGCTACCGCATGCGTGAGAATGAGAGTGTCTGACTGCCCCACCGGCGAAACGTTTTCGGGCCAGGCGATCCGACTCCTGGACAGGAAGGACGGCTGACCCGCTCATCAGCGAAACATTTTCACCTGTGGGGCTGCTAATCCAATGGCATGCAGGCAGGGCATCGGATTGCAACCGCACAGGTGGAAATTATTTTTGGACAGGGTTCTGTTTTTTGATGGACTCCACTACTGCCCACATCTCGTCAGCGGTGACATGACCCTGAAAATCAATTCTCATGCCATCCGCATAATAAAGCGTAAATGCCAGCGGTTCTCCCGCGGGCGGATCCGGCATCAGTTCTTTGCTGAAATCCTCCGCCACATACTCACACAGTCCGTCGCGCCGTTCCAGATCCTCCCTTGTCACCACCTCGCCCGACGTCATGTTCAGGGAAAGGATCTGCACGCCGTCGGTCCACCTGAAAATGAGATTGTCCCAATGCTCCGGAGAAAGGCTCCGTCTGGCGGAAAAGGCTTCGTAGGCGTCCGGAAGAACCGTCGGCAGGTAGCTGGCGAAGGGCTCCGTCGCGCACGCCTCCTCCCAGGAGATCTCCTTCCTGGAATCCCTCTGCGCCGTCTGCTGCTCACGCAGGTCTGCATAGCGATCCGCCTGCTGTTCCTTATCCTCCTCAGTCTGTCCGCCTTCCTGTGTGGTCTCTTCCTTTGCCGGAGTCCCCGCTGTCTGACCCTGCAGACTTTCCGTTTTAGCGGACTCCTGTGCCGCCATCATGCCATCCGTGGTGGCGGCGCCTGTATCTTCCGCCATTCCGGCGGCAGGCTCCGCTCCTGCACCCGCGGCGTTTCCCGACCCTCCATCTCCATTCAGGTCAGCTTGATCCCCCACCGCCGCTTCCGCGGACTGCGCCATATCGGACAGCTCCCTGTGCGCGCCGCCGGAGGAATTTGATTGGGACGATCCCCTGATCAGCTGATATCCGCCCCAGGATACCGCTCCCGCCACGATCAGGCAGATGCCTGCGGCAATTGCCCTGCCATATGCCTGAAACAGTCTGGGGGCAGTACCATTCTTGCGGACGGCTTTCCGGTTACACCGTTCCAATAGTTCTTCGTCCACATCGGACAATGCCTCAAAAATCTTTACCGCCTGATCACTCATAATGCCACACCCTCCTGTTCCAGAAAGTCCTTCAACCGCGCCCTGGTGCGGAAAAGAATCGTTTTCACCGTATTCAGCTTCAGGCCATAGCGTTTCGCAATCTCATTGTATTCCTCCACATACCAGTATCTGCGGAGGAATACATTGCATTCCCGCTCCGGCAGGGAGCGCAGAAATACATTGATCAGCCTCCCCAGCTCCGCCGCCTCCACTTCTTCTTCCGTGTTATGCCTGTCCGGCACACATTCCACCAGTTCGTCCAATGCCACTGTGATCTCACCGCTGCCCCGCTTCATAGCGTGCTTCCCCTTCCATTTATCAAAAGACAGGTTACGGGTGATCGTACCCAGAAACAGTTCCAGACGTTCCGGACGTTTTGGAGGGATCGCATTCCATGCCCGCAGCCAGGTATCATTGACACATTCATCCGAGTCTTCCCTGTCCTTTAATATATTGTAGGCAATACAGTAGCAGTATCTGCCGTAACTGTTCTGGGTCTCATGAATGGCGCGCTCATCCCTTGCCCAGTACAGATCCATTATTTCCGTGTCTCTCAAAGCATCTCCTCCTGTTCCGTTCCTACAGTCTTTTCAAACCACTCTTCTGATATTAATAACGCGGTTCTCTCCATAAAGTTTCCGAAAGTGAAGTTTTACTTTAGAAAATTTTCCACCTGTGCGGTTGGACGCTCCGAGGAGCATCCAACCTGGCTTCCATATTCACAAAACTCGCGCTTTCGCATTTCTGCGTCTGCTTACGCATCCGCGTTTTGCTCATTTGGAAGCGAGTTGCTAATCCAACACCCTGACTGCATTGCCGTAAATGGCATGAAGTCAGGGCCTTGGCTCGCAGCCACACAGGTGAGAAAAAGAATGGCACCCTACATCAAAGGTGCCACAACTCTCATCAGACGGCCCAGAAATCTCTCCCTGAGCTTTAATTTTTTATAATCCTCCACCTTCATCTCTAGACACTGCTCCAGCGTGGCCTGCACGTCCTTCTCCATGACCTGTATCTGGGAATTCCGGTATAGCACCGCCCCACACTCAAAATGGTGGTACAGGCTGCGGTAGTCCAGGTTCACCGTTCCCACCACTGCTTTCAGGTCATCTGCCACAAACAGCTTCGCGTGGACAAAGCCGGGCTCATATTCATAAATCCTTACGCCTGCCTCCAGCAGTTCGTTATAATACGTTTTCGCCAGCAGAAAGGCATACTTCTTGTCCGGCACATGGGGCATGATGATCACCACTTCCACTCCCCTTTTGGCCGCAAAACACAGTGCCACCATCATCTGATGATCCAGGATCAGGTAAGGCGTCATGATATGCACATAAGTGTGCGCCGTGTTGACAATGTCCAGATATACCTTTTCCCCTACCCGCTCCGGCCCCAGGGGACAGACGCCGTAAGGGATCACATAGCCGTCGCCGGGACGGGATGCATCTTCGGGGCAAAGGTAACTCTCATAAGCTTCCTTCTTCTTCTCCGATTCGTCCCAGAGTTCCAGGAACATATAGGTAAATCGTTCCACCGCATCGCCGGTCAGCTTAATGCCCACATCCTTCCAGTGCCCGAAACGCGGCTTTTCGTTAATATACTCATCCGCGATATTGATGCCGCCGGTAAACGCCACACGTCCGTCCACCACCAGGATCTTTCGGTGATCCCTATTATTATAGTGAGGGGAAAAAATCGGTCTGATGGGAGAGAACATTTTGCACTTGATCCCCTCCGCCTCCATCATTTTGGGGAAAAAGCTGGGCAGGTTCCACAGCACATTGGTGCCGTCATAGAGAAAACGCACTTCCACTCCCTGTTTTGCCTTCTCCTTCAGGACATCGATCATGGTCTCCATCATCCTGCCCCCGCTGACAATGAAAAACTCCATGAAAATGAATTTCTCCGCCTTTTGCAGCTCCTCTATCATGGCGGGAAACTGTTCATCTCCCAGGTGGTAATAAGTCACCTGGGTATTCTCATAGACCGGACTGTTATCATACTTTTCCAGGTAATACGCCAGCTGTCCCATGGAGGGGCTTTCCTGGCGCAGTCTCTCCCTGGAGTCCTCCCGGGGCTTTACATAGGCTTTTGTATACTGCGAAAGCTTCTGTAAGCGCCCGTACAGGTTTTTCGTCCCCGGCTGTAAAATGATCACGGTATAAAAGATCGCTCCGAATATGGGGAAAATAGCGATGGGAAACATCCAGGAAAGCTTCATATCAGGATTGCCTGCGGCATTAAAAATATGGACCACCGCCACGACACTGATGATCACAAAGAAAATATAAAACAGATAGCTGTAGCCCCTCAGCCCGTAAAAGGCGATGACCAGCAGCACCAGCTGCGCCAGAAAACCCAGTATGATGGCGGCTGTCCTTCCATAAATCATCGTCTTCAGGTTACCGAAACGATTATTTCCCGTTTTGTTTACACTCATATGATTCCCCATCCTGAAATCGCACATTCCACCTAATGGACAGCAGTTCTTAAACGATGCTCTCCGGCTCCAGGAAATGGTTCAGGTTCTGGAGACAGCGGTACAGTATTTCCATCTCCTCCCCGCTCAGATCCTTAATGATCGCCTTGATCATCTTCTTGTGAAAGTCCCGGTGGTGGTAAAATGCCTTCTTTCCCTTTTCGGTAAGGAGCACATAGACCAGACGCTTGTCCTCCTGGCTGCGCTCACGACGGATATATCCCTTTTTCTCCAGGCCGTTCATATTTGTGGTCAGCGTGCCCACCGTGACAGACAGCCTATGTGCTATGACGGACATGTTTCGGGGTTCCTCGATCCCGATGGCCTCGATGATATGCATATCATTGTTGGTAATATCGCTGAACTGTGATGTAATGACCGCTTTTCCTTCCAAATCCATCACATGATTGAACAGATTGGCCAGCAATTCATTGATCGAGCGTTTCGTGTTCTGTGCCATGTTTACCGATACCCTTCCTCCCGATGAGATATATCCTCACATATAAATGTACCAATTTCCCACAAAAAGTCAATGGAGATTTTTTAGCAGCCCCTTACCATTGCAGTATACACGCCCCATAGGTCAGTCCCGCGCCAAACCCGGAGAGCGCCAGCGTCATGCCCGGAATCAGCCGGCCCTGCCGGTTCAATTCATCCAGCAGCACGGGGATCGCGGCGGAAGACATATTGCCCACCCTGTCCAGATTCATGGGAAACCTGGAAATATCGGCTTTCAGTCTCCTGGCAATTCCTTCTATGATGCGGCGGTTCGCCTGGTGAAGCACAAAGAGATCCACGTCCTCCACCTCCAGGCCGGCTTTTTCCAGCGCCTCCTCTATGCTGGCGGGCACCTGACGGACCGCAAAGGCAAACACCTCCCTGCCGTCCATCTGCACATACCGCATAAAGTCCCTCTCCCCGTGGTAGGGATTCTCCAGGGGTCTGCTGCCGCAGGCCAGGACATTCCCCCTGCGGCCGTCGGAATGCTGCACAAACCCCAACACTCCGCCGCTCCCGCACTGTTCCACCATAACTGCGCCCGCGCCGTCCCCGAACAAAATGCAGGTTCCCCTGTCCGTCCAGTCGACGATCTTGGACAACACCTCCGTGCCGGCGATCAGTGCATTCCGATAGATTCCGGCGGAAAGATAGGCATAGGCCGTATTCAGCGCAAACAAAAATCCCGCGCAGGCGGCATTCAGGTCAAAGGCCACGGCGTTTTCCGCCCCTGTCAGCTCCTGCACCTGACATGCCGTGCAGGGAAGCGCCATCTCCGGCGAACAGGTGGCAACCAGCAGAAGTTCCACCTGGACGGCCTCCCTTCCGGCATTTTCCAGTGCCCTTTTGCAGGCTTCCGCCGCCAGGGACGCTGCCGTCTCCCCCGTAGAAATATGCCTGGAGCCGATGCCGGTCCTCTCTCTGATCCATTCATCCGAGGTATCCACCAGCTTCGTCAGATCCTCATTGCTCACCTGTTTGTCAGGCAGGGCGCTTCCCGTCCCGATTATTTTCATTGACATATCCGTAATCTGCCTTTCTATTCCAATGATCCATCCAGTTCCCCACCCAACTGCCTATTTCAATGCCTTTTCAATGACCCGCGCTTCCCGGGGCGTTTTGCACAGATCAGATTCCCCGAAGCTGGCTAATTGATCCTGCAGCACGATAGTACCGTGGGGTAACTCAGAATTTCCGGAACCGTTCATATCTCTCCGCAGCGATCTCCCCGCCGCTCTTCCCGCGGTATTTCTCCAGAAACCCTTTGATCTGTTCTTTCAGATAACCGGCGATTGCCTCCGCCGTGCTGTCATCCGCACCGCCGAACTCCGGTATGATCTGTTCCACCACATGCAGCTGCTTTAAATCCTGGGCAGTGATCCTCATCACCTCGCTGGCTTCTTTCGCCTTGCCGGAATCCTTCCAGAGAATGGACGCGAATCCCTCCGGTGACAGGATGGAGTACGTAGCGTTTTCCAGCATCCATACCTCATTTCCCACGCCGGTGGCAAGGGCGCCGCCGCTGCCGCCCTCCCCGATAAAGATGCAGAGCACGGGCACCTTTAAGGATGCCATCTCCATCAGATTGCGGGCAATGGCCTCTCCCTGTCCCCGCTCCTCCGCCTCAATGCCCGGGAACGCTCCGGAAGTGTTGACAAAGCTGACGATGGGTCTGTTGAATTTCTCCGCCTGCTTCATCAGGCGCAGCGCCTTGCGGTACCCCTCCGGCATGGGCATGCCGTAATTGCGCATCTGGCACTCCTTCATATCCTTACCCTTGTGATCCGCGATGACCGTCACCGGCTGTCCGTCCAGGAAGCCGATGCCGCCGATGATGGCGGGGTCGTCACGGAAGCTTCTGTCTCCATGGGCTTCCACAAAATAATCAAATATATGTTCCATATAGTCGCAGGCGGATGCACGCTCCATGCGCCTGACCGCCTTTACCTTCTCCCACGCATTCGTGGGGCGCACCTTCCAGACCTGCTCCTTCAGGATCTCATTCAATTCAAAATGAGACTCCGTCCCGGGAGTAAAGGAAGCATATTCCCCTTCCCTGCACTGGTGGGACTTGATCAGGAAATAGATGGTCTTCTTCAGGTTTTCCCGTTTTACGATACCGTCTATGATGCCATGCTCCTGTAAAAACTCCGCCGTCTGAAAGCCCTCCGGCAGTTCCTGCCCGATGGTCTGTTTAATGACCCGGGGACCTGCAAACCCGATCAGTGCGCCAGGCTCCGCTATAATAATGTCTCCCAGCATGGCAAAGCTCGCGGTCACGCCTCCGGTGGTGGGATCTGTCAGGATCGTGCAATATAAGAGCCCTGCCTCTCCCAGCTTCCGGATCGCCGCGGAAGTCTTCGCCATCTGCATCAGGGACACAATCCCTTCCTGCATGCGGGCTCCGCCAGAGCAGCAGAACAGGAATACGGGCAGCTTCAGTTCTATGGCCCTTTCAATGGCCGCCGTGATCTTTTCGCCTACTGTATGTCCCATACTTGCCATCAGGAACCTGGAATCGCAGATCCCCAGCACAATGTCCTCCCCGAATACCTTGCAGCGTCCCACGGTAACGGCCTCGTCCAGCCCCGTCTTCTCCCTGGCATCCGCAAGCTTATTCTCATAGCCCGGATAATCCAGGGGATTGCGGACGGGCAGATCGGTGAACCAGGGCTCAAAGGTGTGGGGATCCGCCACCATCCTGATCCGGTTGGATGCTTTCACCCTGAAATATCCGCCGCACTCGTAGCAGATATACTTCTTTTTTACGACCCTGGCTCTGTCCACCATCTTCCCGCACTTGGGGCATTTGATCAGATACACTTCCCCTGTCTGAGCTTCCTCCGTCTTTTTTTCTTCCTTTGACATCTCCGCCTCTGTGTCGCTGAAATGGATGTCATGGTATATTTTGCTGAATTTCTTTGAAAAAAATTCTCTCTGTTTTATTCTGCGCAGCTGCATTCCCATACCTCCTGCTTATTGAATGGCAAAGGTCAGTTCCGCCTGTGCCGCCACTTTACCGTTTACCTTTGCCACAGCCTGACCGATCCCTATGGGGCCTTTTACCTTCACGATGGCGGTTTCCAGTTCCAGCACGTCTCCGGGAAGTACCTTCTGGCGGAATCTGGCCTTATCGATTCCTGCAAAATAAGCGGTATTCCCCTTGAACTCCGGCTGTGACAGCATTGCCACCGCCCCCACCTGGGCCAGCGCCTCCATAATCAGCACCCCGGGCATCACGGGATTACCCGGAAAATGTCCCTGGAAATACGGCTCATTGGCGCTGACGCACTTTTTCCCCACCGCCCGCACTCCCGGCTCCAGTTCCTCAATGGTGTCGACCAGCAGAAAAGGATGTCTGTGGGGAATGATTTCCATGATTTCTTTATTCGTATAAACTGACATATCTATCTCCTCACTGGCGGAACCGTTCCGCCCGCGCCATTATGCCAAACCGTACCTGTACAGTTTTCGCCCGCTCTCATCGACTGCCTGTCACCCTGTGTACTTTCCGATCAGGATGCTGGCGTTGTGGCCGCCAAAGCCCAGGGAATTGCTGAGGGCATAAGGCACTTCCTCCCGATACGCTTCCTTACAGTAATCCAGATCCAGTTCCTCCTCCGACTCCATTAACCCCACTGTCCTGTGAATAAAGCCTTCCTGGATTTCCTTGACGCAGGCCACAAATTCCACGGCTCCCGCAGCCCCCAGAAGATGGCCTACCATGGATTTGGTGGAATTGATTCTCAGATTCCCCGCGTGCTCCCCAAAAGCCAGCTTAATGGCTCTGGTCTCAAAAAGGTCATTGTGGTGGGTGGCGGTCCCATGGGCGTTGATATAGGTCAGCTTTCCAGGTTCCACGCCGCCGTCCGCAAGGGCATTCAGCATCGCCCTTGCGGCGCCGGAGCCGTCCTCCGCAGGGGAGGTAATGTGGTAAGCGTCGGAAGAACAGCCATAGCCCAGCACTTCCGCGTAAATCTCCGCCCCTCGTTTCCTGGCGTGTTCCAGTTCTTCCAGGATCACAATGCCCGCGCCCTCACCCATGACAAAGCCGCTTCTGTCCCTGTCAAAGGGAATGGAACATCTCTCGGGATCCTGACAGGTGGAAAGGGCTGTCAGGGAGGTAAATCCGGCTATGCCCACCGGGCAGACCGCGCCCTCCGTCCCCCCTGCAACCATCACATCCGCGTCCCCATATTGGATGGTGCGGAATGCCTCGCCGATGGAATTTGTACCGGTGGCACAGGCTGTCACCACATCGATGCTTTTGCCTTTCAGACCGAAGGCAATGCTGACATTTCCGGCTGCCATATTCGAGATCATCAGTGGCACCAGCATAGGCCCCACCTTGGAGGGTCCTTTCTCCAGCAGCCTTCCGTGTTCCCTCTCCAAAGCCTGCAGGCTGCCCACACCGCTGCCTATGGAACAGCCCACTCTGTAGGGATCCTCCTGTTCCATCCGCAGACCGGCGTCTTCCATGGCCTCCCTGGAAGCGGCAATGGCGTACTGACAGAATAATTCCATGCGACGGGCTGATTTTTTGTCCATATAATCCTCCGCATGAAAGTCCTTGACCTCTGCCGCCAGTTTGCATTTATATTCGGTTGTATCAAAATGGGTGATCGGCGCAAAGCCGATCTTCCCCTGCTTCACGCTGTCCCAAAAGCTTTCCACGCTGTTTCCGATGGGAGTGATGGCGCCCATCCCCGTCACTACTACTCTTCTCTTCATATTTGCTCCTGTTCTTATATACACAATCCGCCGTCCACGCAGATTACCTGTCCGGTAATGTAATCCCCTGTTTCTCCTGCCAGGAAAACAACCATCCGGGCAATATCCTCCACACTGCCCATCCTGCCCAGGGGGATCGTCTTTACCGCATCCTCCCGCACTTTTTCCGGCATGGCCCGAGTCATTTCCGTATCCACAAATCCGGGGGCTACGGCATTGACACAGATGCCGCGACTGGCCAGTTCCCTTGCCACGCTCTTAGTCAGACCAATGAGCCCCGCCTTGGAAGCGGAATAATTTGCCTGGCCCGCATTGCCAAGGATGCCGGAGACGGAAGAAATATTGATGATCTTTCCGCTTTTCTGCTTCAACAGCTGCCTGGAGAGATGCCGGATGGTGTTAAATGCGCCTTTCAGGTTGGTGTCCAGCACCTGGTCGTAATCGTCCTCCGACATGCGCATGATCAGTCCGTCCCGGGTCACTCCCGCATTGTTTACCAGAATGTCAATATGGGAATGCTTCGCCACAGCTTCCCCGATCATTTCCCCGCAGGCTTCGAAATCGGACACGTCACAGCCTACCGCTTCCGCCCTGCCGCCTTCCTCTTCGATCTGTTCCACGACCGCAAGGGCACGCTCCCTGGAGCCGTTGTAATTTACCAGAACCAGCGCCCCCTCCTTCGCCAGGGCACAGGCAATGGCACGCCCGATCCCCCGGCTGGCGCCGGTCACCAGCGCAACCTTATCTGTCAGCATCTTCCACCTCCTGCATATTACCCAACACCTTCTGCAGATCCGCAGGCGTTTCCACATTCATTGCTTTCGCTTCCCTGTCAATTTTACGCAGGAAACCGGTCAACGTCTTACCCGGTCCGATCTCAATAAAGGTATCCACACCATCCGCAAGCATCAGCAGCATGCTTTCACGCCATCTGACCGTGCCGGAAACCTGCTTGGCCAGAAGTTCCCTGACCCTGGAGTTCTCTGTCACCGGCGCCGCCTCCACGTTGCAGATGTAAGGGATCACCGGATCATGCACCTCCACCTTAGCAAGTTCGGCCGCCAGTTTTTCCCCTGCGCCGGCCAGCAGCGCGGAATGGAAAGGCCCGCTGACCTTCAGGGGCACACATCTCTTCGCCCCCGCCCGCACCAGCTTTTCAGACGCTGTCTGCACGGCTGTCTCCTCCCCCGTGATCACGATCTGTCCGGGACAATTGTCGTTGGCGATGGACACGATTCCTTCCGTCTCCTCGCAGACTTTGCGGATGGTGTCCGCGTCCAGCCCCAGCACCGCTGTCATGGCGCCTCCCGCGGGATAGGCCTCCTGCATGAAGATGCCCCTGCTTCGGATCAGCCTGAACAGATCCTTTAAATCCATCACCCTGGCCGCCGCCAGCGCGCCGTACTCGCCAAGGCTCAGTCCCGCGCAGACGTCCGCTTTCACACCCTGTTCCTCCAGCACTTTCAGAATCGCCACCTCACAGGTCAGCATGGCGATCTGGGTGTACTCGGTAATATTTAGTCTGTCATTTTCCGTAAAACAGAGCCCGGGCATATCCAGTCCTGTGGCTTCGGAAGCCAGTTCAAAGACCTGTCTTGCCGTTTCAAAGGTGTCGTAAAACTCCCTGCCCATGCCCACATATTGTGCCCCCTGTCCGGGGAATATAAATGCTGTCTTTCCCATATTTTATCCCAACCCTCCACGCTATAAGGAGTTACTAAAGTTATTTCTGAACGGTTCCTAAAAGCTTCTCCGCCTGCTCCATGATCTCTCGGATCATTTCCTCACAGGTCTGCTCCCTGCTCACAAGTCCCGCGATCTGCCCCGCCATAAGAGTGCCGTTCACCACATCCCCTTCCACCACCGCCTTGCGCAGCGCGCCTAAGGTCAGCTGTTCCAGTTCCTCAAAGGGAGCGCCTGCCTTTTCCAGCTTCAGGTACTCTCTTGTCATGCTGTTGCGCAGTTGGCGCACCGGATGTCCATGGCTTAATCCTGTCACCTCGGAGTCGATGTCCTTTGCGGCGATCACTTTTTTCTTATAATTCTCATGCACAATGGATTCCTTCGCCACGAGGAAGCGGGTTCCCATCTGCACTGCCTCCGCGCCCAGCATCACAGCCGCCGCAAAACCTCTGCCGTCCGCGATTCCTCCCGCGGCAATCACAGGAATCCCCACAGCGTCCACCACCTGGGGCACCAGGGTCATGGTGGTGGCGGAACCGATATGGCCGCCGGACTCCGTGCCTTCCGCCACCACGGCATCGGCTCCGGCCCTCTCCATCATCTTCGCCATGGCCACACTGGCCACAACGGGGATCACCTTCACCCCTGCTTCCTTCCACATTGCCATATACTTACCGGGATTCCCTGCACCGGTGGTGACCACCTTGACGCCCTCTTCCACCACCGCTTTCGCGATCTCATCCGCCTCAGGATTCATCAACATGATGTTGACGCCGAAAGGCTTATCCGTAAGTTCCCTTGTCTTCCGGATCTGTTCCCTCACAAAGGAGGCGGGAGCGCCGCCAGCGCCGATCAGGCCGATTCCGCCTGCCTCCGACACGGCCGCCGCCAGGTGATATTCCGCCACCCAGGCCATGCCGCCCTGTATGATCGGATATTGGATGCCCAGAAGTTCTGTTACTCTCGTTTTCATGCTAAACCCCATTTCTGCGCTGCTCTTTGCGCATAAGTGTTTTTGTACCGTTTTACTCTTCTATGCCCTTATCCTTCAGATAATTCAGCACATCTCCCACCGTGTTCAGCTGCTCCAGTTCTTCGGAAGGGATCTCGATGCCAAACTCATCCTCCAATGCCATGACCAGTTCAAACAGGTCAAGGGAATCCGCATTCAGGTCATCCTTAAAGCTGGTTTCCTCCGTGATTTCCACGCCTTCCGCATTCAGTTTTTCCTCAATGACTTCTTTTACTTTCTCAAACATTTCCTTTTCTCCTTTTCACTCTACTCTTCGTAGTTTTTATTACTATCTCATATGGTTTGAATCTCAAGTTGTTTGAACATCAAACTATTTGAGTTTCAAACTATTTGGTATGATACCTCCGGCAAGTGCCATTGTCAAGAGACAAATTTAATTGTATAATGGATTCAGTAACTATAATTCAGTCCTGATGCTTTCTGGCGGCTTGCTTCCGGCAGGGGGAGCAGGGATATTACTATCGCTAACGGGGTGCCTTAGGGCTTTTTAAGGGCTCCCTTAGGGACGGAGCCAGGGGGGCAGGGGTTCCTTCGTCCCTTTACAGAAAACATCAGGACTGAATGATTAACCCGCCGAAAGGAGAAATCTATGTCAACTACCCCTGGTATTCCAGAAGCCACCGGCGCTTCCATCAGACCGGAATCATTACGAAAAGAAAGGCGCTTCCCCGTCACGGACTTCGGCGCATCTCCGTCGGGTACTCCCGGAGCCAATACTGCCGCCTTTAACAGGGCGATGGAAGCGGCCGCCGCCGCGGGAGGAGGCACTGTGGTAATCCCGGGCGGTACTTTCCTGACCTACACCATTCTTCTAAAAAGCAATGTCAATCTTTTTCTGGAGGAAAATGCCGTGATCCAGGCTGCAAGGCCGGTAATGGGACAGGCACAGGCAGCGCCGTCACAAGTTGTGCCGCAGCAGGCGGAGCCTGACACCTTACCAGGGGAAGCCGGGGACGAAATATGCAACTATGAGGAGCCCGAGATCAACCTTTATGCAGGCCTGCAGGATCACGGACACTCCTACTTTGCCAACAGCCTGCTCTATGGCGCCGACCTGGAGAATATCATGATCTATGGCAAAGGGCTGATCACCGGCGGACATTTTGACGAAAAAACAGGCATCTTAGAATATATCCTCCAGGGCGGTGATCCCAAGGATCCCCTGCGCAGAGGTGACAGAGGGCATCAGGGCGAATGGTTTGGCAATAAGGGACTTGCCCTTGTGCGTTGTAGGCACGTGGTCCTGCAGGACTTTTCCCTCACCATAGGTGGGCACTTTGCCGCAATCACGGAAGGCTGCACGGATCTCTATGTGGACCATATTCTCATAGACACCACCAGGGATGCCTTTGATATCGACTGCTGCCAGGATGTGACCGTGCGCCACACCACCTGCAATTCCCTGACGGATGACGGGCTGTGCCTGAAAGCTTCCTTTGGAGCGGGTATCTTTATGCCCACCCGCAATGTGCTGATCGAAGACTGCACTGTCAGCGGATATGACGCCGGCAGCGTCTATGCAGGGGAGTATACCAGGGACAAGCTTGTGGCAGAGGACCGCTGTGGTCCCACCGGCCGTGTGAAACTCGGCACGGAATCCACCTGCGGTTATCACCAGGTAACGATCCGCAGGGTACGCTTTGACCGTTCCAGAGGTTTTGCCCTGGAAGCTGTGGACTGCTCCTCCCTCACGGATATACTGTTTGAGGACTGTTTATTGGACAATATTTCCAGTTCTCCCTTTTTTATCCGCGCCGGAGACCGCGGCAGGTTCCCTGTTACCGGCATCGGCTCCGGGGAAGAGCTTCCCTTAAAGGATGACGTCCGCCTGGAAAAGGCTGAATGGGTTCTGCCCCGCAGGGAAAACTATCGCAGCTATCCTCCCGGGCGCTATACGCCCCAGTATAACAGGGAAAAAGACGTCACCGTGGACGGATACTCTTCCTTCAAGGTCGTGGATCCGGAAGCCCCCGTGGTCTGCAACCCCGTAAACCTCAACCCTGCCATCCCGGAACAGGAGCGCCCCCTGTACGCCAATGCCGTAGGCTGTGCCCGGCTGGCGTCAGTGGAAAATATCTGCATCCGGAATGTGAAAGTGACAAATGCGGATCCCAGATATCCGATCCTGTTAATGGGGCTGACCGATTCCCATTTGAAAAATATCACTCTGGAAAACATAGATGTGGAATATCGCGGCGGCCTCACCATGGAGCAGGCCACAGAACAGCGAGATCGGAAGAGCGTCGTGTAGGGAAAGAGTGTTCTGTTGGGTGTA
>CANDMD010000029.1 GCA_947385725.1 uncultured Lachnospiraceae bacterium | reverse complement strand
TCCTTGCCGGTGCCCAGATCCTTTGCGGACACGTTTACAATACCGTTGGCATCGATATCGAAGGTAACCTCGATCTGAGGCATACCTCTTCTTGCAGGAGGGATCCCATCCAGACGGAACTGTCCCAGGGACTTGTTATCCTTTGCAAACTGTCTCTCACCCTGTACCACATTGATATCCACAGCAGTCTGGTTGTCTGTGGCGGTGGAGAAGATCTGACTCTTCTTGGTGGGGATGGTGGTATTTCTCTCGATCAGCTTGGTAGCCACGCCGCCCATGGTCTCAATGGACAGGGACAGGGGGGTTACATCCAGCAGCAGGATATCGCCTGCACCAGCATCGCCTGCCAGCTTGCCGCCCTGTACGGAAGCGCCGATGGCCACACACTCGTCAGGATTCAGGGACTTGCTGGGCTCCTTGCCTGTGAGCGCCCTTACCTTATCCTGCACCGCAGGGATTCTGGTGGAACCGCCTACCAGCAGTACCTGACCCAGATCGGCATTGGTCAGCCCCGCGTCCTTCATGGCGTTCTGTACGGGGATCGCGGTTCTGTCTACCAGATCCCTGGTCAGCTCGTCGAACTGTGCACGGGTCAGGTTCATGTCAAAGTGCTTGGGTCCCTCTGCCGTAGCCGTGATAAAAGGCAGGTTGATATTGGTCGTCATAGCGCTGGAAAGTTCCTTCTTTGCCTTCTCAGCCGCCTCCTTCAGTCTCTGCATTGCCATCTTGTCGCCGGAAAGGTCTACGCCCTCCGCCTTCTTGAACTCGGACAGCATCCACTGGATGATCTTGTTGTCAAAGTCATCGCCGCCCAGATGGGTGTCACCGTTGGTGGAAAGGACCTCGATGACGCCGTCGCCGATCTCAATGATGGAAACGTCAAAGGTACCGCCGCCCAGGTCGTATACCATGATTTTCTGCTCTTTCTCATTGTCCAGGCCGTATGCCAGGGCTGCTGCGGTGGGCTCGTTGATGATACGCTTTACCTCCAGGCCCGCGATCTTACCCGCATCCTTTGTGGCCTGACGCTGCGCGTCATTGAAATATGCGGGAACCGTGATCACCGCATCCGCCACCTTTTCACCCAGATAGCTTTCCGCGTCCGCTTTCAGCTTCTGTAGGATCATAGCGGAGATCTGCTGGGGAGAATATTTCTTATCGTCTATGGTACGTCCGTTGTCCGTACCCATATCCCTCTTGATAGAAGCGATGGTCTTCTCCGCGTTGGTAACTGCCTGACGCTTTGCAGGCTCACCCACCAGCCTCTCTCCTGTCTTTGTAAAAGCCACCACGGAAGGTGTGGTCCTGGCGCCCTCCGCATTGGCGATAACGGTAGGCTTGCCGCCTTCCATTACTGCCACACAACTGTTTGTCGTACCCAGGTCGATACCGATAATTTTACTCATTTTTATGCCTCCTCAATTGTTTTCTTATAGAATGTATATTAATTATAAATTGATACCTTACGGAAAACGCTTTTCCCTGCCTTGAGGGTTCCGCCCTTATTCCACCACGGAAACCATGGAGTGCCGAACCACGCTGTCGCGGTAGGTATACCCCTTCTGGAGTTCCTGGGCCACCACGCCGGATTCGTACTCTTCACTTTCCGTCTGCATCACCGCGTTGTGAAGATTAGGGTCAAATTCCTGCCCCACGGCTTCAATGGGCTTTACGCCGATATTTTCCAGTTCCGTCAGAAGCTGCTTATATACACGGCTCATACCGTCCACAAAGGGATCCTCCTGCTTCTCCTCCGGCACCGTGGCAAGGCCTCTCTCAAAATTGTCCACAACGGGAAGGATCTTCTCGATCACGCTCTTGGCCCCTGTCTCAAACATAGCCTGCTTCTCTTTCTCGGAACGGTTGCGGAAATTTTCAAACTCCGCCAGCTGGCGTTTCACCTTATCCTCCAGCTGCTCGATCTGTTCCTTGTAGGCCTCCGCTTTTTTGTCAAGCTTCGCCTGCTTTTTGGCGGCTTTCTTCTCCGCCCTGCTCATGACCGCCTCTCCTTCGGAAACTTCTTCGGCAGTATCTTCACCGGAAGAATCCTCCTGGGAATCTTCTTCTGCCGTTTCCGCATCCTCTATGACCTCTTCCACTGTTTCTGTCTCTTCCGCCGCTTGGGTCTCTTCCCCAACGGACTCCGCAGCTAACGTTTCTTCCCTTTCCTGCTCTGTCATCATATCATCCCTTTCTCTGTGCTCTTACCTTTCTCTGTATTCCTACATCTGTCATAACTGTTCAGAAGTAACGGTTCAGAACCCTGTTCTTCACGGTTACCATCCGTCTGTCTTCATCAGTTACCGTCCATCTATCTTAATTATCTTGTTTCTCATCGTCTTTATACAATTCGTCCAGCTGTACCTGCAAAGACCTGAGCGTCCTGATCACTTTGTCGTAATCCATTCTCTTGGGTCCTACAATGCCTACGGTACCTTTCATGCCGCCTCCCAGTTCATAGGTGGCAGTGACCACGCTGCAGTCACGCATGCTCTGCACAGGGCTTTCCGAACCGATGTAAACCTGTATCCCCGTATTTTCCCCTTCTCCGCCGCTGTCCTGTAAAAGGGTTCCCAGCAGCTGCTTTTCCTCAAAGGCATTGATCAGCTCACTGGCTTTCTGATGATCCGCCAGTTCCGGGTATCGCAGGATATTGTTGGTGCCGCTGGTATAGATCTCCAGATCCTCCTCCGCCCTGATGGCCTCCGCCACCGCATCGATCACCTCGCTGACAATGGCGCTGTGAATACCGGCCTGCTGTTTCATGACAGCTATCATCGCCAGATTGATCTCGTCAATGGACAAGCCATTCAGATGGGTGTTCAACAGGATATTTAATTTTAACAGCGTCTCGTCATTGATCTCCTCGTCCACAGCCAGAATGTTATTCTTGATCACATTCCCTTCTATGACAATGACTGCCAGGATCTGTCCGGCATCCACCCTGGAGAGCTGGATGAATTTCAGCTTGCTCCGCTTGGCCTGGGGCGCGGAAATCATCGTGGCATACTGGGTATTCTGGGCAAGAACTCTCGCCACCTGTTTCAGCAGCGTCTCCATCTTATCCTGACGTTCCACCAGCATTTCCTTCATTTCCACAACTTCCCGCTCTTTTTCCTCCATCATGGTATCCACGTAGAGACGGTACCCCTTATCGGAAGGAATCCGTCCGGCAGAAGTGTGGGGCTGTAAAATATAGCCCATCTCCTCCAGATCAGCCATCTCGTTCCGGATGGTCGCGGAGCTTAAATTCAGGTCGGTATACTTTGAAATGGTCCTGCTGCCAACGGGCTCCCCTGTTTCCAGGTAATTGCGGATAACTGCCTGAAGAATCTTCTTCTTTCTGTCATCCAGTTCCATTTCTATACCTCCTTCTCCGCTTTTCTTTTCGTTATTAGCACTCGTCAAAAGGGAGTGCTAACATCCGCTAACCATAAAATATCACTTACCCCATATATTGTCAACCGATTTTCACAGAAATAAATATAAAATAATTATTAAAAAACCCTGACGGTCAGCAGAGGCCATCGCCATACTGCCAGTTCCGCCAGGGTTTTCCAGATAGTCGGATTTTAATATATGTGATACTTTATGAAAACTAATTCTCTAACAGTTCCTAAATATAAAAGCTGCCCGTGAACTCCTTGTTCATCACGTAGTAAACCGCATGATCTTCAGGTTTGATATACAGTTCAACGCTTTCCAGATCCCCGATCTTCTGCTTCAGGTCGTATTTCCATACGTCTTTAGCGATCTTCACCATGTCTTCCTGTGTATAAGAATTGCCGCCGAACTGAAGATGAAGTTCACTCTTTAACTCTGCCTTCTTAGCTGCTGCCGGTTTTCTTCCCCGTCCGGTTCCGGTAGTTGTCTTCTTTGCCGCTGCTGCCTTTTTAGCCTCTGTCGCTTTCTTCTCTTCCGTCTTCTTTGCCTCTGCTGTCTTCTTCACAGCCGCTTCACTCTTAACTGTCTCTTTCTTTTCCGTCTCTGCCTTAACAGGCGCTGCTGTCTTAGTGTCCGCAGCTGCTTTTTTAGCTGCTACTGCCTTGGGTGCTTCAACCTTTGTGGTTGCCTTCTTATCTGCTGCCATAACTTTTCTCTCCCTTCATTTATGAAGCAATAATATCCTCTTTTCTCCCTATAAAACAGATTTTTCACTCTCCGACACAAGCAGTATATTCTGTTTATCGATAAATGTCAACATTTTATTAGTATTTTACGAAAAAAAACCAAAATATAACAGCACTACAATGCCCAGCACAATCCTGTACCAGCCGAAGACCTTAAAATCATGTTTCTTGATATACCCCATCAAAAAGCGGAGCACGTACAGCGATACCACAAAGGACACCACCGTTCCGATCACCAGAAGCATCAGCTCCAGGGACGTAAATGCAAAACCGAATTTCACCACCTTCAGCAGGCTGGCGCCGAACATCACCGGAATCGCCAGGAAGAACGTGTACTCTGCGGCAACGGTTCTGGACACTCCGATCAGCAGTGCTCCCACAATGGTGGCTCCGGAGCGGGAAGTGCCGGGAAATACAGCCGCGATCAGCTGGAACACCCCGATCAGCAGGGCAGTCTGGTATGTGATTTCCGACAGCGCTGTCACTTTGGGTTTCCGGCCTTTATTCCAGTTTTCAATCAGGATAAAAGCAACGCCGAACACTGCCAGCGCAATAGCCACACAGGGAGGATTATAGAACAGCGCGTCGAACACATCGTCGAAGAGTACGCCGATGACTGCCGCCGGCACGCAGGACACAAGAATCTTAAACCAGAGTGTCCAGATATCCTTTTTAAAATAGGAAGCAAGCCCTGTCCGCCCCTGCCGCTCTTTCCTGGTAAAGGCAAAGGGCCATATCTGCTTCCAGAACAGCAGCACCACCGCCAGGATGGCCCCAAGCTGGATGACCACGTCAAACATGCCAAAGAAATCCTCGCTGACTCCCTGAAAAGGAATGAGCTGCTCCACCAGGATCAGATGTCCTGTGCTGCTGATGGGCAGCCACTCTGTTATCCCCTCTACCACACCATAAATGATCGCCTTGATAATTTCCCACATATGAATCTCATCTCCCGTTTACATTACTTTATGTCTCAGTTCTCCAAATATGCCTTCAGTTCCCCGTAGCAGGCTTCCGCCTCCTCGTAGCCCTGCCGGTACAAAGCCCTCAGTTTATCTGCGTCCTTTTCCACCCTGCCCACCTCGCTGGCAAACCGGGGACGGATCACAAATGCCTGACCGTTTGCCTGCTGTCTCTCAATATAAGCCACCTGGTCATTATAATTGATATGACGCTCCGCCATCAACTCCGCTACTTTAGGATATTTCAGATAGCGCGCTTTTATGAGTGCCAGATGCGCAGTGGGCTGACGGACATAACCCACTTCCTTTGTCATGACCACGATATTCTTCCGGTTGCCGTCCATAATGGATTTCTGCAGGGGAATGGAATCGCTGAGTCCCCCGTCCAGATAATAATTCCCGTCAATCTCCACATTTCTTGACACCAGGGGAAGGGACGCGGAAGCGCGGATCTTCTCAATGTCCGCTTTCATATCCCGGATGCGGAAATACTCCGGCCTGCCTGTGACAATGTTTGTGGCAACACTGTAAGCCTTTCCCTCATATGCCGCAAACGCATTATGGTCATAAGGATGCAGATAATCCGGGATCAGATGATAGAGCATGGTGGCATTGAACAGATCGCCGGAAGTCAAAAGGCTCCTGACGCCGCAATAGCGTTTACTGTCCACATAATCAATATTGACATCCCTCGTCCTGCCCCTCTGTTTCGACAGATAGCTGCACATGCTGCACGCGCCTGCAGAGACACCGTAAACGCTGGAGCACATGATATTCTTGTCCAGGAAAAAGTCAAGCACGCCGGCAGTGTAAAGCCCCTTCATGCCGCCTCCTTCCAAAATCAAACCAACCTGATACATTATGATACTCCTCCATAAGTTTCCTTCACAAATCTTCTCAACGCCGGCAGGGACCGCTCCACCTTCTCCGTATCGATGCAGTACGCCATACGGAAAAATCCGGGTGCTCCGAAGGTGTCCGCAGGCACCAGGACCAGATCATATTTCAGGGCCTTCCGGCAGAATGCCTGGGAATCTTCCTCCAGCGCCTTCGGAAAGATATAAAAGGTTCCCCCCGGCTTCACGCACTGAAAGCCCAGTTCCATCAGTTCGCTGTAAATCAGATTCATATTTGTCTCATAAACGCCCAGATCCGCGGTCTGGTCCAGCACCCTGGCCACTGCCAGCTGGATGATGGAGGGCGGGCAGTTATGGCCGATCCCCCTGGAGATCTGACCGCACATATTGACCATGGTCTCCCCGTCCTTACAGTTAGGATTCACGGCCACATAACCGATCCTCTCCCCCGGAAGGGACAGGGATTTGGAGAAGGAATAGCACATAATGGTATTGTCATAGAAGGCGGATACGCAGGGTGCCTCCACTCCTTCAAACACAATCTCCCTGTAGGGCTCATCGGAGATCAGGTAAATGTCATGCCCGTACCGGTGTGATTTCTCCTGCAGCAGCTGTGCCAGCCGTTTCAGGGTCTCCGCGGAGTATACCACACCGGAGGGATTGTTGGGCGTGTTGACCAGCACTGCCATCACCTTCTCCGTCAGCATCTCCTCAAACTTCTCAAAATTGATCTGGAAGGTCTCCGTATCGGGCGGAACCACCTTCAGCACGGCGCCGCTCAAATTGACATAGGGATTATATTCCGGGAAAAAGGGCGCAAAAGTCAATATCTCGTCCCCCGGCTCCGTCACCAGCCGGAACGCATGGGCCAGCGCACCCGCAGCGCCGGACGTCATGAAAATATGCTCCCTGCGGTAAGGCAGACCAAACCGCTTCTCCAGGGAAGCGGCAATCGCCTCCCTCACGGAAGTGATGCCCAAACTGGGACTGTACCCGTGAAGCAGCACCGTATCCTCCGTCCGCAGCATTTCGATCATGGCATCCGTAAATGCCTGGGGAACGGGAACGGAAGGATTCCCCAGACTGTAATCGAATACATTCTCATACCCGATCTCCTGCCCCCTGGCAGTGGCAAATTCCGAAAGCTGTCTGATCACAGATTTCCCCGATAACATATCCTTATATTTCTGCACTAACATTTTTCCTTCACTCCTCCTCCGCCCATACCAGGGCACATTTGACCGCCTTTTCCCAGCCCTTCAGCAGCGCACCGCGCTTTGCATCCTCCATGGCAGGCTCAAACACCGCGCCGATCTGCCAGTTCTCACGGATCTCGTCCTTATCCTTCCAGTACCCCACAGCCAGACCTGCCAGGTAAGCCGCTCCCAGGGCCGTGGTCTCGATACATTTGGGTCTGTGCACCAGAGTGTTGACAATATCCGCCTGGAAACGCATCAGGAAATCGTTGGCGCTGGCGCCGCCGTCCACCTTCAGGCTCTTCAGATGCAGGCCACTGTCCTGCTCCATGGCCTTCAGCACATCCGCGGTCTGGTATGCGATGGATTCCAGGGTGGCCCGGATGAAATGCTCTTTTGTACAGCCCCTGGTGATCCCCACCACCGTACCCCGGGCATACTGATTCCAGTAAGGCGCTCCCATTCCGGCAAAGGCGGGAACCACATACACTCCCGTGGTATCCTCCACTGCCTCCGCATATTCCTGGGACTGGGGGGCGCTCTTGATCATGCGCATGCTGTCCCTGAGCCACTGGATCCCCGCGCCTGCCACAAACACGCTGCCCTCCAGCGCATACTCCGGCTTCTCGGAGGTACTGGCGGCAATGGTGGTCAGAAGCCCTGACTTGGATGTGATGGCCTCCTTTCCCGTATTCATCAGCAGGAAGCAACCGGTTCCATAGGTATTCTTGGCCTCCCCCTGCTCAAAGCAGCACTGTCCGAACAGCGCGGCCTGCTGGTCTCCCGCCGCTCCCGCAATGGGAATCTCGCCGCCCAGCACGCCTACATTTGTGTGTCCATAGACCTGGCTGGAGGGACGCACTTCCGGCAGGATTGAAGCAGGGATCCGGAATCTGTCCATGATCTCCTGATCCCAGCACAGCTTGTGGATATCATAGAGCATGGTGCGGGACGCGTTTGTATAGTCCGTCACATGAACCCCGCCCTTGGTCAGATTCCAGATCAGCCAGGTATCCACTGTGCCGAAGAGGAGCTCCCCCCTCTCTGCCCGCTCCCTCGCGCCGGGCACATGCTCCAGGATCCAGGCTATCTTGGAAGCGCTGAAATAAGCGTCCGGAATCAGCCCTGTCTTCTCCCTGATCACCTGGTCAAAGCCGTCCTCCTTCAGCGCGTCAATCATATCCGCGGTACGGCGGCACTGCCATACAATCGCATTATATACAGGCTCCCCCGTATTCCTGTCCCAGAGAATGGTGGTCTCGCGCTGATTGGTAATGCCGATGGCGGATATCTGTTCCGCACCCACTCCCAGCATCGCCATTGCCTCCGTGGCCACTGCCAGCTGTGAGGACCAGATCTCCATGGGATTGTGCTCCACCCATCCGGGCTGGGGATAAATCTGGGTAAATTCCTTCTGTGCCATGGAACAGATATTGCCTGACTTGTCGAAAAGAATACAGCGGGAACTGGTTGTCCCCTGATCCAATGCCATAATGTAATTTTTCATGTTGTTCTCCTTTCCTGGAATGCTTTTCTCGCATCGCATAAGTACCGATATCTCATATGCACTATCCCATAGACAATGTTATCCTGTAAATGCTTTTATTCTGTAAATAATTTTATCCTGTATACGCTTTTATCCTGTAAACAATTTTATCCTGTATACGCTTTTATCCTGTAAACAATTTTATCCTATATACGCTTTTATCCTGTATACACTTTTATCCTGAATACGCTTTTATCCTATACAGATTTTCTCCCGGGATGACAAGAAATAGCAGATCCCCTCATATGCATGGAGCTCATATAAACTACACAGTATTTCCGTCATCCGGTGATCAAGTCTGTAATATACCCTGCGGCGGGGCCAGGGAATCCCTTCCAGATATTCCCGTTGACGGCCGTTCAGCAGAAGGATTCCCTTTGCTGCCGGAGAATCGGGGATGCCAAAATCGCAGGAAATATATACTGATTTCTCCCGTTTGGATGAGATCCTTCCGGTCAGAAACGCAGACAACCCCGGTTCCGAAACCCCAGCCGCCCTGCCTGACACTGCCATCTCCGCCGTATAAAGAATCTCCTTCCAGGCAGTTCTCTCCGACCCATGATCCGCCCCGATTTCCCCGGCGCACGGAGCACTTTTCCTCCGGTAGCTGGGCTTGCCGTAGGAATTGTACTCCAGGACATATTCCGGCTTTGCCCCAGGCAGCCCCTCTTCCGGAGACTCCTCTAATATGACGCCACTGTCACATAGGTGCTTGTACAATGCTTTCCGCACACGCTCGGCGGAGATCGGATAATCCAGCTTATCCATGATCTGTTTCAGCGTAAGGCCGCTGTCAGCCAAATGCCGGATGGCTCCCCCGCAGGCGGTCTCGAAGGTAAAATCGGCCAGGGCGTTCTGAAATACCTCTCCGCCGGAACTATTCATTCAGGTTCACCGTACAGCCGCCTTTTATTTCCACATATCTGCTGTCATCCACCTGCAGCCATACGCTCCGGGCGCTGGGATTCCAGGCGGTTTCGTTGTCTGCCGAGAATTTCAGGCGCTTTGCCGCCTCCATATAGTCGATGATCTCAATGTTTGTGGCATACCAGATGTCCTCTCTGCCGCCCATATACTCACAGAACTTTTCAATGACCTCCCAGTTATCGTTATTGTCGAACTCATAGCTGTGCCCCCATACATACATCAGCTTGAGATACTGCTTCTTCTGGAAATCAGCGAAAAATTCCGCTTTCTTCATCAATTCGGGATCGTTGTGGTGGCAGGTGGGATGCCACTCAAGGGGATCGGCGGGCAATGCGAAATCCGGCACGGAGGGAACCACCCTGCCATAGGCAATGCCAAGCTGTCTGAACAGCTGCTTGATCTCTTCACTGTAGGAGCCGTTTGGATAGGCATGGCCTCTCACCAGCTGTCCCGTAAGCTTCTCCAGCCCCTTTCTGTCCTCCAGGATCTCTTCCGCCACTTCCGTCAGCGGGCATCTCTCGATGGTGGGATGGGTCATGGTATGGGTCGCCACCTCATGCCCCCTGTACAGTTCCGCAATTCGATTTCTTGGAATCCGGGGAGGCTCCTGTTCCCTTTCCATCAGTCCATAGTTCAGGTTGAAGGTACCTTTGATCCCATATTGGTTAAAAATACCGATCAGCCTTTCATCCTGGATCTTGCCGTCGTCATAGCTCATTGTAAGCGCTTTTGCTTTCCCCTCCGGAAAGCAGACATATACTTTCATATTTTTCCTATCCTTTCCTTAGGAACTGTCCGAAAATAACTTATGCATTTGACTTGCATGAATTTCCATCTGCTGCGTTGTCTGCACAAGTTATTTATCGACAGTTCCTTAACCTTCCGCCAACATACGATCTGTGCCCCGGGCGGTCCGAAGCATCCGGCACGCAGACCACTACACTTAAATAATACCTTACGCAAAACCATTGCGCAATAAACTTTTCATTTCCGTTTTATAAAAATTTTAGTTTGCAGGGCTGCCGTGCCATTGCCTTTTCCCGCTTCCGCTGGTATGATTGTTACAATGTCAGGGATGATATCAACGTCCGGTTTACAGGAAGGAGTTTTTACTATGAAAGGTGAATCTTTTCGCAATCGCAAAAACGGTTTCGAGACAGTGGATGGCGGAGCCGATAATGCAAAGAGAAAAAAGAGCAGAGGAGGAAAAATAGCAGGCATTGTCATTGCCGTGATCGTGCTTCTGCTCCTGGCCGCTAATTCCGCTTATGAGATCAAGGAGAAGGAACAGGCGGTCCTGATCACGCTGGGACGCGCCCAGGCGGTGACCGACCCCGGCCTGCACTTCAAGATCCCGTTTATCCAGCAGGTCAGGAAGGTAAACACCACGATCCAGGGCTTTACCATCGGCTACAATTCAGACACCAATGAAGTCGACAATGACGAATCCCTGATGATCACCTCGGATTTTAATTTTATTGATGTGGACTTTTATGTGGAATACCGTTACAGCGATCCCGTAAAGGCAATGTACGCCTCCCAGGATCCCCTGGCGATCCTGCGCAATATCAGCCAGAGCTGTATCCGTACCGTGATCAGCAGCTACTCTGTGGATGACGTGCTGACCACCGGCAAGAATGAGATCCAGGCCGCCATACGGGAAATGATTCTGACCCGCCTGGAGGAGCAGGATATCGGCGTCCAGCTGGTCAACATCACCATCCAGGATTCCGAGCCTCCTACCGTGGAAGTCATGGAAGCGTTTAAATCCGTAGAAACCGCCAAGCAGGGCAAGGAAACTGCCCTGAACAACGCCAACAAATACCGCAACGAACAGATCCCCCTGGCACAGGCGCAGGCGGACGGCATCATCAAGGACGCGGAGGCACAGAAGACGGAGCGTATCAATGAAGCCCTGGCACAGGTGGCCCGCTTTAACGCCATGTATGAGGAATATATCAAAAACCCCGCCATCACCAAACAGCGTATGTTTTACGAGGCAATGGAGGATATCCTGCCCGACCTGAAGGTGATCATCGAGAGCCCTAATGGCAGCACCCAGACCTTCTATCCCCTGGAGTCATTCACCAACCCGGGCAGCGGTTCATCAGACGGTAACGGCTCCGCACCGGGATCCGGGACAGTCAGCAGCGGCAGCTACAGCAGCAACAATGGCAATAACGGCAGCAACCATAATAACAGCAACAGCAATAATGACAGCAGCAGCAATAATGACAGCAGCAGCAACAATGGCAGCAGCGGTTCCGCCGCGGAGCAGTAGGAAAGGAAGTGCAATTTTATGAAAACAATGAAGAAAATACTCCTGGTCGCAGTGCTGTTTCTCTTGCTCATCGTCGGCGCTTCCAGCATTGTCATCACCAATGAAAATGAATACAGCCTCGTCCGGCAGTTTGGCAAGATAGATCATGTGGTGGATCAGGCCGGCATCAGTTTCAAAATTCCTTTTATCCAGACTGTGGACACGCTTCCCAAGCAGATCCTGCTCTATGACCTGTCCGCCTCCGACGTGATCACCAGTGACAAAAAGACCATGATCTGTGACAGCTATATCCTCTGGTATATCACTGACCCGCTGAAATTTGCCCAGACCCTGAACTGCTCCATCCCCAACGCGGAGAGCAGGCTGGACGCCATTGTATACAACTCTACCAAGAATATCATCAGCAGCACCAGCCAGGACGAGGTAATCTCCGGCCGCAACGGTCAGCTGTCCCAGGCAATCCTGGACAATATCGGCACCTCCCTGGACCAGTACGGCATCCGGATCCTTTCCTTTGAGACCAAGAAGCTGGATCTGCCCAGCGACAATAAGGCTGCTGTCTACGAGAGAATGATTTCCGAGCGTGACAACATCGCGGCCACCTATACTGCCGAGGGGCAGTCCGAAGCGCAGAAGATCCGGAATACCACGGACCAGGAAGTGACGGTCATGCTTTCCGAGGCACAGAAGGAGGCGGAGATCCTGATCGCCGAGGGCGAGGCGGAATACATGCGAATCCTGTCGGAGGCCTACAACGACGAGTCCAAACAGGATTTCTACTCCTTCGTCAGAAGTCTGGACGCCGTGAAAGCCTCCATGAGGGGCGGGAACAAGACAGTGATCCTTTCCCCCGACTCACCCATCGCACAGATTTTCTACGGGAGATAAAAAATTGCCTCTTCGAGGCAATTCAAAGAATGCTTCGCATTCTTCCCTCGCTGTGACGGACGGAATTTCCTATTAGGAAATCACAATTTCCCCTTGATATCCAACGGGAAAAATTGTAAAATGAAGGTACAGTAGAGAGATGATACCAAAAGGGAGGTGAACTTATGAGTTCGATGTCTGTAACGAACGGTGTGAGCAATATTTATTCTCAGCTTTCCAGCGGTAAAAGGATCAATACCGCAGCGGATGACGCATCGGGGCTTGCCATTGCCCAGAAGCTGAAAAAGCAGGAAACTGGCTTGAGCGTAGGTGCACAGAATATCAAGGACGGCATAGGCGCCCTGAATATAGCTGATGGCGCCATGGATGGCATGATGGATCACCTTCAGCGGATCCGTGAACTCGGCCTGAGAGCTATGAACGGAACTTATTCCGCCTCTGACAGGGAATATTTCCAGGCAGAAATCGACCAGTTGAAGGACGGTATCCAGCAGATTGCCAAAAATACTACCTTCAATGAGCAGAAGCTGCTGGACGGAAGCATGGCTGACCTGCATCTGGCTACCAATCCCAATGGCGGCGGCATGGAGATCGGTATGGCAAATACCACTCTGGAAGCTTTGGGAATTGCTGATTTCGATGTGACCAGTGGAAGCTTTGACCTGGGTGCAATCGATGCTGCAATGGATAAATTGTCCAGCCACAGAAGTTCCGTTGGCGCTTATACCAACCGCCTGGGACACACCTACAATTACAATACCAATGCCCACGAGCAGCAGTTGAGCGCCAGAAGCCGCATTGAAGATCTGGATATGCCCATGGCAATTTCCGAGAAAAAGAAAAAGGATCTTCTGAATCAGTACCAGAACCTGATGCTGAAGAGCCAGATGAACCAGAGATCCAATGTCTTGAGGCTGTTCCAGTAATCAAGTACCCCGCTCTCTGGTTTTGCAGGAGCCGGACCGGACGACAAAAACAGAGCCGACACATCAGTTGCAAATACAATTGACGTGCCGGCTCTTTTATGTTGTTTCCTTTATTACATTCGGTTACCCTCTGCATGCTTTCACATAAATGATCCCCGAAATCCATAAGGATTCCCTTTATGCCAGGATCTCATCAATCTTTCTCCTCTCCTCCTCACTGAAAGAGATATTCCTGATCATGCCAATATTATCCAATATCTGGGAGGGTCTGGAGGCTCCGATCAGTACGCTGGTAATGTCCCCGTCTCTGAGGATCCACGCCAGTGCCATCTGCGCCAGGGTCTGTCCCCGCTGTGCCGCAAGTTCCCCCAGCTTCTGCACTCTGGCAATGGTGCCTTCGTTGACGGCATTCTCCTTTAAGAATCTGCCGTCCGTGCGGATACGGCTGTCTTCCGGAATCCCGTGGAGATAACGATCCGTCAGCAGTCCCTGGGCCAGGGGACAGAACGTAATGATACCGATCCCGTGAGCCGCGGCATAATCCTTCAGGCCGTCCTTTTCAATATCCCTCACCAGCATGGAATACTTTCTTTGGTTGATAATAAATGGCGTGCCCATCTCCCTGAACAGCTCCGCAATGGCGATGGTCTGCTCCCTGTTGTAATTTGAAATACCCACATAGAGAGCCTTACCGCTTCTCACAATGCCATCCAGCGCCCTTGCGGTCTCCTCCAGGGGCGTGTCGGGATCGGGTCTGTGATGGTAATAGATATCCACATAGTCCAGCCCCATCCTCCTCAGGCTCTGATCCAGGCTTGCCACCAGGTACTTCTTACTGCCCCAGTTACCATAGGGTCCCGGCCACATATCATAACCCGCCTTGGTGGAAATCACCAGTTCATCCCTGTAAGCGCCAAGTCCCTTTACCAGGATCCGCCCGAAATTTTCCTCCGCCGCTCCCGGCACAGGACCGTAATTATTTGCCAGGTCAAAATGGGTGATGCCCTTGTCAAAGGCCGTGCGACACATGTCCTGCATGGTCTCAAAGTTCCCGTTGGAACCAAAATTGTGCCATAATCCCAAAGACACTGCCGGAAGCATCAGCCCGCTGTTTCCACAGCGGTTATACTTCATTTCCTCATAACGTGTTTCACTTGCAAGATACATATTCTTGTAACCTCCTTTTTGGTGTTCGATAACTATCGGATCCCCGTTCCCTACAGCAATGGTCACAGTACTGGTTCTTCCACAGAAGGAAGATTGAATTGCAGGCCATCCTGTCCTAATATATTTTCAGGATAATACAGCAGTATGACCACATCTGGATCGTATTCCTCTACATATTCCGCTGTCAATACATCCAAACGCTGATAATGTACAAAGCGGCTTTCTTTGTAGGATATATTCAGATAAGGACAGACCGTTTTCGTAAAGCTGTCCCCTATCACCAGCACCTTAAGATCATTGTCCGCCAGAAGATTGGTATAGTCGCCCCAGGCCTGCTCCAGGGTCACATCGTACGTATAACGGGAAGTCATATCCCTCTTCGCGAGAGCATCGTAACTGATAAAAAGTTTTTCGAAAGTTCCCGTTACCTCACCATTCGTGATTTTCGTATCAAATTTCGGCAGGATCAATTCAAAGTCGTCGATCCCGGCGTACAGGCTGCCGGTTCTCTGCCCGTAACTTCCCAGATGCCAGTCCTCATAGGTGGTGACGGAATAATTTTCAATGTCCCGTATTTTTTCATCCACCTGTACCCCTGTCTTTTCTTCAATCCAGTCCGCCAGTTTCCCGTACGCATAAAACCCCGCCCTGGTAGTCCAGTGGTGATCCGTCTTATACATCAGGGTATACTGGTCAATGCCGTCCTCATGGATCACTTCACGGAAATCCATGACCTCCACTCCCCGCTCCGTCAGCATGCGGATCATCCGATCCAGGTCTTCATTTACATATTCCTCCATTCCCGCCGGAAGCTGCGGATCGTATTTGCTGATGGTATCCGGAGCCACGGCAACCAGGAACTCCGCGCCGGATTCGGCCAGATACCTGTCCAGATTGGCCAGTGACGCCGCCCCCGGTTCCAGTTCCTCATCGCTGACATAGCCCACAGGGCGGGCCAGGTATCCATTATTCAGCTTGATCACGTCATTCATCTCCCGCTGCCCTATGAGTCTTCTCATAAATCCATTCAGATTCAGAAAATCATGCTTCCTCCAGAATGCGGAAATATACTCCACTTCCCACTCACTGCCCATATCAAGCGTCCATTCGTTGGGAATCGTCTTGCCGCTGATCCGGCATTGCGCTGCCTGAAATCCGCTGACGGCCGCCAGAGGAAACAGGATGACTACAAATAGCAGGCCATATAATCCAAGCCTTGAAAGGAAATTCCTGATCTTTTTCATTTTCATCCTCCTCCCTTCTAAAAGTTAAAATATACAAAGGGGTTATGTGCGCCCAGGATCAGATAGGAAACCGCCCACAGAAATCCCGTCGAATACAGAACCGGGAGAATATACTTCTCAACCAAAAGCAATTTCCCTGTCAGCTTCCCCGACAGCCGGGAAGCAACCGGCGTGGCAAACAATATTCCTATTGCCAGGAACACACTGTATTCTCTGAGTATCCGGATCGTGGGCAGGTCTATGACTGCGTTTCCAGGATAGAAACCGATCATGGAAAGGCAATAGCTGATACCCGCCCTCACATTGTCCGAGTGAAACAGCACCCATCCGAAATTCACATACGCAAGCGCCAGAAGCCTGTACACCACAGTAAAGCACCTGCTTTTCTTCCTCTCCGGGCGGATAATATATTTCTCTGCCACCAACGCGACAAAATACAGAAAACCCCACATGAGAAACGTATAGTTGGCGCCGTGCCACAGGCCGGTCAATAGCCAGACCACAGCCAGATTCAGGATATGTCTGGGCACGGATACCCTGGATCCCCCCAGGGGAATATATACATAGTCGCGAAACCATCCGCTCAGGGAAATATGCCATCTTCTCCAAAATTCCGAAACGGACTTTGAGATATAGGGGTAATTAAAGTTTTCCTCAAACTCAAAGCCTAACATTTTTCCCAGGCCGATGGCCATATCAGAATAACCGGAAAAATCATAATAGATCTGCAGGGAAAAGCTGACCGCTCCCGCCCATGCGCCCACAACGGTGTTTTCCATGGATGGATTCTCAAAAAAGCAATCCGCCACATTGGCCAGATTATTCGCCAGAAGCACTTTCTTACAGAAACCGCACATAAATCGCTTTGCACCGGCGCCGAAAAGTTCCGGCGTAAAAATCCTGTCCTTAATCTGCCTCTCTATGGAATGATATCTGACAATGGGACCTGCCACCAGCTGGGGAAACAATGAGATATAAAGACCCAGATTGAGAATATTATGTTCCGCCTTCACCCTGTTCCAATACACATCTATCACATAGGACATGGACTGAAAGGTATAAAAGGAAATGCCAACCGGCAGCGCAATCTCCATAACCGGTATGTTTTCATGGAATAAAAAGTTAAACGCACTGACGGAAAATCCCAGGTACTTAAAGAGGAACAGAACTCCAAGGTTATACAGTATGCTGAGACACAGAAACAATTTTTTCCACGAAAAACGCTCGATTGCAAGCGCCAGATAATAATTGCATAGAATCGACAAGAGCATTATGAAAAAAAATCTCGGCTCACCACACGCGTAAAAGACCAGGCTTGCAGCCAGCAACACCAGGTTTCTGTGTTCCTTCCGGCTGACACAATAAAGCAACAGTGTTACAGGCAAAAAAACAAACAAAAAAATAATATTGGCAAAAGACATTTTATTCTTCCCTTCTAATTCCCCAAGGCCAGTCTACTCTCTTTTGCCTGATATGTCAAATCTCAGACCGGAAGATTCCTTCTTTTGCTGATCTTGCTGAACCATGTATAATACCCTATAAAAAGCCCGCTGGTAACTACCCAGGTCAGGGGATAACTGAACATAATGGTATAGATATCGGGCTTTCCGGGAACCGCAAACATGATCCAGAGGACACGGATCACACAGATCCCGCCCAGACAGATCAGCGTGGGAATCCAGCAGTCCCCCACGCCGCGCAGCGCACCGGACATAATCTCTATAATAATGTATGTGACATAAACAGGCACAAGGAACCGGGTCATGGCCAGGCCGATCCTCAGCACCTCCGGGTCCGTGGTAAAGAATTTGCAGATGAACGGTGCACCATAATACAATATCAGGGAGACGAAAACCGTAGCACCCAGACTCATGTACAGGCAGGTGCGGATTCCTTTCCGCACTCTCCCCAGATTTCCCGCGCCAAAATTCTGTCCCACAAAAGTAGTGATGGAAATACCGAACGCATTAATGGTCATCCAGAAGATGCAGTCCAGCTTTGAGTATGCGGTCCATGCAGCCACCGTGTCCGTTCCCAGGGCGTTAATCGCAGCCTGGATAATGATATTGGAGAGGCTGTACATGACCGACTGCAGTCCCGCAGGAAAACCGATCCGGATGATCCGATAAAACATCCTTCTGTCCAGACGGATCTTCCGAAGTTCCAGACGGTGCATGTCCTTTGTGCGCATCAGTACAGCCATCACCAGTACCGCGCTCAGCGCCTGGGAAGAAATAGTTGCAATGGCCGCCCCCGCCACGCCCAGTCCGCACACTACAATGAATATCACATCCAGTACGATGTTGGTAAAGCAGCTCACAATCAGGAAATACAGTGGGCGCCTGGAATCTCCTACGGCCCGCAGGATGCCCGCACCCACATTATAGATCAGGTTGCCGATCGTACCCAGAAAATAGATACGGATATAGAGGATCGCCAGATCCAATACCTCTGCCGGAGTGTCCATGATCCTTAAAATAGAAGGCGCCGCCGCAAAACCGCCTATCATCAGGAACAGCCCCGCTGCCAGGCAAAAGGCGATGGCCGTATGCACTGCATACCCCACCATCTCCCTGCGTTTTGCCCCATAATACTGGGAGATGATCACCGTTGCGCCGCTGGACAGGCCTACAAAAAAGCCTACCAGCAGATTGATCACCGTACCCGTACTTCCGCCTGCTGCCGATAGCGCTTCCTTTCCCACGAACCGCCCCAGGATCATGGCATCAGCCGCATTATAAAGCTGTTGAAAAAACGTACCGAACAAAATAGGGAAAAAGAACAGGAGCAACTGCTTCCAGATCACTCCCTCCGTTATCCCATTTTTTTCGATTGTCTTTTCTGCTTTTATTGCCTCTTCTGCTTTTGCTGTCTCTTCTGCTTTTGCTGTCTCTTCTGAAATAATCTTCTCTTCCATATCCCTCACCCGAAAGACATTGCCGTTTTGCCTTCCCTCAAAGGAGTATATGACGTATTAGGCTTTATGTCAAGTCTTACCCCCACCCCTAAACACTTCTGAGGGAACTGTCCGATCCCGACGGTTTCGGGCTGCTTGCTTTTCCTGATTTTATAAGATATCAGCCAAAGGGACGGCACAGGGGAGACAGGGGTACTTTCTGCAAATTTATAAATATACGGATTGAACCCTTTTCGCATTATAAGGGCTCGGTAACTATGCATGACTGGCTTTGAAACATTGTAAATTCTCTTCTCCCTCAATTCATACGCCATTTACCAATTCGATTTATAGCCGGTTCCGATCCTTATAAGCACGATGGTCCGACCCTGAAGAATTACAAATTGCCGTAAACCAAGCGGCGTCATACTGCTCTGTCCCGTCCTCCCAGGACAGAGCAGCATGACGCCGCCTACACTTTAGCTGATCCCTTAAAATGCCAGGAAAATCAGCCTACACTTTGGCTAATTACTCCACATCCTGCAAAGCCGCGAAGTCCTCCTCGCCGGTGCGGATCTTCACCACCTTATCCACGTTATACACAAAAATCTTTCCGTCGCCGATATGTCCGGTGTACAATGCTTTCTTTGCCGCGGCAATGACTTCCGTCACAGGAATCTTGCTGACTACCACTTCCACCTTGATCTTGGGGAGCAGCGTTGCATCCATTTCCACGCCACGGTACATTTCCCCCGCGCCCTTCTGGATACCGCAGCCCATCACATTGGTCACCGTCATGCCCGTCACGCCCAGGTCATTCATGGACTTTCTCAGGGTGTCATAGCGGTTCATTTTGGCAATAATGACTACCTTATAGATACCCGAGGCAGATACGGAAGGAACCTCCACCACGGGAACCGCCGCATTTTTCTTCGTCTCGGAAGCGACGTCATACTCGTCTTCCCCAAGGTCCGTGTTCTCATTGACATCCATGACTCCGCCGGAAACATCAATGATGGAGAAGCCTGCATAGGCGGAAGCAAGGCCATGTTCCTTGGAATCCAGGCCAACGATTTCCTCTTCCTCGGTGACACGCAGCCCGAACACCGCCTTGATCAAAAAGAATACTATGGTGATCGTAACCGCCGTCCATGCCGCCACGGAAAGAAATCCCAGAAGCTGCAGTCCCAGCAGCTTCACTCCTCCCCCGTAGAAAAGACCCGCAAGCTGATTCCCTGCCCCGTCCGCGATGGAATAGCCGGGAGCGGAAGGGGTTGCAAACAGGCCGACTGCAATGGTACCCCAGATACCGTTCATACAGTGGACTGCCACAGCGCCTACCGGATCGTCAATATGAAGCTTATAATCCAGAAGCCATACGCCGAATACCACCAGCAGGCCGGCTACCGCGCCGATCACAATGGCTCCGAAGGCATCCGTCACGTCGCAGGGGGCGGTGATCGCCACCAGACCTGCCAGGGACGCGTTCAGACACATGGAAACATCGGGCTTGCCGTACTTGATCCAGGTAAAGATCATGCACACCACCGTAGCCACCGCAGGGGCAATCGTCGTTGTCACAAATACAGAGCCAAGCTGTTCCACGCTGGTACATGCCGCACCGTTAAATCCATACCAGCCCAGCCACAGGATGAATACCCCCAGGGCGCCCAGGGGAATACTATGCCCGGGAAACGCATTGACCTTTGTGATCTTACCGCTCTTATCCTTTGTGAACTTTCCGATACGGGGGCCAAGGATCTTCGCACCGATCAGAGCGGAGATGCCTCCCACCATATGGATCGCACAGGATCCCGCAAAATCATGAAATCCCAGCCGGGACAGCCAGCCTCCGCCCCAGATCCAGTGAGCCTCAATGGGATAGATCAGAGCCGAGATCACTGCGGAATACACACAGTAGGATAAAAATTTGGTTCTTTCCGCCATGGCGCCGGACACGATGGTAGCCGTAGTCGCGCAGAACACCAGATTGAACACAAAATTGGACCAGTCAAAGTTCTCGTATGCGGTAAAGATATCAAAGCCCGGCTTACCGATAAAGCCTGCCAGATCCTCTCCCAGCAGCAATCCGAATCCGATCAGGATGAACACCACTGTGCCGATGCAGAAATCCATCAAATTCTTCATGATAATGTTGCCTGCGTTCTTTGCCCTGGTAAAACCGGTCTCCACCATCGCAAAGCCCGCCTGCATCCAGAACACCAGCGCGGCTCCGATCAGGAACCAGACACCGAAGATCTGGCTGTTTACAGCACCCATCATTTCTTCCGTCATAATTTTTTCCTCCTCTTTTCCAGCTTCGCTGCGAAACTGATAAAATAAAAAACGATACACCGGTTCTCCCTTACGAAGCCCCTTTGCATCGTCAGATAAGAAAAGGCACTACGGGAAAAACCCATAGCGCCTTCGCTTTCTGTATGGAATTGTAGCACCAGAAAATGGGAATGTCAATAAAGAATTTTACCATCTGCTTTGTTTTATCCCCAAATAAATACATTTCGTCACCCAAAACAGCAGGAAAAGCAATCTATGCTATAATAATCAAATCAATCATTTAAAAGAGAGGTATCTTCCCATGGAAAGAAAAGAAGGACATCCTCACAAAAAATCTGTCCGTCCCAGATATAATATGTGGCAGAACTCCTGGTTTATGATCAGGCTGGCATGGACGTCAAGGGAAAAGAAGGTGCTGGTACTCTGCCTCCTCTCCGCGACGCTCACGGTAGCCTTGAACCTTGTCCACCTGTATGTATCGCCCGCCATCCTGGCGGCGGTGGAAAGGCATGCCCCCGTGGCGGAACTGCTGTGCATCATAGCAGGCTTTGCCCTGGGCAGCATGCTGGTGTCGGCGGCCTCCGCCTATGTGAAAGCCAACACTCTGTACGGAAGGATCAGCGTCCGCACGGAAGTAGCCGCCCTGCTGAACAGGAAGGCCGCCACCACATCCTACCCCAACGTGGACGATGACGGCTTCCAAAAGCTCCTTACAAAAGCCCATGAATGCGTCAACACCAATACAGCGGCGGCCGAAGCCATCTGGGATACCTTGACCAAGGTGGTCTCCAGTCTCCTGGGCTTCGCCATCTATGTGAGCCTTTTGACCACCGTCCAGCCCTTTCTGATCCTGGTGATCCTGGCCACCTCCTCCGCAAGCTATTTCATTGGCAATTATGTTAACGGCTACGGCTACCGCCACCGGGAAGAAGAGTCGGAGTACGTGAGACACCTGTGGTACATTTCCGAACGTTCCCGAGACCTGGGTCATGCCAAGGATATCCGTATCTTCGGCCTCCGCCCCTGGCTGGAAGAACTGTACCATAAAACAATGGACGCCTATACCGCATTCCACCGAAGAACCCAGGGTGTCTATCTATGGGCAAAGGTGGCAGACCTGGTTCTGACCTTCCTGCGCAGCGCCGTCGCTTATGCCTACCTCATCCGCCTTGTGCTCCGGGGCGGGCTCGGCGTGGCAGAATTTCTCCTGTATTTTACGGCGGCAGGCGGGTTCACCGAATGGGTATCCGGCATCCTGGACGGGTTCCATACCCTGTACCAGCAATCCCTGGATCTCTCTACTGCCCGGGAATGCCTTGACTACCGCGAGCCCTTTCTGTTTGACGGTGGCAAACCAGTGAATGCCGTGATCGGAAAGAATGTGCACCCTCCGGGCGCAGCCGGGCACACCGAGATCCGGCTGGAAAATGTTTCCTTCCGTTATCCCGGCGCACAGCAGGACGCCCTGCAAAATATTAATCTTACGCTGCATCCCGGCGAAAAGCTTGCGGTGGTGGGGCTTAACGGCGCCGGCAAGACCACCCTTGTGAAGCTGGTCTGCGGCTTCCTGGATCCCACCGAGGGCCGGGTACTGCTTGACGGCAGAGATATCCGGGATTTGAACCGCAGGGACTATTACACCCTGTTCTCAGCGGTATTCCAGAACTTCTCCCTACTGGCATCATCCCTTGCGGCAAATGTGGCGCAGACGGAGACGGATATCAATATGGAGAGGGTACAGAAATGCGTGGAAGAGGCCGGGCTGCGGGAAAAAGTCGAATCCCTGCCCCACCGTTACGAAACCTGCCTGAACAGGCAGGTACATGAGGGTGCAATCCTCCTTTCCGGCGGAGAGACACAGCGCCTCATGCTTGCCCGTGCGTTATATAAAGACGCCCCCTTTCTCCTGCTTGACGAGCCTACGGCGGCGCTGGATCCCATTGCCGAATCGGAATTGTACCGGAAATACAATGACCTGGCACAGGGCAGATCCTCCATCTATATCTCGCACCGCCTGGCATCCACCCGCTTCTGCGACCGTATTATCCTGATCGACAACGGGAAGATCAGCGAGGAAGGCACACACGGTGAATTGCTGGAAGCCGGCGGCAAATATGCCGAACTTTACGAAATACAAAGCAAATATTATAAGGAAGGAGCAGAATACCTTGACAATGAAGAAGGAAAAGCGATTATCCTGGTCTGAAGTCCTGAAATACGACCACCGCGTTTTACAGATATTTTTCCAAAGATATCCACAGGTGATACTGTCCCGCTTTTTCAGCGTCCTGTGGAGCGCCCTCACTCCCTACGCAGGCATATGGCTGGCCGCCCTGATCATCGACGAGCTTGCAGGTGGCAGGGATCCGGCACGCCTGAGGATGCTTGTGCTGGCCGCCCTCCTTTCCGCCGCCGCAATCGCCCTCCTGTCCGCTTTGCTGGAAAAGTGGAAGAAGGCAAGCTGCGCCGGGCTCTGGTGGAAAGGGGAGCACA
>CANDMD010000028.1 GCA_947385725.1 uncultured Lachnospiraceae bacterium | reverse complement strand
ATCCTGAACTGTGACTGGAGTTCAGACGTGTGCTCTTCCGATCTTGCCCTGACCGTGGAGGATACGGGCATCGGCATTGCGCCTGAGCACCAGGGCCGTATCTTCGAGCGTTTTTACCGGGTGGACAAAAGCCGTTCCAAAGAGGTGGGCGGCACAGGGCTTGGGCTGTCCATCGTAAAGCATGCCGCAAAGATCCATCATGCCGGGATCGAAATGGAAAGCACCGTGGGAAAAGGCACGGCGATCACCGTGACATTCCCGGATGTGTGATATAGAAGGAATATGGAAGCAAGATGGAAGAGATAGGGGAAGCGGTGGAGGTGAAAGAGTTATGGATGCATTGAGGAAAGAAGAGGTTTATACGATAGAGAATATTTATGCCCTGCCGGAGGGAGAGAGGGCAGAACTGATTGATGGGAAGATTTATTATATGGCTCCGCCAAATACAAGGCATCAGAGATTGTTGAATTATATCAGTACAGAGATTAATATGTATATCAGGGCAAATGGCGGTGGGTGTGAGGTGTTTCCGGCTCCATTTGCTGTGTTTTTAAATCAGGACGATATCAATTATGTTGAGCCGGATATTTCCGTGATCTGTAACCCATCTATGTTAGATGACAAGGGGTGTCACGGTGCGCCGGATTGGGTGATCGAAATTGTTTCTCCTGGAAATAAGCCAATGGATTATTTTACAAAGCTGTTCAAATACCGGGCAGCCGGAGTCAGGGAATACTGGATAGTGGATCCTGCAAAGGAGATGGTTATGGTATATAGATTTGAAAAGGAGACAATGGAGGAATATTCTTTCGGTGAAGATGTACCGGTAGGGATATATGAAGGTTTTTCCATAAAGGTGCAGTAAAATCAGATTCTTTTCATAGTTGGAAATCCCGAAAAAACACTTGACTTTGAGTTCACTCCAACTTGTATAATAAATCAGATATTTGTTTGTGCTGTCTGGCTGGGTGTGGGAATGACGATCAGAGAGGTGTGCGAGAAATATCATATTTTACCGGATACGCTCAGATATTACGAGCGGGTGGGGGCAATCCCGGCGGTAAACCGCACAGAGGGCGGTATCCGGGACTATTCCGAAGAGGATATGGGCTGGGTGGAGAATGCCATCTGCATGCGCAATGCAGGCGTTCCCGTGGAGATGGTCGCCTCATATGTGAAGCTGTGCCAGCAGGGGGACGGTACCTTTGCCGCAAGACGGGATTTATTGAAGGAAGCCCGCACCGGTATCGTGAAGCAGATGGAAAAATGCCGGAAGGAACTGGAGCGTCTCGACTACAAGATTGAGCGGTACGAGACCGCGGTGGAGACCGGTCAGCTGGTCTGGGACAGGACATTTGCCGAGGATGCCTGTGGGCAGACATGACCTGGTGCTGACCTGACAGATTACAGGACGGACAGATGCAGGAAAACAATATTCCACCTGTGCGGTTGCAACCCGATGACCTGTCTGTATGCCATTTATGGCAATGCAGACAAGGCGTTGGATTAGCACAGGTGGACAATATTTCAGGGAGAGTCTGGAAAATATCCCTTCGGGAATATATACCGGGAAAGCATTGTTCCCGCAGGCAGGGAACCGGGCGGGTGCATCGGCATCCATTTGGTAAAAGCCGTAGGGTATATGGTTCAGACGTGCTCCGGAACAGGAGGAGAGAGGAATGGTTTACAGGGAATTTCAGGAGTTAAAGCTTTCCGGGCTGGGGCTTGGCATGATGCGCCTGCCGGTGCTGGACGGCGATGACGGCAGGGTGGATGAGGCGGCTGCGGCGGAAATGATCGACTACGCCTACCACAACGGGATCAATTATTTTGACACGGCATGGGGGTATCATGACGGCAATTCGGAGCTGGTTGCCGGGAAATACCTCAGCAGATACCCGCGGGACAGTTATTACCTTGCGAGCAAATTCCCGGGGTATGACCTGTCCAATATGGATAAGGTGGAGGAAATCTTTGAGAGACAGTTGGAAAAGTGCCGGACGCCTTATTTTGATTTCTACCTTTTCCACAATGTGTATGAGGGAAATATCGACGCCTATCTGGATCCGCAATACGGGATTCTGGAGTATCTGCTGAAACAGAAGGAGAACGGGCGTATCCGTCATCTTGGTTTTTCGGCACATGGCAGCGTGGAGGTGATACAGCGTTTCCTGGACGCTTATGGAAAGCATATGGAATTCTGCCAGCTTCAGCTGAATTATATGGACTGGCATTTCCAGAATGCCCAGGAGAAAGTGGCGCTGATGAACAAGGCGGGGATTCCCGTATGGGTCATGGAGCCGCTACGGGGCGGTAAGCTGGCGCAGGCTTCCGGGGAACTGGCCGCGTTCATGCAGTCTGCCCGTCCGGAGGAGACGGTTCCCGGCTGGGCTTTCCGTTTCCTACAGAGTGTTCCGGGAGTGACCATGGTCTTGTCCGGCATGTCCAACATGGAGCAGCTGAAAGCGAATATTGCTACATATGAGACGGATGAGCCCCTTGTCGGGGATGAATTTGAGGGTCTTGTGGAACGGATGGACGAGGAGACCAGGAAGGCCGGGCTGCCCTGTACCGCCTGCCATTACTGCACCAGCCATTGCCCCAAGGGACTTCCCATTCCGGAGCTGATTTCCCTGTATAATGAGCACAAGGCTACGGGAGGCGGCTTTATTGCCCCCATGGCGGTGGGAAGCATGCCGGAAGAGAAACGGCCTGCCAACTGTATCGGATGCAGGGGCTGTGAGCAGGTCTGCCCCCAGCAGATCAAGATCTCCGAGATGATGAAGGAATTTTCCGCCATGATCGGAATGTAATGCGATACGTCCTTAAATGTGAAATCAAAAGGTGTAAGGTCTGGATGTTCAATGGACCTTGCACCTTTTTGAATTGCGCCAATCTGTATCTGTCATTTATTCCAGTTGCAGATTTCCAGATATTGCCCGCACCCCTGCAGCACATCCGGCAGGATGTCCCTTTCCACAAAATACAGTTCATGCAAGGCTCTGGTGCATCCCAGGTATACCTTCTGCCTCATGCGGTCGTTTCCCAGGTTGGAATAAATACAGTTGAACAGGATCACGGCGTCAAATTCCAGTCCTTTCGCAAGCAGGAGGGGAATGATCACCAGATGCCCCGTCATCTCATCGTCAGGGGAAAGGATCAACTGGGCTTCCTGATGTCCCTGCAGGCGTGACTTTACCGCAAGGGCGTCCTCATCGTTGTCCACGATCACCGCAATAGAATGGTACTGTCCGAGTCCTTCCAGGATCGGGACAAGGCAGGAAAGTATATCTTTGCATATCAGGTACTGCGGTTTCCTGACCGTCCGGTGGAAATAGGAGTAGCATTCCGTGATCGGGCGGTGCGCCTCATTGATCAGTTCAAAGGCCAGGGCGTTGATGTCGCCGGAGGAGCGGTAGCACTTACCCAGCCGGATCTGTGCCAGGTCCGGCCCGAAAACCTGTGTATAATCGTTGTAGTCCCGGATGGTCGTGAGGGAATTGACGGCCTGGTAAATATCGCCCAGCAGGGTGAAGCTGCTCTTGGGCAGCAGGTGTTTTATGATGGACAGCTGGAGCAGGCTGTAATCCTGGGACTCGTCAATTACCGTGTGGCGGATGGTGGGGAACGGGGCGGCTTTTCCCATCAGCACTTTGACAAACAGGTAGAAGAGCGCTTCCTCATATAAAAGCTTCCGGCGGTTCAGGGAGTCGGACAATCTCGCAGCTATTTCGTCCCCCTTCCCCGTCCGGTCCAGGTAATCCGACAGAACCTTTACCGCCTGTGCCTGGGGATCCAGCCTGTTCTGGCGGAGGATCTCCTCTTGGGCGGACTCTATATATGTTTGCCTGGTCTTTTTATAGAGCAGGTTCCATTCTTTTTCCGACAATATATCCTCATGGCTCTCCATGAGATCATTGTATATCTCGTCCTTATGCAGGAGAAAGAATTCCTCCACGGTCTTTTTTACCAGCTGCCCCAGCATTTCAAAGCGCGCTTGGAAGGACGGGAATTTCCGGGTGTCCAGCCGATCCTGGAAGGACTCCGGCGACAATAGGATTTCCTCCCCGTAACGGATTTCGGGAATCCGGAAAGGAAAAGCGGCGAAGTAGTCCGTGCAGTACCGGATCAGATCCGGGGAATACAGGATTCTGAGTCCCTTTGCCCTCTCCCCGGCATAACTGCTTTCCAGCCGTTTCAGCTGGCTGTAATAGTCCTCGATTACCATGCCCTGATCCATATAGGCTTCCAAAAGATCGGCAAAAACCTTTGTTTCCGCCGGCCTTTCCCCCAGATCGGGCAGGATGGCGGAAAGATAGGAGGCAAAAATGCTGTTATTGGACAGGATCAGGATATTTTCCGATTTTATGGTGTCCCTGTTGCAGTAAAGGATGTAGGCGAGACGGTGCAGGCCGATGCTGGTCTTTCCGCTGCCTGCAAGGCCGTATATCAGGCAGGAGCGCCTGGTGTCGCTCCGGATCGCCAGGTTTTGCTCTTTCTGTATGCTTCCAACGATGACCTTGAGCTTATGGTCGGAATGCCCGGAAAGGACTTCCCCCAGGATATTGTCGTACATGGACGAATCGGTGTCATAGGCATGGAGGAGACGGCCATCTTCGATTCTGTATTGCCGCTTTTTTGTGACAACGACTTCCTCTCTGTTCCCATGGACCTCATACCAGGCCGGGCCAAGGTCGAATTGGTAGAACATGGAGGAAATGGGCGCCCTCCAGTCAACCACGTATATTGCATGGGATTCCTTTTCTGTGAGACTGTAAATCCCGATATAGATGGTGTCCCTGTCGCCCGTTGTGGGATCCTCGAAATCCAGACGGCCGAAATAGGGGGATTTCTCCATTTTGGACAGCCGCTGTATTTCCTGTTCATTCCGCCCATACTCATCCTCCGCCAGGTTCACCTCGGCATCCTGGGCGCTCAGGAGGATCACATCGTCAAAGTCCCGGATCAGGTGCCGGTTGTCATCCCACATCTCTTTCCGCCGGTGTATGACCTGCTCTTTCAGTAACGCTTTCTCCTCGTGCAATTTCTTCAGCCTGTGCCGGATGATTCCTTCCACCCGGTCAAGATAGTTCATTTCCTCCTGTAATTCCTTTTTCTCCATGGACATATCCTCCTATAATTTATACTTATGAACGAAAACATTTGCCGACCTAAATGTATAACGAGTGAACGCATGGGCAGTGTTGAACAGAAAGCGGCAGATAAATGCGTTCACGAGTATATGAAACTGTATCTGGTTCTGAATGATTTCCATGTTTCCTTAAATATCGATGTAAACTTATCAAAAGAACGGGGAAAATACAAGACTTGTATTGGGTGAATTTTTTTGCTATAATAGATTCAGAAAACAAAGAGAAATATCGGAGGAAGCGGCAGGTTGGCCATTGGCTGGAATCATGCCGTTTTTTGTTGTGACCCTCACGGCATTCGCCAGGCCAGCCGTGTTGGCTCTATGCTCGTTCAGGCAGAGACACAAAGCCAGCTGTGTGGATCTGGCTTTGTGCCTGCGGGAAGGAAAGATCAAAGTTTCCGCACGGGTCTGACAAGCTTCCAGAACCGTTCCGGGTCGTGATACAGATAGCCGATCCTGCCGGGGGTAGTGTCCAGGCAGTAGCCGGAGTTTTCATAGTCGAAAGCTTTCATTGCCTCTTCGACTTTTTCTTCCACACTGCTGTTTTCCTGGTCATACTGAAAGGGACCGTGTTCAAACACAATATACTCTGCCTCGGGAACCTCCATCATAAGCATCTGGGGCGGTATCTCGCCCTGGTAATCCAGGGGAAGCCGTACCCCGTAGCATTCCGCCAGGGGAATGCCCCAGCTGCAGACCCTGCCTTTCGGGTCATTGAGATAGCCGATGACGTGGCCGCTGCCGCTGTTGGACTCGCTGCCGCCCTGGTCGTCCAGCTTTCCCTTGATGCTGTCCAGCAGGCCGCAGATGGTCTCGCAGTCCTGGCCCGGGATCAGGCTCTGTTTCTGCCAGAAGTCCCAGTACCCGATGCTTTCATAGTTCCTGATATGCAGGAACTTGTGGGCGGGTACGGTGATAAAATAGATCTGAATGGATTCTTGATTTGTGTCGTTTGTTGTTTTTGCCATGCCAATCTCTCCAATTCCAAAAAAGTAGCGGTCGAAAGGGTGTATCTTGGTGCGGAGAACCACGGGTATGGGATCCTTGCGGTAGGCGCTGGGCGTCATGCCGTAGGCGGTCTTGAAAGCCCTGGTAAAAGCCTCATGGGAGGAAAAGCCGTAATCGACGGCAATCTCCAGAAGGCTTCGATTGCTGTCCCGCACTTCCCACAGCGCAAAGGCCAGCTTCCTCAGGCGCAGGTAATCCCGCAGCGACAATCCCGATATTTCCCGGAACTTCCTGGTGGTATAATACTCGGAATACCCCAGCCTGCGGGAGAGGGACTGTAGGGTCAGTGCCTCGTCCCGGTGCTTCTTTATGCATTCGTCAATTTCATCAACGATGATCTGGATCTGCTGCTGCCATTCATACATCTGTTGTCTGCCTCCGTTTTTTGGTAATGTTCTGCCTTCGTCCTGTTCCTTTCGACCACCCTGTACCCAGTATAATGGAAAGGGGAGCGTAATATTTGATTTCAGTTGCGGAATCAGGAACGGGATGCAAAATGATATCAGTATTATAGCACAGTCCTTTGGAGGAATGGAACAGGACGGTCTGATCTGTGTAGAAGCACTCTCACATGAGAAATGTTAACGCTGAGAATGCATACTTCCCGACAGACCCTGTTACCTCCTGCGAGGGAGCTGGTTTGGGGAAATGCTCCAATTACAGTCCCCGGAATATCAGTCAATATCGCCCTTCAGCATTTCGGGAAATGTACGATGCTTCCTGAAACCGGATGCCCTGGTGCTGAGCATGCCGTCGGTCCATACTTCAGGAAGCGATCATTTTGAGGTGCAAATAGATGATGATGATCTTGAGGACTTTTATTTGCCGGAACAGAGGTATTGGGATTAATTGCAGGCTCGTAATCTGACAATGAATGCTTTATAATATAGGGATACATCGGGAGAAAACAGGAGGCGGTAACATGGAGGACCTGGAGATTGTGGAGCTGTACTTTGAGCGGTCAGAGGCGGCGATTCGGGAGACGGAAAAGAAGTATAATGCCTTTTTGCGCCAGGTAGCCTATAACATAACATACTGAGGAGCATTTATGACATGGAAGAGATCGTTAACGACACCTACATGGCCTATTCCATAGGGGAATTATCCAGGCAGTATTCCCTTTCCGCCCGGCAGGTAAAATACATTCTGTCCAAAACCAGGGATGCATTGCGGAAATACCTGGAAAAGGAAGGGGTGGTAGTATGAACGGGTACATCAGGATTGGCCGGTTAAACAAAGCTTTTCAGTATGTGGATGACAGGTTCCTGGATCTTGTGGAGAAGGAACGGGAAGCAGGGCGCAGGAGGCATCTGGGGAAGATCAGGGCATTTCTGGGGACTGCCGCCTGTGTCTTCCTGGCGGTGGTGCTGCCCGGGGTGGCGCTGGCATACAACTGGTTTGGGCTGCGGGATGACAGACTTCCAGTTTACCCGCTCCGTAAAGGGAACGTTCAATGAAGTAATGCTGACCATCGGGCAGGCGGAAGATTTCACGGAGTGGCAGTATGTTGCCGCCTGCGGGGAGCCGGTGCTTCTTGCCCTGGGGCCGGGTAAGGCGCTGATCCTGGCTGATTCTGAGGAATGCTTTATTACCGTTAACGTGCTGCGCGGGACGGAAGAGGGAATGACACAGGAGGATCTTCAGGAGCTGGCGGACAAAATCGACTTCAGGATCCTGGAGGATGTAGCATACTCGGATGGCGGAAAAAGGGGCGGTATATTGTGACAGGACCACACGCACCAACTATTATACCGCCCTGGTTTCGGAGGAGGAGTATAAGCTGGCGGAGGGAACTACATACCCTGCTGGAAAAGATGTTCCACAAGTCCGCCAAGGACTTCATTGCGTCCCTGTACCAGGGAAAGAAAGTGTCCCAGAAGGATATCCGGAAATTGAGCGATTACCTGAAGTCCCTGGAGAAGGAAGAGTAGGAAAAAGGAAACAATTTGATTTATTCCCTCAAAGGTGATACTATGAAAAAAAATTAGAAAGGGGATTTGTATATGAGACGATATGTTATGTTTGCATAGCACTGGCTATTGCAAAAGTAAATATTTGTTATAGCCAATGCTGTTCCTGGAAATAAATTTTGGGAGGCAAACATGGGCTATAGGAAAGCAGAAGAAATTCTGCCAATTGAGATCATAGAACTGATACAGCAGTATGTTGACGGAGAAAGTATTTACATTCCACGCAAGTCATCAAACAGACAGGCATGGGGAACGGGCACGCAGATTAAACAGGAGCTATTAAGGCGTGACAGACAGATTTATGAAGAGTATCTGGCAGGAAGCAAAGCAGCGGAATTGGCCTGCAAATACTTTCTGTCGGAGAAGAGCATACAGCGTATCCTGAGAATTCAAAAGTATTCTTAAAAAACGGACAGCCAATAGGCACATCCTTAGTCGGACTGCCTGTTGGCTGTGAAAATGTGGGCTGATACCAGGGAACTGCCACAAAAATTGCAGTTGCCCGGTGGTGGCTCATATTTTTTTATAAAAATAAGTGAGGTGGAAGGCGGGATGAAAATAGGTTACGCTATACCATAAAGGAATAGCAGTTTGATTATGGTAAAGCTGAGGAGGAAAGATGATGCAATCATGATAGCCCAAAAAGGAGTTTGTCCAAGGCGTATTATGATGACTGTAACAGAGTTACATCGAAAATATAGCGAGAGGAGAAAGACGTTTTATCAATGCCTGGAATGTAAACATACGCTTAACCTTACAGTTTATGAACGCAGGAAGGCTACTTCCATACCAAAAGAAGAATATCACTGTTTTTTAGACAATGACGAACAGCTTGCGGAGATGTATGGTAAAAATATGCAGTTATTTCGGGCAAACAAAGCAGACATTGATTTTGACAGGCTGCATTATGATTTGGTCAAACTGCATGAAACCATGGAAAGCAGTGGATTGGGAGAGCAGATGGTAATCACGGTTATGAACCCACATCGACTGAAGATACACTTGGAAAAGCAGATTGCTATGGTATTGGGGCTGTCCCGAAATCAGGTTAAAAGTTTGTTGCAGAAAGAAGAGATTGAAATAAAGATGGAATTACCACAGTCTGTTTCTTTCAGTATCAGCCCTTGTCTGTTTCCTATGGAATACATAAACGGCAGGGAAAAAATAGCAGGGAGGTTATATTTATGCAGATTGAAACACAGAGATTGCTGATTCGGGATCTGGAAACGGATGATGCGGCGTCATTTGCCATAATGGCGGCAGACGGAAGCTTAAACGACTGCGGCTTTGACAAAGACTGCGGCAGATGGATCACAAAATGGATCACCGAGGCAAAGAATTTTGCACTTAGGGATGATCCGAATATGGATTACCTGGCTTATACAATAACCTTAAAGGATCGTGCGACAGTTGTTGGTTCTGTTGGATGTTCCTATTATGAAGATTTTCGGGAAACAGGGATTACCTATTTTGTTGGGGCGCAGTATAGAAACAATGGCTATGCTGCAGAAACGGTGAAAGCATACACTGAATATTTCCTGGAACATTATAATGTAAAAAGAATCATCGCTACCGTGAGGGAGGAAAACGTACCTTCCTGGAAAGTGATTGAAAAAGCCGGATATATCCTGAATACACAAAAAATGTATAAAGATTTGAACGATGATGAAGAGGAACTGTACCGTTTTTACGAAACCAGAAACAATATAGGATGAGATATTGTTTCATACATTTCCGAAACAGATTGACTATTTTTAGAAATTTGGTATTCTATTATTAGTGGTGAGTCTTGCCGTAAAGTGGACTGCTAAAAGCGTTGGCAACTCTAATGGAGTTACTGCACAAATGGCTATGTGGAAATGCATAGCCATTTTTCACAAGTAGATATATGCAGACAGATTTTTAAGACTGAACGAGGTAGTTCTAAATGAAAGACTTGATTAGATTAACTGATTTGCAATCAAGCGAGGTATACGAAATATTAAATCTTGCAGACGAAATCAGTACCGGGAAATATCATGGTTTCCTTAACGGTAAAAGTGCTATTCTGTATTTCCCCGCTTCAAGTATCAGGACGCGGGTAACCTTTGAAAAGGGGATATATCTGCTGGGCGGACAGCCCATACTATTTCCAAGTGATGCGTTGGAAAAAAAGGAAGCTTTAAGAGATGTCTGCGGTTATTTGGACAATTGGGCGGATATCGTTATTGTGCGGCATAGGGACATACAGTTGATTGAAAAAATTGCCGAGCATTCAAAAACTCCGGTTGTCAATGCAATGACTGATATCAATCATCCTTGTGAAATTTTGTCGGATCTGTATTCGCTGTCAAAAACCAGGGATCATTTTATAAGTGATAAGTACCTGTTCTGTGGCAAATCCGGAAATATCGGCCTGGCTTGGAAAGAAGCGTCTAATGTTATGGGATTTGATTTGTCACAGTGTTGTGGTCCTGGTTATGAGATGGATGATGTACAGGTATACCATGATATCAAAGAGGCAATCAAAGGAAAAGATATTATATGCACGGATTCCCTGCCTGCCAGTGCGTTAAATGATTTTAGGGAATATCAGATAACCAGGGAAGTGATGGATCTGGCTAATAAAAATGCCGTCCTAAACCCCTGTCCGCCATTTTACCGTGGGGAAGAAGTCTCTGATGACGTAATGCGGTCGGAATATTTTGTGGGCTATGAATTTAAAAAGAACTTATTAGTGGTGCAGCAGGCTGTTATGATATGGTGTATGATGCAGCGTTAGAAAATCATCAAATCAAAATCAGAATATAATAGGATGTATAAATGAACAGAAAAAATGCGCTTGCCCTTTATTTGACAGGAGTTTTCGGGCAGATTTGGATGGTATGTATCATAACTTTTCTATTGCGTAATCATGGAATCTGTGTGGATTTCACAACGCCCATTGGATTGATTGCGATTGGAATTGGCGGAACTTCCTCTGCATTATGGGGAATTATGATTGCGGTTAAATATAAGAAGGATCACCCGGGGAATATATTAAAAGCCTTTGTTTGCTTACGGCAAAGGTATTCCAGTTACTTGTATGTATTTATATTTTTAGGTCTGGATTTTTGCTTTGTCCTATTTGGAGGCAGATTTCAAATAGATGCATGGTATATTCCTGTTTTGCTGTTTGTGAAAGCAATTTTATTTGGTGGGATAGAGGAAATTGGCTGGAGGTATACATTTCAACCAATTTTGGAAGAACGATTCAGCTATGTTATATCAACTTTCATAACCTTTTTGGCATGGGGAGTATGGCATGTTTCATATTTTTACATTGAAGGCACTTTGTCACAAGTGCAAGTCGTTGGTTTTGCAGCCGGATTATTGGTCAATTGTTTTATCCTGTCAGTTCTATATACCAAAACAAATAGTTTATGGATATGTGTGATGACCCATGCGTTAATTAATGTGTTTTCGCAGATGGCAACAGGAGGCAATGAATATGTACAGTTTGTTTGTAGAATAGTCATTATTGTTATGGCTGTTTTTATTGCAAATCAGGAAAGAAGAAACGTAAGATGCGGATGATTCATAAAAGACAGAAGCGTCCTGTCTGTTTCAACCATTGGTTGAAATTGGTCCGTTGATTCCCTTACTGCGTTATTGTGCTGTCCGGCGGTCTATATTATACTCACAGCAGGGTGGTTCGTCAGTCTGCGAAATTCGCCTTTTCAGGCAGGCGAATATCTTGTGGGTTATATTTATGTATAGCATTATCCTTTCATAAAGGATGACAGCAAAGTCGCATTTGTAAAAGAGGGGGATATACCCTCTTGGACAGCGCAGGAATGGAGGTTAAAATGGATCATCTGAAAACAGCCGAAGTGATCAGTAAAAGGCGTAAGGAATCAGGGCTTACCCAGAATCAGCTTGCCCAGTCCCTTGGGGTATCCTTCCAGGCCGTGTCGAAGTGGGAGAACGGTACGGCGTATCCCGACATTGCCATACTGCCGAAGCTGGCGGCCGTACTCAACACTACTACGGACGCGCTGCTTGGCTACGGCGGTGTGGTGGCGGACTATGACGGGCGGTATGGGAAGGAAGGATATTACTGGGGACTGACGCCCAACCGCATCTGCTACGACATCATGAAGCTTCTTCCGCCCATAAAGCCCTACCGGGTGCTGGACATGGGCTGTGGGGAAGGGAAGGATGCGGTTTTCTTTGCCAAATGCGGTTACGCGGTGACGGCATTCGATCTTTCGGAACAGGGGATTGAAAAGGCAAAGAGGCTTGCGGAGCATAATAAGGTGGAAGTCAGGCTGTTCAGGGCGGATCTTTTTGACTACCGTCCGGACACGGAATATGACATTATTTTCAGCAGCGGCGTGCTGCATTTTGTCCCGGAGCAGCAGCGGAAGGATCTCTGTGACAGCCTTAAGGAGCATACGGCGGACAATGGGATCAATGCCATGAATGTCTTTGTGGAAAAGCCCTTTATCACCCGTGCGCCGGACAGCACGAGGGATGAGTCAAAAAGGCATCCCTGGCGCTCCGGGGAACTGTTCGGGTATTACCATGACTGGCTGTTCCATGTCTGCCGGGAAGAGGTCTTCGACTGCAACAGCGGCGGGAAACCGCACAAGCATTGCATGGACACGCTGATCGCGCAGAAGGTGGAAAAGTGCTGATAATAGTGCTTCTCTTATTCTTTCGGCTGTGGTATGATAAATCTATTCGGACAGAAAGAATGTGATGAAGTGGGATTTGCTGAATATGAGCGTAAAAAGGATGAGAAAATCAATGGCGTGATATATGATATGTCACCTGCCCCCGGATATCAGCACGGGATCATCAACGGAAATATTTATATGGTCATAAAACAGGGGCTTAAAAACAGCATTTGCCTTGTCTCAATGGAAAATCTGGACTTTAGGTATCATCCGGAGGAAAATGACGATTACGTGTGTCCGGACATCATGGTACTATTTGACCGGAACCGGCTGAAGGGCGGGGTCTATAGCGGGGTACCTAAGTTCATAGCGGAGACATTGAGCCCTTCCACGGCCAAACGGGATAAGGCAGAGAAAAAGGATATTTATGAAAAAGCCGGAGTGGAGGAGTATTGGATTGTTGCCCCCCAAGGGAAGTCGGTTGATATCTATTATCTGGAGGACGGCAGATATATTCTGGAGCAGAGTTATATCCTGCAGGATGACCGGGAGGATGCGCACTATAATGCGGAAACGGTTATAGGCCTGAGAGGTTTTCCGCACATCCGGATGACTCTTGGCGACATTTTTGATGGATTGGACGAATAAAGGATATTTTATATGATTTTTCCTGTGAAACACTTCGCGCTATATGCATTGCGAAGTGTTTTGTAGTTGACAAACAAATGTTCTTATGCTATAGTCTTAGTTAGACAGAACAAATGTTTTGTTTTCTGGTAATGAGTTGATTCAGTAGGGTTGACTTGGGTGTATGGACAATTGATGGATAAGGGGGACGGACATGAAGGCGAGTTATTTCCGCAATAATCAATATATACTGAAGCTGCTCTGGCGCATACAGAAGGGCAGGGTCATCGGCGAACTTTTTTACAGCGCCCTGAATTATGTGTACTGGATCTTTTACGACATCCTGTTTCTGCAATATCTGGTGGAATCCCTGGAAAAGGGAAGAAGCTTTTCACAGATCATGACATTTCTGCTGCTGACACTGCTGGGCTTTGCCATTCCCAACATCCTGAGTTCCTGGTATGTGCATGTCTATAAGCCGAAGTCTGATGCCAATATCTTCGAGGCTGTCAATACCATGCTGTTTGAAAAGGCTACCCGTGTGGAACTGCAATGCTATGAGAATGCGGATTTCTATAACCGGTTCACCCTGGCCATGAAGGACTGTGAGCAACGCCTGGCGCAGATTGTTGAAAACCTGTGTACGATCCTGACCAGCAGTATTGCCAGCCTGTTCGCCTTGTATTATATGTTCAGGATCGATCATTATGTGATCCTTTTTGTGGCGGGTCCCCTGATCGGGAACTTTGTGTTCGGGAAGCTGATCAATGAAGTGAAATTCCGCATGAATAAGGAGTGTGTTCCCTATAACCGCAGGATGGAGTATGTCAACAGGACCCTCTACCTGGCGGATTACGCAAAGGAATTTCGCATGTCCGAGGTATTCCATGTGATGAAAAAGATATATGAGGATGGGTTTCAGGGCGTCCTGGGCAAGATCAGGGAGTACCGGAGACGCAAGGTGTTTCTGGTATTTCTGAGAAATATTTTTACCTTTGTGGTGATCTTCCAGGGGGTTATCTTTTATTCCCTGTACCGTGTGATGGTGACACATTCCATGAGTATCAGCGGCTTTACGGTATTGTTCTCCGCAATGAACGCTGTCGCCTGGATGGTGATACAGTCCTCCAAGTCCATTATAAAGAGTTATGAGGACAGCCTCTATATCGCAAATTTAAAGGAGTTTCTGGAGTATGAGCCGGTGATGGACGAAAGGCAGAAGGGAATCCTGCCGGAAGCCTGCGAGGAGGCGGCAGAAAGCGACCGGGTGCTGGAGTTTCGTAAGGTCAGCTTTACCTATCTGGGGCAGGAAAAACCTGTGCTGCACGAGATTGACATGACGGTCCACAGGAAGGAGAAGATTGCCATTGTGGGCCACAACGGCGCCGGTAAGACCACATTTGTGAAGCTGCTGATGCGGCTTTATGATGCGTCTGAAGGGGAGATTCTGTACTTTGGCAGGAATATCAGGGAACTGGATCTGCCGGAGTACAGGAAGCTTTACGGCACGGCGTTTCAGGACTATCAGGTGTTCGCCATGACGGTGGCGGAAAATGTGCTGATGCGCAAGCCGGAGGGGGAGGCGGATTACCGGAAGGTGGAAGACTGTCTGAGAAGGGCGGGAGTCTATGGGAAGGTCTGTGGATTACCTCATGGAATGGACACCATATTGACAAAGGAATTTGCGGAGGATGGCGCGGTACTTTCCGGCGGGGAACTGCAGAAGGTCGCAGTAGCCAGGGCATTTGCCAAGGAATATCAGATCGCCATATTCGACGAGCCCTCCAGCGCCCTGGACCCGGTGGCGGAATACCGGCTTTATGAAAATATCCTGCAGGGGTGTGCGGACAAGACGGTTCTGTTCATTTCCCACAGGCTTTCCACGGCGGCACTGGCGGACAGGATCTATCTGTTTGAGAATGGCAGGATCGTGGAACAGGGCAGCCATGAAATGCTGATGCGCCGGAATGGCCGGTATGCGGATATGTTCCGCAAGCAGGCGGAGAATTACGTGGGAGGGTTGGAATATGCGGGACAATAGGCGAAATTCCCGGAAGCGGATCGGGCTGAAGCGGTGTTACCAGAATATTTTCTACATGCTGGGCGTCGTGATACGGTATACGCCGGGATATTTTGTGAATCTGTGTCTTTTTCAGGTTTATTGTGCTGTACAGGTGTTTTTTGAGTTTACCTATACCCTGAAGACTGTTTTGGATTTTATTACCGAGGGGGCAGAGTACGCAGAGGCGGTTTCGTATCTGCTCCTGATGTTTGCCATGGTGCTGGTCAAGCTGGTCTGGGCGGCATGGATGGAAAATGTCGCCGCACCCAGGGCACAGGAGATCCTGCATAAGAAGCTGCGCATGGAATTGTACCGGAAAGCCGTGGAACTGGATCTGGAACGGTATGACGATCCCCAATTTTATAATGAGTTTGTGTGGAGCATCAATGAGGCGGCTACCCGTGTGGACCTGATCCTACAGGACTTCGGCAGTTTCCTGAACCAGGCGGCCGGTATGCTGGCAAACGGTGTGTTCTTTGTGACACTGGATCTGTTCGGGATTGTATTTATAGTGCTAAGCCTTGGGGTGACGCTGGCAGCAAATTCTTATATCGGCAGGCTGCAGTTTGCCCGGGATACGGAGTTAAAGCCGATAGAGAGGAAGCGGAGTTATTTCAACAGGATCTTTTACCTGAATGACTATGCCAAGGAGATACGCCTGAATCCTGTGGCGGAACAGTTGAAACAGGAATTTTCGGAGACAAACCGCAAGGTATATCCCATTGTGGACAAGTATGGGAAGAAAAATGCACTGGCAGGTCTTGTGGGCGATTTCTTTTCCAATGACATCCTCATGAATGGGGCTTACCTGGGATACCTGGTATACCAGACGGTGGTGCGGGGAGCGCTCAGCTATGGAAGCACCATGGCGCTGTTTAATGCTTCCTCCTCGCTGAAAAATTCGCTCAGGAATCTGGCAATGATACTGCCGAAATTTGAGCAGCATGGTCTGTATGTGGAAAAGATCCGTACTTTCCAGGCGTTTGAAAGCGGCATGGAGTGCGGGGAAGCGAAACCGGAGGCGGGAGGATTTGAGGAGCTTTCCATGGAAAATGTCTCCTTTGGCTATGGAAAGGATGCGGATACGCTGCATGATATCAGCCTGTCCGTCAGGGCGGGGGAGAAGATCGCCATAGTGGGTTATAACGGTGCGGGTAAGTCTACCCTGATCAAGCTTTTACTGCGGCTGTATGATGTGCAGCAGGGACAGGTAAAACTGAACGGGCGGAATATCAGGGAATATGACAAAGAAAGCTACCGCTCTTTATTTGCCACGGTTTTCCAGGACTACAAAATATTTGCCGCTGCCATTGCGGACAATGTAAAGATGGATGTGACCCTGGAAACGGAGCGGGAAGAAATTGAACACGCATTGGAAAAAAGCGGTTTCGCAGACCGTCTTGCATCTCTTCCCGGAGGCGTGGATACGCCCCTGACCAGGGAATTTGAGGAGGAGGGAGTGAATCTTTCCGGCGGGGAGGCTCAGAAAGTGGCCATCGCCAGGACCTTTTACAAATACTGTCCCGTCATCATACTGGACGAACCCTCCAGCGCCCTGGATCCCGTCAGTGAATACCAGCTGAACCAGGCGATGCTGGATGTGGCGAGGGATAAGACAGTGATTTTTATCTCCCACAGGCTTTCCAGCACGGTCATGGCGGACCGGATCTATATGCTGGAGCAGGGCAGGATCATAGAGGAGGGAAGCCATAAGGAACTGATGGGGCGGAATGGAAAGTATGCGCAGATGTTCCGGATGCAGGCGGAGAAGTACAATATGCGTAACGGTTCAGTCATGCAATGCTCTGAAGGGGCGCATGTGCGGAAACCCACATAACACCAGCCATATACGTTTAACCAGTGCAGTACGGTAAATCCTGGCGTTATGTAGTATAATTTTCCAGTGAAACTGCGGGAATAAATATGCCTTGCGGGTAAATATTCGGCATTCGATACATCAGATCGGGAATTTGTGGAGGACAAGATGGATATTGAATTTAAAAAGATAACAGAATTCCCCCGTGGAACACTTGCAGCTCTTCTGAGAGACGGCTATTCTTTTGAGCCAAACTTCGAACGAAATTGGCATGACCAATGGCAGGAATTTGACGATTTCTTTTATGATAATCCCCATATTGCTGATTTTAGCGGTTTTATGACAGTCTTGGAAGGAAATCCTATCGGGTTTGTCTCCTGGAATCCTACCAATCTGCCTGAATCAACAGAAATCGGACATAACTGTATTATGACAAAATACAAAGGAAAAGGCTATGGGAAACGGCAGATGCGGGAAGCTGTTCAACGCATTATTGCACAAGGGGCAAAAAAGATAGTAGTCTGGACAAATGAAGTCTGCGTTCCTGCACAGCACACCTATGAAAGTGCAGGCTTTCAATTTGTAAAAAAAAGTGAAGAAACGATCTCTGGATATGCAGGAAAAAGAATACATTACGAAATTATCGTAAATTCCGGCAGGCCATTTGGTCAAAAATATCCTCCAACGCTGTCCTGACGTTTATCGGTATGACAGAGGAGGAAATCCATCAGGTGCTTGACAATGTCCAGCTGTAAGAGGTAAGATACTGCCTATATAATAGGCGGCGTAAAAGTAAAATTTACTTTAAAATGCAATCCGGAAAGTTTGTCTCAAAGCGTACTTTCCGGATTTTGTGCCCAGAAACCTTAAAGTCCGGCGGACATACTGTGCGGCCATGTTTTAGGACTTATGACGAGCGATGCGCCCCTGTAAGGCTGCGTTACGGATCTGGGCATTAATGAGCAGGGGCGGAAAATCAAAAGCCCGGCGGCTGTGGTGTGTATGGCCGGCCGTGTTTTAAGGCTTCTGACATGACAGAAAGGGGTATGGATATGCGTATTTTAAATGAGGAAGACAGGGAGGCGATCCTGTGGTATGTGAAAAAGGAGCCGGAGATGAATCTGTTCCTGATAGGTGACCTGGAGAACTTCGGGGTAAATAATGAGACAGTAAATTTCTATCTCCATGAGGAAAGGGATCGGTGGGATTTCCTGATATTGCGGTTTCATCAGTTTTTTATTTTATACAGTCAGTATGAGGATTACAATGCAGGGGAGGCCGTCGCTTTTCTGAGAAAGCAGGCTCCTGACTGCATCAGCGGAAAGACTGCCCTGCTGGAGCGGATCGCCCCGGCATTCCCCCAATGGGCGGTTGAGTCCACCTATATGAGCCGCTGTGACAGGGCGGAGAGCAGCCAGGGGCAGCTTGGAGATTTTGTGGTCCGCAGGCTGGAAAAAACGGATGTGCCGGAAGCGGTCGATCTGTTGTCGGATATCGAAGAGTTCAGCAAGACATACAAGAAGAGTGAGCGGGAAGAACAGATCAGCCGGATGGAGGACGAGATGGCACAGGGCAGTAAGGTAGCTGCAGGGGGCTTCCTGAACGGGCGCATGGTGTCTGTCGCATCCACCAGTGCGGAAAATTCGGAGAGTGCAATGGTGGTGGGCGTGGCTACCATAAAACAGTCCAGGGGAAAAGGCTATGCCTCCGCGGTGGTTGAGGCGCTGTGCAGGGATTGCTTTGAGAGAGGAAAGAAGTATCTCTGCCTGTTCTATGACAATCCTGTAGCGGGACGGATTTACAACAGGATAGGATTCCGGGAACTGGGGAAATATGGAATGCTGCGTTAGATGTCAAGAAAAAATACTTGACACCCCTCTTTTTATGTAGTAAGATACACAAGGTCGAAAAGATCCGGCGGAGGATTGCCATATTTGTTAAAGTGAACCGGATTGGGGCGCAGATGGATAAGATTTACGAACAGACAATGTTATTTGATTTCTATGGGGAACTGCTGACGGAACACCAGCGCCGGATTTATGAGGATGTGGTGTATAACGATATGTCCCTGGGCGAGATTGCTGAGGAACAGGGCATCAGCAGACAGGGCGTACATGATCTGGTCAAAAGATGTGACAGGATTCTCCAGGGATATGAGGATAAGCTTCATCTGGTGGAGCGTTTTGCCAGGGCGAAGGAGATGGTGGGCCGGATCGGGCAGCTGACGATGGACAGCGAAGAGGACAGTGTCCAGGCCAGGGAAAACCTGGCACAGATCAGAAGGCTGTCCCAGGAACTTTTGAAGGAATTGTGAGGAAGAAATAAGGAGTCGCAGGTGGCGTTTGAGAGTTTAACAGATAAATTACAGAATGTATTTAAGAATTTGCGCAGCAAGGGCAGGCTTACCGAGGAGGACGTCAAGACCGCCTTGAAGGAAGTGAAAATGGCGCTTCTGGAGGCGGACGTCAATTTCAGGGTGGTAAAGCAGTTCATTAAGGCGGTGGAGGAGAGAGCCATCGGCCAGGATGTGATGAACGGCCTGAATCCCGGGCAGATGGTCATTAAGATTGTCAACGAAGAGATGATAGCCCTGATGGGCAGCGAGACCACGGAGATTGCCTTCCAGCCCGGCAAGGCCATCACCGTCATCATGATGGCCGGTCTCCAGGGTGCCGGTAAGACAACGGCCACCGCGAAGATCGCGGGCAGGCTGAAGCAGAAGGGAAAGAAATCCCTTCTTGTGGCCTGCGATATCTACAGGCCCGCCGCCATCGAGCAGTTGCAGATCAACGGGAAAAAGCAGGAGGTTGATGTGTTCTCCATGGGTACGGACCATAAGCCTGTGGAGATTGCAGGAGAGGCCATCGCCTTCGCCGAGAAGAACGGACACAATGTGGTCATTCTGGATACGGCCGGACGTCTGCACATCGACCAGGATATGATGGCGGAGCTGCAGGAGATCAAGGATCATATCTCCGTACACCAGACACTGCTGGTGGTGGATGCCATGACCGGTCAGGACGCGGTCAATGTGGCGAAGGAGTTTGATGAAAAAGTCGGGGTTGACGGTGTGGTTCTCACCAAGATGGACGGTGACACCCGGGGCGGCGCGGCGCTCTCCATCAAGGCAGTGACGGGCAAGCCCATTTTGTATGTAGGTATGGGGGAAAAGCTTTCCGATATGGAACAGTTTTATCCCGACCGTATGGCCAACCGTATCCTGGGAATGGGAGATGTGCTTTCCCTGATTGAGAAGGCCCAGGAAAGCATAGACATAGATGAAGAGAAAGGCCGGGAGATGGCCGGCCGCATGAAGAAGGGCAAATTCGACTTTGAGGATTATCTGGAAAGCATGAAGCAGATGCGCAACATGGGCGGTCTGAGCAGTATTTTAAGCATGCTGCCCGGCATGGGGGTCAAGGGAGCTGACCTGGAATCCATGGTGGATGAAAAGCAGCTGAAACAGATGGAGGCCATTGTGCTTTCCATGACCAGGGAGGAGAGGCGCAGTCCCAAGCTTCTGAATCCCCAGAGAAAGCACCGCATCGCCAGAGGCGCAGGAGTAGATATCGCGGTGGTGAACCGCTTTATCAAGCAGTTTGAGCAGAGTCAGAAGATGATGAAACAGTTTGGCGGCGGAGGCAAGAGGGGACGGGGCCTGATGGGCGGCTTCCCCGGTATGGGAGGAAGATTCCCTTTTTAAAGGAAATGCGGGCGAGACGTTTCCACGGAAAAGAAAATGGGTTGAAAACGGATGCAGCCTGTGAGACGGGCGCAGTCCTTTTCATAAATGAAACAAAGAACATAAGGCCGCAGGAGCGGCAGAAAGAGGTAAGAAAATGGTAAAGATCAGATTGAGAAGAATGGGACAGAAAAAGGCTCCTTTTTATAGAATCATCGTAGCTGATTCCCGTTCCCCCAGAGACGGCAGGTTTATCGAGGAGATCGGCACTTATGATCCCAGCACGGATCCCAGCACCTTCAAGATCAACGAGGAACTGGCAAAGAAGTGGCTGGCAAACGGTGCGCAGCCCACAGAGCAGGTCAGCAAGCTTTTCAAGGTAGCCGGTATCGAGAAATAAGTTAAGGCGTACAGGAGGTGGCTTATGAAGGAATTAGTGGAAGTTGTTGCAAAAGCACTTGTTGATCATCCGGATGAAGTTGTTGTAACTGAGAATAATGAGGGTAGGAATACAGTCATCGAACTTCATGTAGCTGCATCCGATATGGGTAAGGTTATCGGTAAACAGGGAAGAATTGCAAAGGCAATCCGTTCTGTTGTGAAGGCAGCATCGTCGAAAGAAAATAAGAGGGTGGATGTCGAGATCGTATGATCTATGATCTATTTTTGCGGTCAGGGCGGATCACAGGAGGAGTTGTTGCATAGGCAGAGAATCGTTGCTTGCCGCGGAACGGACAGTAACCGGCAGGACTGCCGGCAATGACTCCTTTTTGCTGTCTTTTACGGACAGGCATTCCTTTTACAGAAAGGCAGATCGTATATGGAAGACTTTTTTCAGGTAGGGATTATAACGTCGCCCCACGGGGTACACGGCGAGGTAAAGGTTTATCCCACCACAGATGACGTAAAGCGGTTTAAGCGCTTAAAGGAAGTGATCCTCGACACGGGAAAGGGACGTATGAACCTGGAGATCGAGGGCGTAAAATTTTTGAAACAGCTTGCCGTCCTGAAATTCAGAGGGTATGACAATGTCAATGATGTGGAGAGGTTCCGCCAGAAGCCGCTGTTGGTAACCAGGGAAAACGCAGTGCGCCTGGGAAGGGATGAATATTTCATTGCGGACCTTATGGGGCTTAAGGTGCTGGATGAGGAGGAGCAGGAGATCGGTATCCTGCGGGAGGTCATAGAGACCGGCGCAAACGATGTCTATGCCATTGATCTGGCCGACGGCAGGGAACTGCTGCTTCCGGCGATCAAACAATGTGTCCTCGCGGTGAATGTGGAGGCGGGCTTTATAAAGATCCATATTTTGGAGGGATTGCTTTCATGAAGGACAGTTTATCTGGGACGGTGCTACAGTAATTGTCCAGACTGTCCGGTTGGATGCTCCTTGGAGCGTCCAACCTAACTTCCACATTCACAAAACCCGCGCTTACGCGCTCCTGCGTCTGCTTGCGCATCCGCGTTTTGTTCATTTGGAAGTAGGTTGCTAATCCAACACCCCGTCTGCACTGCCATAAATGGCATGCAGACGGGGCATTGGATTGCAACCGTACAGGTGGAAATTTTGCGAGACTTGCGGGGCAGCCTCCCTGAAGGGAAGCCTGCCGGGAAAGGGTTATCATGAAGATTCATGTACTGACATTGTTTCCGGAAATGTTAAAGGAGTTTTTTCAGTCCAGCATGATCGGAAGGGCTGTGCAAAAAGGGATATTGTCCCTCCATGCGGTAGATGTCAGAGGATATTCTCTGGATAAGCACAAAAAGGTGGACGATTATCCATACGGTGGAGGCGCCGGCATGCTGATGCAGGCGCAGCCTGTTTTTGATGCCTGGAAGGACGTGACAGGGGGCGGGAGGGTCAGGACGGTTTATGTGACTCCCCAGGGGATCCCTTTTACCCAGAGGATGGCGGAGGAACTGGCAAAAGAGGAAGAACTGGTATTCCTGTGCGGACATTATGAGGGAATCGACCAGCGGGTGCTGGAGGAGACGGTGACAGATTATGTCTCCATAGGCGATTACGTCCTGACGGGAGGGGAACTGCCTGCCATGGTGATGATCGATGCCGTTGGGAGGCTGATCCCCGGCGTGCTGGGAAACGATTCCTCCGCGGAGGAGGAGAGCTTTTACAATGACCTCCTGGAATATCCGCAGTACTCCCGGCCTGAGATATGGCATGACAAAAAGGTGCCGGACGTGCTGCTCTCCGGCGATCACAGGAAGATTTCACAGTGGAGGCTGGAACAGTCCAGACGGCGGACGGCACAGATCCGCCCCGATCTTTACGCAAAGTATGAGAGGAGACAGGAACTGATCGGCCGGCTGATGAAGGATAAGAGAAATTATATTCATATGATTGAAAGCCTGAGACGCGGCAGGGCGGAGATCCTTTTCTGGGAGGGGGACGATATCCTTCTCTATGACCGCCGGTGTGTGACCTGTATGATATCTGCCTCCTGCCGGGAGGCGGGAAGGCGTATGCTGGATTTGATACCGGGGGAGACCCGCTCTGTGGTGGCTTCCCAGGCGTTTCTCAATGAATTGTTCTGCGGAAGCGGTCATTCCGGTGCAGACGGCAGTGGCGGGGGCGAGGTTCCGGAGGCCGCTCGTATCTGCAGCCAATTTGAGATCCACAGTGAATGCAGCCAGCTGCTCTACACACAGAAAACGCCGCTGCCAGTGCAGCATAAGGACATCAGACTTCTCACCATGGATCAGCTGGACTATGTCAGTGAGCGCTACAGCTATGACGGAAGATCCTATGTGGAGGCAAGGATCAGGGAAGGCGTCATGTACGGCGCCTTTGTGGAGGGCGAGCAGGTCGGGTTCATCGGTATGCACAGCGAGGGAAGCCTGGGGCTATTGTATGTGGAGGAGGCATACCGCAGGCACGGGATCGCCCGGTCGCTGGAGGCCTATATGATCAACAGGACGCTGGAAAAGGGCTGGACGCCTTACGGCCATGTGATGGTGGGTAACGAGGGATCTTTTGCGCTCCAGGAGAAGATGGGGCTGTACCGCTCCGACAGGACGGTCTGGTGGCTGGAACGGAAATAGAAATGGACAATATGGGGTAAAGAAGGATGTCGGGAATCAGGTGTTTCCCGGCATCCTTTTACTGGTGCGCCCGGCTGTCTGTACAGTCCATCAAGCCGAGCCTTGGGAGAATCAAGGTATATGCGAGAGGG
>CANDMD010000027.1 GCA_947385725.1 uncultured Lachnospiraceae bacterium | reverse complement strand
GCAGCCCAGGGCGGCATCCGGAAAAACGGCGTCCAGGTCAGCAGCCTGGACGAGATCATACACACAGGAGATGTGCTGCGGATCGGGAAACGGAAATTTGTCAGGCTCACGCTTCCGTCATAGTACATCATTGCATTAATTCCTAAGTAATCAGCGCTTGCTGTTCGTTTTACCGCTGCGTTGTTGTCGGTGTCCCGGCAGTCTCCTGCTTCCGGAAAGCGTCACAAGATGTCTTTATACAGCCTGAGCACGTTCCGGTAGAAGATCATATCCAGCTGGCTCTCTGTAAAGCCTGCCCTGCGCAGGCCCTCCCAGAGAGCCTCCATGCCCTGCGCACCGGGAATCTCTTCATAGGCGCCGATGCCGTCAAAGTCGCTGCCCAGCCCCAGGATCTCCATGCCGCCCACATTGGCAATGTGCCTCGCATGGCGCGCTACCGCCGCGACAGAACCCTGGTTTGCCACACCCACAGGTTTCTCTTCCAGGAAATCCGCGCAATAATTAAGCCCCATGACACCGCCCCGCTCCGCCAGCTTCCGGATCATGTCGTCAGTCATGTTCCTGACGCAGGGACAGACGCTTCTGGCATTGGAATGACTTGCCACAAAAGGCTTCCCCGTCACCGCCAGGACATCATAGAATCCGGCGTCGGACAGATGCGACACATCCGGAATCATGCCCAGGCGCTCCATTTCAGCCACCAGTTCTTTTCCCTTCTCCGTCAATCCACCAACTGTATTACAGGTATGGTTAAAAGCTTCAAAGGCTGCCTGGGCTTCCTGTTGCTTCCGCCCATACTCCTCCGTGCCCTGTTCGCATCTTTCCCAGCTTTCCTTCGCCTCGGAGGCTTTCTTTCCAAGTTCCAGGTCAAAATTGGGAAATCCGATCTCGTTAGGAAAATTCCACGTCAGGGTCATCATCCTGACGCCCATCTCGTAAAGTCTGCGAAGCTTCCCGATCTCGCCCTTGCAGACGCCGCCTTCTTCCACGGTGAGCATGGCGGAAAGCTTTCCCGCCGCCTCGTTGGCCGCGATATCCCCATAGCACAGCACCGGCGCCAGAATATCCCGGTTTCGCTCCAGTTCCATCTGATAATGCCGATACAGTCTGCAGACCCTCTCCCAGGGATCCCCGTCGCGGTCCAGCTCCACAAACATGGCAAAATTCTGGATCAGGTAGCGGCTGGCCCGCATACGGAGCAGATCCAGCTGGCCTTCGTTCTGACGGAGGCTTTCCGGCTTTCCCTGTTCCTCCAGGCAGAGCAGCCTGTATATGGTGTCGCAATGCATATCTATTACTTTCATAACTATACCCTCACATTTTGCAAGCCGCGCCTGCGTGCTGTTTCACCTGATTCCTTTTCCGTCATTTGTTGGTTCCTGGAATTGTCAACGCTTCACCTGAGCATTTTGCCCCTCAGTCTGCTGGTTCACAATCCACTGATTGACCGTCCTTTATAATGGCATGTTCTTTCAGGTATGTTTTCCAGATATCAATATACTGGGCTTTCAGGTGTACTCCGTCAAAGGTGTAGGAGGTCTCCATTCCACCTGTCTCGTCGCAGATCTCAGGATTGACATCCAGATAGAATATCCTTTCGTTGTCCGCCAGCTGGGAAAGAGCCTCATTCCTCGCCTCGATCCCCTCGTTATTGATATAATCACCCTGCTCGGAACGCTCTGTTGTCACTTTAATGATTCCCTGGATGTAAAGGATCGCATCCGGCTGCAGTTCCAGCAGATGATCCACCGCTTCCTGATACGCCTCCACAAAACTCTCCACTGTTCCCGTACCCATCTCATTAATACCGATCATCAGGTAGATCTTGGCATAAGAATTCTGGGAAAGCGCCTGCTCCACAGATATCTTTTTCCTCTGACCCTCCACTGCCACGATCTCGGAACTGAACATTTTATAGACCGTCAATCCCGTGGAGGCATAGAAATCAGCCGTTTCCTCAAGGCCGCCGTATTCAAGCATTCCCACCGTACGGGAATCACCGATGAAGACGGCATCCGCAAAATAATCGTCCTCCACCGTGTGATACACGACTCCTCCATCCGACTCCGGAATCTCCGGCAGTCCTGCGGCTCCTTCCCCTCCGGCAGGTCCCATCCCGTCTGTCGGCAGGACATCGCCTGTTGACACTACCGAGCCCCCTGCATCCGGCGCAGCCATGCCCTCTCCGTCGGAGGGGACAATTCCGCCATTCTCCGGCAGAGTGGTTCCATCTGTTTCCGGAGCCAGGATCTCTTCCGTACCAGATACTGTCATTCCCTCTGATCCGGATACCGTCATTCCCTCTGACCCGGAAACGGCCACTCCGTCCGCCCCGGATACATCCGCCCAAGGCATTCCTTCTTCCGCCCTGACACTATCCGCCTGCCGAAACTCCTGCCTCACCCCCTCGTACCAGATTTTCACCTGCTCCAGAGGCTTCGCATAAACCTGCCAGTCATCCACCGCTGCCAGATAAACAATACCCGCGGCAGCCCAAAAAATCATATATCTCCACTTTTTCCACCAATTCACATCTATCACCCATTCCCTGACCACTATAACCGTACTAAACTATTCTAAGTTGCTCTAAACTGTTTAAACTGTCCGCCGCTGTTCTATGGCAGACCCGAATCTCCACAGGCCTGAACCTCCACAGACCTGAGCTTCACAGGCCTGAACCTCCACAGACCCAAACCTTCACAGGCCCGAATCTCCACAAGGATTCCTGAGGAAGCTCCTGGATTTCCTTAAAAGTTCAGGTACATGAACGGATTCTGCCCCTCCACCTGTAATCTCCATACACAGAGCCAGAAAAGGAGGATCAGCAGGAACATTCCCGGCAGACTGTCCTTAAATTTCCGAAAAAGCTTCCCCAGCACAGGCGTGCAGGCAATTGCTCCCGCCGCAAACAGCGCGCCGTAATTCGTCACCGCTTTCACCCAGTCCCCCGCACTGACGCGAATGCCCTCCACCACGCCGAACATCCTGCCCAGGTAGATCCCTAACTGGGACAGATCCGTAATGGCAAAGCACATCCAGCTTACGGGGATCACAAACCACAGGTAGAGGTGGGGCAGCACCCTCAGGACGCCATGGGAAACCAGCTTCTCCGCTCCCAGCCTCCCCAGCTGTCTCTCCAAAACGATCAGCGCCCACAGCATAAGTCCCCAAATCAGGAAATTCAGGGTACTGCCATGCCACAGCGCCGTCAGCAGCCACACGCACAGCAGATTGAACAGCGTGCGCCACTCGCCTTTCCTGTTCCCGCCCAGCGGGATATAGACATAACGGCTGAACCATCGTCCCAGCGTCATGTGCCATCTGCGGTAAAACGTTCTCACGGAGCTTGCCATATAGGGATCATTGAAATTCGACGGCAGAGAAAATCCTAACATCTGCCCCAGACCAACAGCCATCAGAGAATATCCGTAAAAGTCAAAATACAGTTTCATGGAGTAGGCAACGGCGGCAATCCACGCAAGGGGTGTGGAAATACTTTCAAACCCTGTGACCTGTACTTCCCTCCACAACAGCCCCAGGCGGTCCGCCAATAATACCTTAAAGACAAGGCCCACTGTAAAAAGCTTCAGTCCGGCCTGTATATTCTTCGCAGAAAATTCTCTTTCGTACAGTTCCTCCCGCACTTCCCCATATCTGGCTATGGGGCCGGAAAGCAGCTGGGGAAACATAGTGATATATGTCGCCAGCCGCAGAAGGGAGGTCTCTTTCGTCTCTTCACCCTTATAAACATCAATCAGATAAGACAGGATCCGGAAGGTGTAATAGCTGATGCCCAGCGGCAGCCTGCCCGATCCGATCCCGCTCTTAAATACTGCAAGTACACCGATATTTCCCGCGATGGCCACAGCCAGCAGGATTATTCTTTTGTATTCTAATTTTTTCTTCTTTTGTCTTTTATCCTTACCCTTTAGCCTAGCTCCTCTTGCCAGGTGCAGTCCCAGGAAATAATTCACCGGCACCGAAACGACCAATAGCCATAAATATTCCGGCTCCCCAAAAGCATAAAAGACCATGCTTCCCATAAGCAATACTGCATTCTTCATATAACGGGGAGTCACACCATACAGAAGCAGAAACAGCGGCAGAAAACAAAGTAAGAATTCTATACTGCTAAATCCCAAGAATTATCACATCTTTCATCGCTTCTATATATCTATAGTATCGTTTTAGCCGTCCCATTACAACAAAAATTTTCTTAATTTTACCTAACAATTTTTTACAAAATTATTGCAAATCATTCCGGTTATGTTAAGATTAGAGTTACACTGACTTTTCCTAATCTGGAGGAATACGGATCATGAACAGTAAGTTTTTTGACCTGAAAAAAGAGAAGCAGGACAGAATGATCAATGCTTCCCTGAAGATTTTTGCCCTTCAGGGCTACCGTCATGCCAGCACGGACGACATTGTCAGGGAAGCTGCCATCAGCAAGGGTCTGCTGTTCCATTATTTCGGAAGTAAGCTGGGTGTCTATACTTTTATTTACGATTACAGCGTCCGCTATATGAATCTGGAGTTGAAATCCAATGTGGATCCCGGGGAAAAGGACATGTTCCTGCTTTTAAAACAGACGGAGGCCGCACGGATGCATGCCATGCGCGGATATCCCTACATGCAGCAGTTCCTGAATCGTTCCATGTCCGAGGATGTAAGCGAGGCGCTTCTTGCCATTGAGGCCAAGCGGAATATTCTGGTAGAAACCTATGAAGCCATTGACCGGCAGATGGATTTCACCCCGTTTCCGGCGGAAACGGACGGTGAAAAACTCCGCAAAATGCTGGATCTCACCATCAAGGGACTGATGACGGAGCATTTTCAGGACGCCTCCTTCCAGCCGGAAATGCTGTACGAAGAAATCTGTGGATATCTGGATATGGTAAGAAAACTGATCTACCGATAGCCTCAAAGATGCTGCGGCTTTCCGGCAATCTCTTATTTACTCATTTTATACGCAGGGTCGGCGGGATATCCCCCTTTCAGCTTCTGCATCCCCCGCTGGATGGCGTCCCTGGAGTTTTTCCAGTCGGCGTCCTTGTTCTTATAATCAAACTTTTCCACCATCCAGGCCACATCCTCCGCCACGCGCTTCATGTTCTCCTCCATCAGGGGCAGCACCGCCTCATAAAAGCTTTCCCTGTCCTTATCCCCGAGTTTGCCGTCCGCCGCTTCACAGAGGTCGCCCATATGGGACAGGCAGAACCCTTTACTGTTCCTGATCTTTTCCCGAAATTCCCCGTCCTGCTTCCAGAGGTAGAAGAAGGTGTCCAGATAGCGGGCATAGGTATCCCTATACTGCCTGCAGATATAGCAGGACTCCTCTTTCTCCCTGACCCACATACCTATGGCATTGCCGCCCTCCGCCGCTTTGCGGAATTTATTTTTCAGACTGCTCTTTCCGGGCCTGAAAGCGGCAAAGGTCTTCTGCATCTCCCCGATCATCTGCATATAATGCGTCTTAAGGATCCATGCATTGCCCAGGGTATTGCCGTAATCAAACATCTTCTGGAAATGCTTCCGGCAGAACCCGGCCTTGTCCGTCATCTCCCTGATATCCGCCTCCATGTAGGAGGAGCCGCTGCCCAGCACAAAATCAAGCAGATCCTGTTCGATGCTTCGTTCAATAAAGCAAAAAGGACATTCATCCCCCGCATTGACCGCATCATTCAGGGGAATGGTATATAACTGTTCTTTCATACTCACACCTCTCTCCATATTTTCTTCCAGTATAACATATATTTACCAAAATTTTATACATATTCTCTTTTCAAATCCACAAAATTGTATTAGAATATCTATTAAATAACCAACCGAAAGGAGTACCCGTTTATGGCAAAAAAATTTGGAAAATTCCTGCTCTTGACCGCCGCTGTAGGTTCTGCAGCCGCAGCCGTTTACTACTATATGCAGAAAAAGGGATCTGTAACCGATATACCCGAGGATGAGGATTACGATGATTTCAGCGATGCGCTCAGTGAGGACGACTCAACCAGAAATTATGTATCCCTGAATCCCGAGGGAAAGACTGCCGCGCCTGCCGGAGAGAATTCTGAGAAAGAGGACACCTTTACTCCCCTCTCCGAACAGGTTAAGAAAACCGAGGAGGCCGTGGAGGAGTTCTTCGACGAGGATGCCCCCGCAGAAGATACCCCCGTCAACGAGAAATAATCTGCCGGCATTAAACGCTGTACCGTGCCAAATGATAAGATTCCGGCTCCGGTTTATCCTGGCAAAAGATCTGACTGCTTACATGAAAATGTACATTGACGTTTTGTCCAAGGTACATTTTCATGTTTTTTTATATTCCGTCATCTCCTGTACCAGCACAACAACATACCCCAGGTACACAATCAAATTAACCAGTGCCATAATCACAGATGCCCGCGTTTCCACGCCAAACAAAAAGGAGGCGTATGTCATGACCGTCAGGCAATACATAGGTACAAGCAATACAATCGTCTTTCTCTTCCAGAAAAAAATAACAATTGCCAAAATCTCATGCAGATAGCCATATCTCTCATGCATTGCCGGCAGGAACAGGACGCAGGTATATGACAGCAGGAAAGCAGCATAAACAAGATTGCAGGGATTGCATTCCACCTTCTTCTGTAGGAGGAAAACCATTAAAAACAACAAGATGCCCACCGTAAGCAAAATCGCAGGCCACCTCAGATACCAGTAGAAGTCCGGCTGAAAATTCTCTACCAGGAAGAGCCAGACAGACGGATAATTCTGCACCATAACCAGATATTCTCCGGTTTGGACGAAATAAATCTTAAAAACATCCAGAAAACTTCTGCCCATAATCACTCCGGCCACATTCAACACACACATTACTACAGGTATCACCAAAAAATACAAGATAGAAAACCGCTTTCTCCAAACATAAGCAAACAGGAAGAGAGGCAGAATAAACACGGCCTGGAGTTTAAAGGACAATGCCGCCCCCAACAAAATAAACGCAGCCATATACTTTTCCCTGCACAACATTGCCAATGCCATCACCGCAAAACACACATAAATGGAATCACACTGTGCCCACGCCGAAGAATTCAGCAATACCACGGGAGAAAGGACTACTGCCGCATACGCAATGATTCCCCTCCATCTCCGATTTCTATCCGAATACCGATATACCAGCATTCCTATCGCCGCAGCAAGGATGTAATCAAATATGGCAGAGGAAATCTTATACGCATATAAGGCGTCGATGGGCAAGTATGTCAGAAATGCTATCAATGTCTGATACAGCATGTTATAGTTTCCCACCTGTTTTCCCAGCGCCTTAAATCCTCCGCTATTCCTGATATCATTATACCAGGGGATCAGACACTGCTCCACATCCATATTGCTCAATTTTCGAAGTCCATAACGGATCATTATGCCTAATACTGTAATTGCACCCACCATAAAAATACCCAGGTGTTCCTCAAAAAAATTCACTATTTTTTTCTCAATTGCAGTCATTTCCAAACCTCATTTCCGCATTGCGTCAGCCACAGGAGGCCTACAGCCACACCCTTTGCAGTCTCACCATTCCCTCCGCGATCTGTTCCCGGGTCAAGCCACCGAATCCAATGAGCACTGTCGCTTTCCTGTTGGATTCTTCCACCATGCTCTCGGACAGTCCGTAGACCTTTACGCCCTCCCGTCCCGCCCTTTCAAGCAGTTCCGCCTCGGTCACATCCCCCTTTGCGGTAAGGATCAGATGCAGCCCCGTGTTTTCGCCGGAGATCGTATATTCCCTTTGAAACGGCTCCAGGCAGCGAAGCAGCAGTTCCTGCTTTGCCCTGTATATTTTCCTCATCTTGTTCAGGTGACGTTCAAAATACCCGTCCCTGATAAATTCATTCAGGATTCTCTGGTCGATCCTGGACACCGTACAGGAGTAGAAAGAGCACTCTGCCCTGTAGCGCTCCAGCAGCGGCCGGGGGAGCACCATAAAGCTGATCCGGATCGCCGGTGCGATGGCCTTGGAAAAGGTTCCGATATAAATGACTTTTCCCTGCTTGTCCGACGCCAGCAGGGCAGGGATCGGCTTGCCATAATAGCGGAACTCACTGTCATAATCATCCTCGATCAGGTAGCGGTCCGGCGCCCCAGACGCCCATTTCAAAAGCTCCATCCGGCGGCCGATGGGCATTACCGTACCCATGGGAAACTGATGGGAAGGCATCACATAGGCCGCCCGGACATTTTCTTCTGTCAGACGGTCAGGACGCATTCCGCTCTCATCCATGTCCACCGTCACAATATCGTAGGCAAAGGACTGAAAAATGCGATAAGTACGGATATAGGTAGGATTTTCCATGGCAATACGCACATGCCGCCCCAGGATCTTCTCCAGAAGCATCAGGAGATAATCGTTTCCCGCTCCCACAATGATCTGTTCCGGCCGGCAGTTCACTCCCCTGGAGGAGTGAAGGTATCTGCTGATGGTCTCACGCAGGTCATAATCTCCCTGTGCCTCACCCCTGGCAAACAGATCGCTGTTCCCGTAGGTCAGTATATTTTTGGTGATCTTCTTCCAGACGCCAAAGGGAAAGCCTGACATATCTATCTCATGGGGGGAAAAGTTATACTCCCACACTTCCCCCGGTCGTGCCTGATCCGGACTTTCCTGCTCCCTTACATACGGCTTCCCCGGCTCCTCCATGCGGAATAATTCTTCCATGGCACAGACAAAGTAACCCCTGTACGGCCTGGATTCTATATATCCCTCGCTGAGAAGCTGCTCATAAGCATATTCCACCGTGCTGCGGGCCACCTGAAGATATTCCGCCAGAGAACGCGTAGAGGGAAGCCTCTCGCCCGCAAGAAGCTTCCCATCCCTGATCTCTGCTTTGATATAGTCATATATCTGTTCATACAGGCATTTATCACTGTCTGCACACAGTTCTATCGTCAAATCATACATTTTACTTATTGTTCTTTATCTGTATCATGATCTGTTCCTTCAAATCCCTGGCTTTGTCCTTCATGCGGTTATTCGCGGTAGTGGAGGTCAGGATCGAAGCAACCATGCGGCTCGCCACATCATACTTCTTTAAATGCGCGGCCAGCACTCCCAGCAGATAGTCTATGGTGACCTCATCCATGCCGCACATGGGGAAGCCCTCGTTCTGACGCGCCTCCACAAAACCATTATACGCATTCTGGATATATTCTTCTTCCTTTGCCTTCAATTCGGACATCAGTTCCGGAGTTCCCTTCTCTGTATCCGTCACCGACTCCCGGTAGCCCCTCATAAGCCATGCGCTCTTCAGACAGATATACGCTTTCTCGCTGGCTCTTCCATGCTTTACCACTGCGTTGACAAGGGCAAGCTGATATCTGTCCACCGCCTCCTCATAGCTGTATGTTTCGTCCTTGTACTGCGGAATCTTTACCTTCGCGCTGATCGTCTCCTTAATCAGTTTCGCCTGCGCACTGGTGAGATTAGGGAAAAATCTTGTAAGCGCCGTATAACCGCATGCCGGACAAAGTACTGCGTCATACTTTATCGCATCGATCCCTTCATACCGGGGCCGGAGATCCTGATCTGTGCCGATCAGCTTCGCCTTGCCCGTCTTCATGATCTTGGTGGGAATGTCTCCGTCGCAGCAGGGGCATTTAAAGACCTTTTCATAGATCAGATCCTTCTCCTCGATCCTGACAGGCTCCTGAGCCTTCTTCTTGGCTTCCGCTTTCTCGGCCTCTCCATAAATATCCAAATCCTCCAGGCCATTCAGACCCAGTCCTCCCAATCCGGACAGTAAACTCATAATCAAATCCTCCTATATCCAATTCCACATACACTTTTCCAGTACCGCCATTTGTTTTTCGGTACTGTCTGTACATCTACAAATAACCGGACCAATCACTCAGAAAAGCAGACGAGCGATTGGTGCAGTTATTTGCGAACCGATGTACCAGGTAACACAAATGAACTTTTCAAGGAAACAATCCTGTTAAACACCAACCCGCCGGGTCTTGTGTCCTTAGCATCCACACAAAAGAATCCCTGCCGCACGAACTGGAAGCGGTCATATGCCTCCGCTTCCGCAAAGGCGGGCTCCAACCGGCAATCTCTCAGGACGGTCAGTGAGTTGGGATTCAGGTATAATTCCCCCTCCTCACTGTAGATAGCGCCTTTCTCATCCGCTGTCGCCTCGTCGATCAGGTTCTCATAAAGGCGAACCTCCGCTTTCACGGCCTCCCGGGCGGAAACCCAGTGGATCGTGCCCTTTACCTTTCTTCCGTCGGGGCTGTTCCCTCCCCTGGACGCGGGATCGTAGGTACAGTGTATCTCCGTGATATTTCCCTGCTCATCCTTGACACAGCCGGTACAGGTCACGAAATAGGCATTCATAAGACGAACCTCATTGCCGGGAAACATACGGAAATATTTCTTCGGCGGCTCTTCCATGAAATCCTCTCTCTCGATATATAACTCCCTGCCAAAGGGCATCTGCCTGGAACCAAGTTCCTCGTTCTCAGGATTATTCACGGCGGTCACCATTTCCGTCTGACCCTCGGGATAATTGTCGATGATCAGCTTCACGGGATCCAGCACCGCCATATAGCGGGGCGCCTTCGGCTTCAGATCCTCACGGATACAATATTCAAGAGCCGCGGAATCCGCAACGGACTGCGCCTTGGACACACCGCACATCTCCACAAACATCCGGATGGATTCGGGCGTGTAACCGCGCCGCCTCAACGCGGCGATGGACACCAGCCTGGGATCGTCCCAGCCGTCCACCTTGCCCTCCAGGACCAGCTTCTTGATATACCTCTTGCCTGTGACAACGTTCTTCAAATACATCTTAGCCTGCTCGATCTGCTTCGGGGGATGGGGATATTCCAGTTCCCTCACCACCCAGTCGTACAGCGGCCTGTGATCCTCAAATTCCAGCGTACAGATAGAATGGGTGATCCCCTCAATGGCATCCTCGATGGGATGGGCGAAATCATACATGGGATAAATGCACCACTGATCCCCTGTATTGTGATGCGTCATATGAGCCACGCGGTAGATAACAGGATCCCTCATGTTGATATTGGGGGATGCCATATCGATGCGGGCCCGCAGCACCTTTTCACCGTCGGCGTACTTTCCGTCCTTCATATTCTCGAACAGCTGCAGATTTTCCTCCACGGAACGGTTCCTGCCGGGATCTTCCCTGCCGGGCTCCGTAAAGGATCCCCTGTACTCCCTGATCTGTTCCGCGGTCAGATCGGACACATAAGCCTTCCCCTTCCTGATCAGCTTAACCGCCGCCTCATACATCTGTCCGAAATAGTCGGAAGCAAAAAACAACCGGTCCTCCCAGTCCGCCCCCAGCCACTGCACATCTTCTTTGATCGATTCCACAAACTCAACATCCTCTTTGGTGGGGTTTGTGTCATCGAAGCGCATATTGAACTTGCCGCCGTATTTGCAGGCCAGTCCGTAATTGACAAGAATTGACTTTGCATGCCCTATGTGAAGGTAGCCGTTAGGCTCCGGCGGAAACCGGGTGTTGACGGTATCGTAAACGCCCTCCGCCAGATCCTTCTCAATGATCATTTCAATAAAATTTTTTGATTCCACTTCACTCATCTATATCATCCTGTCCTCTTTTCACTCACAATTTTCCCTGCCGGAATGGCACTATTATTAATATAGCACACCTGGCTGTGCCTTAGCAAGTAATTCTTCCGGGGAGTAGATAGAAATTGCATACTGCTTCCCGTTTCTCCCGCCCACGATCAGTCTGTCCTGCTCCTGATCCAGCGCCGCCAGATTCTCAATGATGCCTGTCAGATGAAAATCAGGGTTGAGCATATAGCCGTAGCTGACTCCGCACACATAATGATTTCCCCGGCGTAATTGTCCAGCACATAAACCGTATCTCCCACGATCTCCACATCCGCAACCCGCTGCAGACCCATGGAGATCCTCCACTGATCCCCTGTGGAGAGATGCCATACCACAAGATCCCTTTCCTCCCGCTCCTCTTCGCCGCCCACAGGCACCTGGAAAAACAGCATTGGATCTTCCCCCCTGAAAAGCAGCCTGCCGCTGGACGCATAGGTATTTTCCGTCTGATAGGAGCCCAGTGCCTCCAGGGAATCACCTGCATAGACCCTGATCTGTCCAAAACTCTTGACCGCCAGGTAATTCCCCCCGGGATCAGATGTCAACTCCGAAGGAAGGGCTTTCTCCAGAAACAGCGATGTCTCCCCTGTTTCCATGTCACATATCATGACACTGCCCGACTGGTCTTCATAGGCGAACCTGTCCCCCGAAAGAAACGCAAACGTACTGTTATCCCCTATGGCGCTCTCACAGTCTTCCCTGACGAGCAGCACCCTCCCCGTGGAAAGCTCCCAGAGAGTCAAAGTGCCGGATTCATCGTAAGTCAGCAGCTTCCCGCGGTCCGGAGACAGAGCCATGCTATAGATAACGCCTGCTGTTTTTAACTGCCTGCGGGGTTTTATATAACTTCCGTTATCATATGTGTGAAGGCTTTCCGTAAGCGCATACTGCGCTTACGGAGTGCAGGGCAGTCTCATACCCTCATACTCCGTCATTGCGCTGACCGCCGTCTCGATGGCGCGGATCCTGTCTCCCCGCTCCAGGAGACGTAAGGCCTCCAGCGAAACAGCCTGCGCCTCGATCTGCCGATGAAGGTTTTCCGCCGCAAATTGATCCAATTCCGTATGCCGGTAACTGATAAAGGCATCATACCTGTATTTCATCATAACTCCTTGCAAAGATATCCCGCTCCACCACATAGACGTCGTGAAGGTCATCGCTGCGGACCGCAAGATAATCTCCCGGCCTGCCCAGCATATACTTGTTCCTGTCCCAGGCAGTGAAAACCTTTACCCCTTTCTCCAGCGGCCTGGCATGGATATGGATCTCTCCTGTGGGAACGCACATTCTGGCAAAGTCGGTCAGGGGCAGATTCTGCCCGTTCTCCCTGTTTTTGACAGTGGGGGAATACTCTGTGGCGCCCAGGGTCTCCCGCTCATTGTACCTTTGATCCAGGGTGCGGTAGGATTCCAGGAACTTCCTGCGGCGGTTGGGGTAGACTTCTCCCTTGATGCCGATCATGATATAGAGGTCCTCCTCCACCTTCATGTCCACATCCCCCTCCAGGGTGCGGATAGTGATCAGCGTACCCACCGGAAGGATCTCATCCGCCTTTACATAGCCCACAGGGATTTTCCGTTTCAGATAGGGCTTCATGGTTCCCAGATCCACCTCATAATTCTCGGCATAGATGACTTCAAAGCTGTCAAAATATTCCGTCATACGGTTATTGAAGTACCCCTCCGTATGCATGGTGGGAAACTTCTCTTCATAGCGGCGCAGGCTGATAAAGCCGCCAGCCTTTTCATAATGGCCTCCGCCGGAACCCATGCCCTCCGCCAGATAAGCGGCCAGCTCACTGGCGTTCACCTCCCTGACACAGCTCCGCACCGAAAATTTGTACCCGTCGCCCACCTCGTTAAACACTACGCAGGTCTTTATGGCGTCCACCTGCAGCAGAAAATCACTGATCAGCCCCAGAATATTCGGGTCACAGGGCTGCGATTTAATGACCGCAAACTCATAATCGTCATTATAGCTGTAGCGGATCAGGGCAATCCCCGCTATCTCCAGCTCTTTCAGGGATATATTGGAATTTCGGAACAGGGTGATCAGACTGTTGTTCACCGGAAGTTCATCGATCATATCCATATCCAGCGGGTTCTGAAGCTCCGAAAACTGATTGGTGTCGGAATACAGTCCGTAATACAGCGCTGTCCCCAGTCCCTTGTCATCACAGATCTCAAACCCTTCCTCGGTCAGCAGCTTCCACACCAAGGTAGCGCAGCTGCCAAGACCCGGATGGATCTCCGTCCATTCCGTGGCTTCCACCTCCACCTGATGATGATCGATGATGGCCACATTCTCCGCCGCCAGCCTAGTCACGTTCCCTGCGCCATACTGACAGTCCGCAGTGACCAGCAGCCCTTCCACAGCCAGGGACGCCGCCTGCTCCACAGGAATATACTCCACCGGAAGGTTCAGCTTCTCCACCATCAGCTTCAAATTTGATTTCTGGATCCGGTTCCTGCCGCTGTACACCAGCCTGACCTGCTTATTCCTGCTCTGGAAAAAGCAGTAAAGACCATATCCGGACGCAAGGGTGTCTGCGTCCGGATTGTCATGGCACTGGATCGTTATACGATTGAATTTATCAAGATCCGAAAGCCTCATCTGTAATTCCTTTCTTTTCTAATGATGGAACAGCCTGATCCCTGTAAACGCCATCACCATCTGATACTTGTCACAGCACTCGATGACCGCGTCGTCCCGCACGGAACCGCCGGGCTGGGCGATATATTTCACACCGCTCTTGTAAGCCCTCTCAATATTGTCGGAGAAAGGGAAAAAGGCGTCGCTTCCCAGCGTCACATCCTGCATTTTATCCAGCCATGCGCGCTTTTCCTCCCCGGTAAACACGGGAGGCTTCACCTTGAAAGTACGCTCCCATACGCCGTCCGCCAGCACATCCATACATTCATCGCCCATATATACGTCAATGGCGTTATCCCTGTCCGCCCTGCCCAGCCCGTCCACAAACTGCAGTCCCATCACCTGGGGAGACTGGCGCAGGAACCAGTTGTCCGCCTTCTGGCCTGCCAGTCTGGTACAGTGGATGCGGGACTGCTGGCCTGCACCGATGCCGATGGCCTGCCCGCCCTTTACATAACACACGGAATTTGACTGGGTATATTTCAGGGTGATCAGGGCAATCTTCATATCAATCAGCGCCTTCTCAGGAATCTTCTTATTCTGTGTGACGATATTGGAGAGCAGGCCGCCATCGATATCCAGTTCGTTCCGACCCTGCTCAAAGGTGATACCATACACTTGTTTTTTTTCAATTTCTGCCGGAATGTATGAAGTGTCGATCCGGATCACATTGTAATTGCCCTTCTTCTTCGCTTTTAACAGCTCCAGCGCCTCCTCCGTATAGCCGGGGGCAATGACACCGTCGGACACCTCCCGCTTGATCAGCCTTGCGGTATCGGTATCGCAGACATCCGACAGGGCGATAAAGTCCCCAAAGGAAGACATCCGGTCCGCCCCCCTGGCCCTGGCATAAGCACAGGCAAGGGGGGACAGTTCTCCCAGATCGTCCACCCAGTAGATCTTCGCCAGTGTATCGTCCAGGGGAAGGCCTACCGCCGCTCCCGCGGGGGAAACATGTTTAAAGGAAGCTGCCGCCGGAAGCCCCGTTGCCTCCTTCAATTCCTTTACCAGCTGCCAGCCGTTGAAGGCGTCCAGGAAATTGATATATCCCGGCCTGCCGTTCAGCACGGTCACAGGGAGCTCGCTCCCGTCCTCCATATAAATTCGGGAAGGCTTCTGATTAGGATTACATCCGTATTTTAATTCTATCTCTTTCATGACATATGCTCCTGTTGTAATTTTGTCTGGTGTCTGTTTTCTATATTCATTCTGCTTTACCGGTTCTTATTTACGATCCTGGTCTCATATTTCCCGGTCTCAATATCGATGTATCTGACGAACAGAGATACCTTGTTATCTTCATTGAGACTGTTCCAGATCATCTCCGTAAAAGCATCGATATCCTGGTCTACCGCCACCTCCTTCGGCTCACCCTGAAAGCTGGGCAGAGGATTCCCGTCATGCATATATGTATGGATGAACCTTCCCTCTCCGGCCCTTGGATTTTCGTAGGCAAAGGTATTGCGGATGCAGGTGGAGGGATCCCCGTTATTACTCTTTAAAATGGACATGGCGTAATTGTATTTTCCGCCCTCTATATGCATAATACCGGAAATGCGGGGTGTGTAATTGGGGCCGTCGGGTTCAAATTCCCTGCTGCGGAGGGACTGCTCAAAAGTAAGCTGCCTGTCCATACCCTCATAAATGGTATCTGTCTGGTCACCGTTAGTGACAATGGTCTTGTTTCCAAGCACACGAACCGGCGCATAGATGACCAGGCTGGGATCTTCCAGCTTGGAAGGATCAAAAGCCTTGGTACGGATTCCCTCACCATCCGCCACAAACACACGGTTGCGGCTGTTGGAGCTCCTTCCCATAATAAAGTAGGCTGTGACTGCCTGTTTCCCGTCCGCAGATCTCCCGATCACGATTCCCCTTCCGGGGTACGAATTGCTTTTTAATTCCTGTTCCAGTGATAACATACTCTTCCTCCGTTTTGTCAGGAACTGAGTTTCCGAAATCCAGTTCCCCGGCAACTCTTTTCCGTTATAGTATCCTATTGAAAATCTTACACGGTTTGCCTGAAATATGCAATACTTTTCAGCAGAAATACAGTGGATACAGGTAACAGTTCCGCTCAATATTCTTTATAAAAGTGGTATAATAGGTAAAAACCACAAGGGGGAAAAAGGCATGGATCTGTATATTGAACGAGCAGGGAAAGAAATCACTTTGGAAGAGTGGAAGGCTTATGTGAAATCAGATAGAGAATTATTACTTTCCGAACAGGGACAGGGAATAAACCCGCTGACACGCGCGCCGATGCACTTTAAAATTCCCGGAAGAGCGGTCTACAGGAAATCCTGTGAGATTTTATATAAAGAAGGAAAGATTGGCTGCGACAGCTCTTCGGATGAAATCATAAAGAAACTGTCGGAGATATCACGATCCCTGGACGCCTGTGTGTTTGACTGTGGTGAAGAGATAAGGTAGAATGACGGACGCACTCCTCATGGAAATGCGTCCGCATTTTTACCTGTCTGCTCAGGCATCCACGCTATAGTTGGGAGCCTCTTTCGTGATATGGATATCATGAGGATGGCTTTCTTTTAATGAAGCCGCGGAAATCTTGACAAACTTACCGTTTTGCTTCAATTCCTCAATATTCTGGGCACCGCAGTAGCCCATGCCGGAGCGAAGGCCGCCCAGCAGCTGAAATACCGTGTCCTCCAGATCTCCCTTGTAAGCCACGCGTCCCTCCACACCCTCGGGAACCAGTTTCTTGGCATTCTCCTGAAAATAGCGGTCCTTGCTGCCGTTCTCCATGGCCGCAATAGAACCCATTCCACGATAAACCTTATATTTCCTGCCCTGGAACAGCTCAAATTCTCCGGGGCTCTCCTCACAGCCCGCAAACATGCTTCCCATCATGCATACGCTTCCGCCTGCGGCGATAGCCTTTGTGATATCTCCGGAATATTTAATGCCGCCGTCCGCAATAATAGGAACCCCGTACTCTTTGGCCACTTCATAGCAATCCATGATAGCCGTGATCTGGGGTACACCGATACCTGCTACCACACGGGTGGTACAGATGGAGCCGGGGCCGATGCCGACCTTCACCGCATCCGCACCGTTCTCAATGAGATCCTTCGCCGCCGCCGCAGTAGCCACATTTCCGGCGATCACCTGGAGGTCGGGATATTTCTCCTTGATCATACGCAGGCAGTTCAGCACGTTCTGGGAATGGCCGTGGGCACTGTCCAGAACCACCACATCCACCTTCGCGTCCACCAGCGCCGCCACGCGGTCCAGCACATTGGCAGTGATACCCACGCCCGCGCCACAGAGCAGCCTTCCCTGGGAATCCTTGGCTGACAGGGGATACTTGATGGTCTTCTCAATATCCTTGATGGTGATCAGACCCTTCAAGTTAAAATCTTTATCTACAATGGGGAGCTTCTCTTTTCTTGCCTTAGCCAGGATCTGCTTTGCCTCCTCCAGGGTAATACCCTCGGGAGCGGTGATCAGATTCTCGCTGGTCATGGATTCTTTGATCTTTTTCGTGAAGTCGGTCTCAAACTTCAAATCACGGTTGGTAATAATACCTACCAGTTTGCGGCCTTCTGTGATAGGAACACCGGAAATACGGAACTTACCCATCAGGGCATCCGCGTCCGCCAGTGTATGTTCGGGAGTCAATGAAAATGGATCTGTGATAACACCGTTTTCAGAACGTTTTACTTTGTCTACCTCCTCCGCCTGGGCTTCAATGGACATATTCTTGTGGATAATGCCGATACCGCCCTGCCTCGCCATGGCAATCGCCATACGGTTCTCCGTTACTGTGTCCATTCCCGCACTCATCATGGGAATGTTCAGCCTGATCTTCTTTGTAAGCCAGGTGGTCAGATCCACCTGATTCGGTACGACCTGCGAATACGCAGGCACCAGCAGCACGTCGTCAAAAGTAATGCCTTCACCGATAATCTGTCCCATTTCCTTTCCTCCTCCAGTGTTATCTCTCCAAAGCTGCGCCGGAGTACATCAAATCAACTCCGAACAACAATCTGATTGTTCAAATGAGTTTATCAGAGATTAATTGTACTGTCAACATATAAAATGTAAAAAAATGCATTCCAAAAGTATATTTCAAAGTCCATAGATTTTCCATACATTTTCATACAGATTGGTCTGGTTTTATGTCATAATTACCTGGTTACCTTGATGGGACTTCTTACGAAGCCTTATTAAACCTATACAAATTATGTGATGAGTTGTACGTCATTCACTCAGAAAATTTCTCAACTACCTACCATAGTAAAATATATTTGTTGGCAAACACCGAAAAAGCATGGTGTGCTGTCGGATCCAATAATCTCACCGGCGGCGGACTCTGGACTAATTTTGAAAGCTGCTCCATACAGACATACGACCTTCCGGATCAAGGCAATGAGCTCGAACCTATAAATACCCTTATGGCAAAATATACAGATTCTTCCTACTCTTGTGCCGTCAGAATCAATTCCCTTGAGGACATAAACACCCTGCTCAACGCAAATTATATCTCCAAAGAAATCACGCAGAAAATGAGTACTGTCAATAAAAGAGTTGCTCAGACAGCAAGGCGAAAGAAAAATCCATTGTTCGGGACAGAGAACATCCCCATTCCCACCGTAATTTCTGTTCCAAAGCCTCATAGACCGTTCACCAGGTCCAAAGAACCCGACACAGATTTTATTGTAAATCCCTTTCCGGCATTTACAAATGAACAGTTTTGGTTTGAAATGCGAGAGTCCACAGGCGGATCCAGAAATATCCTTGATCTGTCAAAGCTTGGCAAAATAGAAGCCGGCTCAGTAGTTGGAACTCCTTATGAATATCCGGACCAAAGACGGATGTATGGCGGCATCAGGTTTTTTGACATTGATCCCGAAGACATTTCTCGAACAAAGAATATTACCATTAATTATTCAGGTCGGGACTATTTCCCTTCCACAATAAAGTTTACTCCAGGTAATGGAAGTTGGCGCATTCAGTTAAAGGGATCTCCAAATGACAAATCCGACGAATTATCAAAATGCGGTAATCGGGGAGATTTTGTACACAAAATTCTTATCTTTGAAAAAATCACTACAGACTATTATGTGCTATCGCTTTTGGACGAAAAAGAATTAGATAGAATAAAATCGCTCAGCCGCGTATGGGCAAGAAATGGCAGCGGAGCTTCTTCTAAAGCATATGGGATGATTTGAAAGCAGGCAGGGAGGCGCTTAGAACAGCCTCTCTACCTCTTTTCTGCTATAATATTTTGTAAAAGTAGAAGCAATTTTCCGCAGTTGTTCCTCATCAACGGAATACAATATTGCTACCAATGAATCTATTTCCGCTATTATTTCCTTTCTGGTTTTTCCCGGCTGAAGCTCATATGCTTCAACATTGCTAAATAATCCGATGATTCTGCCATCCGATTTATATAGTTCTCTAATCCTGCTGTTTATATGTTCTTCGATCGTTGCCTCGATTTTCTTAAATGTAATAATTTTACTGTAACTTACCTCATCAGGCACCGGAATCTGTTTAATTATTGTCTGTGTCAAGTCTAATCCTGCCATTTTAAGCCTCACTATATAATCAAATACAATGGAATTAAACAGCGCCAATATATGAAGCATTTTTTCTTTTGGCAGCTGCAGGAGCTGTATTGACTGACAGGTTGGCATTAACGGCAGAAACGTAGCCAGCATCGTTCTTCTATTTGTCGCTGATGTCAGACTTCTCCATGCAATGACATAATCACCGGCAAAATTTCTGGAAAGATTTTCCCATACTTCGTTCTGGATATAAAATCTTGACTGAGGGTATTCGCACCCATCCACATCTTCAATCAATCTTGCTGTTGCTTTATTTTTGTATTTTTCTGAATCAGACATGCCTTTAAAGGTGGCAAACTTACCAGTATATATTTCGATAAACTTACCTTCATAAATCGGAAGATATCCCTTTTCTTCCCTTTTCAGAATACTTCCAGAATGATTCGTCAAATGTACCAGTCGCCCAAATCTACATTCCGGGTAAATCAATCCGAAAACCTTATGATTTTTATATATTGACATCAAAAACTCCAGCTCTTCATCCGAACTTACATTAGGAATCATACCCGTTTCCGGATTTAATTTATTTAACAGCTGATAAGATATGCATATTTTTTCTTTATTTCCAAAGTCTTCAAAATTATCCAGATTCAAGGCCAGCCTAAGCTGCCCCTTGTTTTTGCTTTTCAAAAATGCCACTGAGAATTCTTCTCTTGAATCAATACAAAAAATCTTTTTACGATTTACAAACAAATACAATTCATATAAAGCGCCACTTTCGGTCAATTGTCTAAAAAAACTGCTGTATACAGGCATTTTAACCAAAGACGTTTTTACAATAATTCCTGCTCTGCCTGTTTCACCTAAAGAATTCAGGCACAGTTCTGTAAATAATGCATATGTATTTAATTCTCCACAGCTGGACATATCAAAACAGGGATCTTTTCTAATTGCGGCTTTTGCTGACTCATAATCATCCAAAAAATTAAAATAATATTCCTTATTGGCCTGGGAAGATCCCTGTAAAAAAAGATCCCTCTCTGCCTTAGTTCCTATATCCGCTCCCTGTGCAAAGTGATGTAAAAATTTTTTTTCTTCAAATCTTATTTTTTCCCATGGAGGATTTCCAACCACGACGTCCATATCCTTCCGGGGAACAATTTCATTTTCCAAGCATACTTTACAGGCAGATACTAAAAATGCGCCGCCTCCACAGGAATAATCCGCTATTCTGACATTCACATTACTGTTTTCTTTAAAGTAATCTTCTATCGCTTTTTTGGTGATTTCAAACGCAAAGCTCTCCTGTGTATAATAAGATCCAAGAATGTCACGGTTATTCTTGCTCCCATCAAAGGAAACAACCTTATCCTTAAGGACAAAATCCCCCGCTAAAAATCCCTGATAAATTTCATTGATATCCCTAATCTCCTGCTCCCTGACAAGGTTCATGACTTCACAAATAAAATTCACAGCATCTCCGGTCGATAAGACATAATTCACTACATCCCTATCTTCCAGGCGGTTATCGCATAATATATCTCCTATACTTTTCACCTCAAAATCAGGACTTATACTTTCCGCTATGAGGCACATAAAAGCCAGGTAGGAATATCTGGCATAATGTTCCCTTATGTCTCTCCAATCAGAGAGAGGTGCATTCCTAGTGATATATTTCGCAATTTTATCCTGCAATTGGATTATCATGTTTGTGAATCGCTCCATTCTCGTATACTAAATAGGGAATTTCCTTAAATATCTCTCTGTGGATAAGATTAAAAGCTTCTTCCAGCCACGTCCCGTATTCAAACCTGTCACCAAATTTATTAGTCAGGAATTTTATTACCTCATCTGCACGACAGCTGCTTACCGTAACCCCGTCGCTTGTGTTATACCCAAGATAGTCAAGTACAGTGTTATGTAAGATCATCATTTTATATTTTTTCAGTACTCTTTTCATGACCGATGGATCTTCCTGTATCTTCCTGACAATTATTTCCGGATTAATGCACAGATCCTTTGCAGCATATTCTATCATTCCATCACATCCAAGGGAACTCTTTGATGTTCTTGTTCGTTTCAAAGTACAGGAGGCATCTAAAAGCTTGGCGATATATCTGTCCAGCTTACCCAGATCAACATCTGTTGCTCCATTGATAAAATAGGCACATTCACCTACACAGCACGATAATTGTGCTTCATTCTCTTTTGAGACATTATATTCTTTCAATCATATAGCGATCTATTTTCCCCTCTATCTGTAGTTTTAGCAATTCATTCATGATATCTTCATTAAACATTCCCCATGCCGCTGTTTCCAGATCATTCGACATTTTCCCGATAAATGAGGAATCATATTCCAGATTATTGGGTCTGGCAGACAATATCTTCTGTTTTAATTCGATACATAATCTGGCATTGTTTTCCAACACCACGGAGGAAAAAATGTTTTCGGTTATAGGAATCTGTCCAATGTATCCAGCGGCAATCGTTAGCTTCGGCGACATAATCTTTATGCAATATGCCGCCAGTCTTGAATTTAGGAGCGCAATATGCGCATACCTGTTGCCCTTGGTAATGCGTATTCCAGGACCAGATGCAATAAATATCTGATTATCCAGAAGTACTCTTACATTCAAGCCGGCTGTACCTGTATCACTGAAAACCATTTGTGTCACAGGAAAATATTTCACATTTCGGAGAGCCGATCCTTTTTGTGCCCTTATGTACTCCCCATTTTCTCCCCATTTTACAACACTGTCATTCAACCCCTGCCATCGACAATATCCTCCGCCATTGCTGACCCTGACCCACTCAGGGTCACCAAAATGTTCCCAGAAAAATCCTACCAGCTCTTTTGCATTTCCCGTTGAAGTTCCCTGCATCGGCACCGCAATATCTTTATATAGTAATTTACTGAAACCGAAATGATTCAGCGTCCCTTTCTCAGAAAAATCATATCCATTCACACCGTCAATTTCTTTTTGTGCAATACGGCTATAATTACTGGTCCCGGAAACCGCCCTTATCTTCTCCTGCAGGGATAATTCATCCAGCTTCAACACTTCAACCATGTTATCAGGATTCATTTCTTTTCCAAGAATAAGCAGTGAAATATTTGACTTTTCACCACTCAAGTCCCGAAAGGCGCCGGATCCCAGATTAACTATCTTATGTATACAATATTGTGAGGTAATTCTTTTCCTCATTTTTTGAAATGTTTTCAGATGCATCCATGAGTTTTGAGATACAATCCCACAGGCACCCGAAGGCTTCAACATCCTGTAAATAGCATAGAAAAAGGAGGCACACATATCGCAATTTGCATCCGGATAGTTTTTCTTCATAAAATCTTTTTGATCTGTAGGCATGCCTTTAATTGTGGCAAAAGGAGGATTTGTCAAAACGACGTCTGCCTCTCCCAGGGCACAATCCATTTCTGTCGCAATACCGTTTAGCGTATTAGTGACACTTCTGTTATCTGTTGACAGTGATCCGCAGATATCATCAGAAGCTGACGGCATAAAAATATTGGGACATATCTGATCCCATAGTTCAAATGATACTTCAATATTCTTATGATTTAGAATTGCCAGTGCCCGCAGCCTGACATTCACTAACGCTATCCTTGTTATATCGCAGTCAATGTCGTATCCATATAGCCTGGCTGCATTCGATATTACCTTAGCAATAAAAGAATTTCCTGCTTCCCCGCATTGGTCACACAAAAATTCTAAGCATTCAACAAGAAAATATCCGCCTCCTACGCATGGATCTAAAATCTTATTCGCATTTTCTAACCCGGAAACATTATAAATGAAATAGTTCTGGCATCGATGGGTCTCACTGCATTTTCAGGGATTACCCACATGTTTCCTATCATCCTTGCGCCGTTTATGCGTCCTTCCCTACATAGTATCTGAATCCGCCTCCTGCTGATATTCCATTTATCCGTGAACTCCTGTATAGGTAAATACTCCATGATATATAGTCCTCCCGCGTAACAGCTAGCCATACGGCACCGCAAAGTCAAAATTGCTGCCCTGTGCAATTTTGCGAGACTTGCAAGCGCCAAAATGAGTTGAAAACTCATTTTGTGTGCATCATCGTAACAGCTTGGCCGAAGGCTGAACTGTTACAGAACCGCGTAACAGTTCAGCTCCACAGGCGCGGCCAGAAGGAGTCTAAAAAAAGAAACAGTCCGTCAAAACTGTTTCTTTCCCTACTTCATCATGCGCTTCATTTCATTGAGCAATCAGACCTAATCATTGAAAACCTTCCTGGGCGCCGCGTTTTTCATGACTTTGATCATTTCCTCGGAAGGACTCAGCAGAATCTTCTCCCCGCCCTCGTAGTACATCACATAGCGGCGGTCAGGCTGCAATTCCTCACCGATACTGTAATCCTTCACCTTTACGTTATCCCTTCGTCCGAAATTGTCCAGATGATAGCTTTTCACAGGAGCCAGGATCTCAATCCTGTCCAGGCTGTAGGTGGCAACCCTCTTTCTTTTGGACTTGGCCATCACCTTGTCAACAGATCGGAAGAGCGTCGTGTAGGGAAAGAGT